>CANEWU010000072.1 GCA_947442825.1 Synechococcaceae cyanobacterium
GATTCCCCCTGGGAACCCTCCCAGCCCGCATTGGCACGAACCAGCAAGTAGTTGCGGCCAAGCTTTGCACTGTCGGGCAGACGGATGGATTGGCGGCTCGTATAACGCTCCCCCGCTGCCAGGGGCGCGGATGAGGAACGGCCAACCTCCCTGAGGAACAGATCATCAGGGCCGAACACGGGATCCTCGGAGAACCACAGCTGGTCTGTCCAGGTGGCCTCAGCGGCCGCATCACCCCCATTGGCTACCGTCCAGCTGACATCAACCCGGGAGCCAAGCCCGGCGCTTAATGGCGCACTGGCGGTGGCCACCGTGAGATCCGGGCCGCCGTCTCCGAGGAGCAGGGGAACGGCCAGCGTGTTATTGCTGAGATCAATCTCACCAAGACCGCGATCGGGATTGACGCGCAGCAGCAGATAGTTCGTGCCGGTGGAGTAGCCCGTGGGGATGGTGAGTCTTTCGTTGTGCAGCCTGAAGCCTCCCGCCGGCAGGGGAGGCAACCCTGCGACAGCGACGCTGCGCTCGCTGAGGAAATGGTCGCCGTTATCGAAAACATCATCGGCCGAGATATAGATCGATTCCGTCCAGGATGGCTGGGCGGCAATGGCACCAAGATTATCTACCCTATAGCTGACATCGAACGAGCTCCCCAGGCCGACCACGGCGGGAACACTCAGGGCCGTCGCCTTGAGATCCGGTCCATTGAGGTCGAGCTCGATCGGTACAACAATCTCATTATTGGCCTCAGTACTCTCCACCAGATCGCGCAACGGGTTGGCGCGGAAGATCAGGTAGTTCAACCCCGACTTGCCCGTGCTCAGCAGTGAAGCCGTGGCAGTAGCCGTGTAACTCTCACCAGCGTAGAGATGATCGCCACGACCCACAAAGGCAAGCTCAAGATCGCGACCGTCGTAGACAGGATCGTCGGAGAGATAGATCTCATCAGCCCAGCCCCCGAGCGCCGTACTATCGCCGCCATTGCGTACTGTCCAGGAGACGGTCAACGGCTCACCCACCGTGCCCTGCGAGGGAGCGCTGGCGCTGGTAATCACCAGATCCACATTGCGGCCCGGCAGGGTGCGCAGGGTGTAGGCGCCTACTTCGATGTAATAGGTGCTGCTGACCCGCGCCAGCAGGTTGGCGCCGGCCGTGGGCGTTACCGTGACCCGGGCATCGAGACCCCTGAAGTACTGGGAATCACCGGCCAACAGCTCCAAGGTCTGGGCGTTGAGAATCTGAAGCTTGCCATTGAATTGGCTCTTAAGCGATACCTCAACCGGTGCCCCCGCCGGCAGATCCTTAAGCAGGATGTCTTCGCTGAAGTGACCGGGCAGCAGAGGGTGCTGGAGGTCCTGGAAATCGAGCGAACCACTCCACTCTCCCGGCACCGAGTCAATGGTGGCCGTGATTGGCAGGGTTGACGCCGGCTCGACCCTAAGAACGTAATGGCCGAGATCATGCTCTGACCAACCGCTGAGGCGCAGGCGGTAACTCGTCCCGGCACGCGGCAGAAAGGAGAAGGTGAGTGGGCTATTGGCATCCCAGCCCCGCTGCCAGGTCACCAGCTCCAGGCTGTCGGCGTTAAGGATCTCCAGATAGGGATCAAATTCAGCCTCGAACGTGATATGGATCGGCACCTCTGGCAGAATGCCCGTTAGCAGATAATCGTCATAGAAGTAGGGATAAACAGAGCCGGCGCTGCTATCGGAGCGATCGAGAAGACCAACCACCGAACCATCGGTGGGGGAGACGGAAGCCACTGGTGACGCACCCGTGACGCCTGAGGCCGCCGGAACGAATTGTGTAGCCATGCGGACCTTTTCCTATACAAGCACCAACCGCTCCTTTATAGATCAGATCCAGAGATTAAGAACAGCACGTCAGGGGAGTGGGGGAATTAGGGGGGCGAAGCCAGGGCCAGCGCCGCCCGATAGCCGGGCGGCACGGCCACATCCCACAGCTCCACATCGCTCGTGAGCACGCCCAAGCCCTCCCCCTCGGCAGCGACCGAAACCGGCTGCCCCAGCCCCGCCAACCCCAGCCCCTGGGCCTTGAGCCGCGCCTCCAGCCGGCACCAGGCCAACAGGAAGGCCTCGGCCGCCTCCTGCTCAGCCGCCTCCTGCTCGGCCGCCGTCGCGAGCGCCTCCAGCGCCTGCCACTCCCCCGGCGGCAACACCCGCCGCGCGATCGGGCGCCATGCCATTCCCGGGCGCTGTTGCTCCACATCCACCCCCACCGGCCGCTGCTGATGCACCGCCAACAGGATCAGATCGCCGGAATGGCTGAGGTTGAACTCCGGGCCGCCGGTGCAGCAGGGCTTGCCATGGGCTCCCACCCCGATCGGCACCGCCTCCGGCGGCTCATCGCGCCAGGCCCCCAGCAGACGCCGCAGTGCCCCCCGGCCCCGCAGAAACCGCTCCCGATCCTCCGGCAGCCGCAGGGCCTCCCACCGCTGCTGCTCCACCGGCACCAGGCTGGCCGCCAGATCCGCCCGCACGGGATCGGGGAGCGGGTCGCGCACATCCAGGGAGAGCAGCAGGGGCTCCTGCAGGGGTGGCGGATCGGGGGGGGGCTCCAGCAGCCGCCAAGGGACGGGGATCAGCAAGGCCTCAGCCCAGCACCGGCTGCCCGCTCGCCAGCGCCCGCTCGATCAGATCAGCGGCGCGGCCCACACCGCCGCAGCGCTGGATCGCCGCCTGCAGGCGCTGGGCCTGGGCGCGCACCTCGCCATCAGCCAGCACCCGCTCGATCGCGGCCCGCAGGCGGGGCGCCGTGAGCTGCCGCAGGGGCACCACCGCGCCGGCGCCGCTCCAGGCCAGACGGGCGGCCCGCTTCAGCAGCTCCAGCTGGGGAGCCCGGCCCACCACCAGCGGCGAACCGGGCAGGGGCGGCAGATCCTCGGACGCACAGCCACCACCGAGGCTGATCACCAGCTGGGCGTCCAGGTGGCGGCAGGCCTCCGCCAAGGTCACAAACCGATCGAGCTGGCGGTTCTGGATCGTGCCCAGGGAGGCGTAGAACAGCGGCTGGCCCGTGAGCCGGTCCCAGGGGAAGGGCACTTCGGGCCGGATGGCGGGCACCGTGAGGGGGCCGGTGTAGTGGAGGCAGGCTGGCGGGGAGCGGCGGGGGAAATCAAACTCCGGCGGCAGCTGGCAGATCTGGGCCAGCCGTGAATGGGGATCGGCGCCGCGCCGCAGCGGAGGTAGGCCGGCGGCAGCGCGGTGGGTGGCGATCTCCGCCTGGATCGGGGCCAGCAGCCGGGCGTTCAGCCGATAGGCCAGGCGGTTGCGCAGGCGGCCCCAGCGGGAGGAGGAGGTTCCCCAGCCGAATTGAAAGGGGGGAACGGCGGGGTCGGCGTTGAGGGGCAGGGCGCTGCAGACACTCACGAAGGGCAACCCCAGCTGCTCGGCGAGGGTGGGGCCGGCGAAGCTGGTCTGATCGACCACCAGGCCGTCCACCCCCAGCTCCCGCAGCACCCGGGGACCGTCGCGCAGCAGCAGGGCGGTGGAGCGTTGCAGCTGGGCGAAGGTGGCGCGGAAGGCGGCCAGGCCGCTCAGGGAGCCGATGTGCTCGAGGGCCGCCTTCGCGGTGCCCGGCGGGCATTCCACCACCGCGATCGGAGCGAAACCCAGGCCGGCCGCCGCTGCGGCCGGGGCCGCGTCGGGGATGCCCACCAGCGTCACGCGGTGACCGCGCCGCTGGAGCTCATGGCCCAGACCGCCCATCACCATCAGGTGGCTGGCCGCGGCGGGGCAGAGCAGGCCGAGGTGGGCCATGGGGCGGTGGCGGGTCGGTCGCGCTGACCTACGGCTGGGCGGCGAGGGAAGGGCGCAGGTTGCGCAGGCCGTCGAGGAACATCGGGATGAACTTCTCCACCAGCAGCTCGGGCTTCTCCTCCCAAACCCGGCGAGCCGCCTGGAACCGCGACTTCTGCAGATCCTGCGAGAGAAGCGCGTGCGGCAGACGGTCCAGCAGGTAGCCGGGCCGCTCCCACAGCGGCAGGGTGTTGGTGATCTCCACCAGGTTGCCGAGGCGGCGCAGCTCGGCGCCGGCCGTGATGTCCATGCCCGCCTCAAAGGCGGCGTGCTCGATCATCGCGTATTTGCGCTTGGCGGCATTCACGCGGACGCGGTGCTCCGGGCTGCGGGCGGCGATGCGGCCCAGCCAGCGGCTGCCCCAGCTCACGTGGGCGGCCTCCTCGGGAAGGATCTTCTCCAGGGTTTCGCGGATCAGGGTGTTCTCCTCGCTGGCGGGGGCCTGGCGCAGGGCGTTGATGTGGGCAGAGAAGGCCTGGCAACCACGCTTCTCGGTGGCGTTGATCGAGGCGAGCACCGCGATCAGACCGTCTTCGTTTTTCACTTCATCGCCGCTCTTCTTGTCGAAAAGGCGGTTGAGCTCATCGATATAGGAGCCGCTCTCCGGGTTGGCGATCTCCTCGCCCATCTCCACCAGCAGATCGGTGAGCCACACCGCATGGCGGGCCTCATCCATGATGTGGTGCGAGAGGTCGCGCACCAGCTCACGGGGCTTGCCGTCAAGCACTTCGATCAGGGCGGTGAGCTCCTGGCAGGAGCGCTGCTCGTTGAAGCGGTAGCTGTTCAGGAATAGCACCTGCAGCTTGCGCTCCTTCACCACCTCGGCCATCACTTCGCGGGGGCCGATGCGGTTGTTGATCTTGCGCGGGTAGGTGACGGCCATCGCGGGGCGGACAGATGCTGGTGTTGGGCAGAGGGTAACGAGAATGGGGGGAGCACCGCAGGCAAGGGGTGGGCAGCTCCCGACAGCAGGCCGCTCAGGCCGGTTTCCGTCCCACCGTCAGCAGGGCCGGGATCGGCAGATGCAGGTGGTCACCGCGCCGGAACGCCAGGGCTCCAGCGAAGATCGCCTCCTCGATGCGCTGGCGGTCGTCGGCGCTCTGCAGCGCCAGCAGCCGCGACACCCGCGGGGAGGTGGCGGCCAGCTCCAAAACGGTGTGGGGGGAGTCCAGCGTGAAGGCGAGCGGCAGCTCGCGCACCTCCGCCTGCTCGAAACCCGCGGCCTGCAGCAGCGCCAGGCAGAGCTCCGGCTCACCGAAGCGCAGCCGTGGCGCGTCGACGGGGGCGGGCACGTCGACCCGGCCGTGGCTGCGGATGGCCTCCTGGACAAGCTCATGGAACTTCGAAGGCCCCGGCGGGCACCAGATCGTGAACCCGTAGAGGCCGCCGGGCCGCAACACGCGCCAGGCCTCCGCCAGGGCCCGCTCCTGATCCGGCAGGTGATTGAGGCCGAAGCAACAGGCGGCGGCATCGAAGCGGCCGTCTTCGAACGGAAGCGCCTCCGCGTCGCCGGCGACGACGGTGGCCGCGGGGGCACGGGAGCGGGACCGCTCGACCATCGCCGGCGCCAGATCGACACCCCAGACCGCCGCACCCCGCTCCAGCGCCACCGCCAACGCCTGGCCGGTGCCGCAGCAGATGTCGAGCAGCTGCTGGCCCGGACCGACCGCGAGGGCGTCCAGCAGCGGCGTTACCGCCTCGCAGGTGACCGCACCGAACAGGCGGTCGTAGGCGGCCGCGCCGCGCTGCCAGGTGTCGAGCTCAAGGCTCTTGAAGGAGGACAAGGGGGCAGGGGCGTCAGCGGTTCCCAGTGTCTGCGGAGGCGCCAGCCCACACAAGCGGCTCCGCCCGCCGCCAGTAGCGCGAGAAGCGGCGCAGCTCGGGCGCGCCGGGCCCATCGAAGGGCAGGGCCACAAACGGCTCGGGCTCCAGCACATGCAGCGGCAGAGCCACCGCCACCTGGGCGGCGATCGTGGCGAAGCGCGGATCCACCGCCCGGCTGGTCACGATCCCATCGGCCCCCAGGGCCGCCGCCGCCGCGAGCAGCTCGGAGGCCACCTCGCCCTCGCGCCCATCCACGGGCAGCTCGGCCAGGCACTCCCGCAGGAAGCGCAGCCGGCCTGGGGCCAGCGGCACCGCCCCCGGGCCCGCATCAAACACGAACAGCGCCGGCGCGTCGGGGTGGGCGCGCAGGGCGGGATTGGCGGGCCCCAGCGCTTCACCGTGCACCCACACCAGCGGGCGGCGGGGTGCGGGGCCGGCGGCGGGGGGCGTCAGGAGGAGCAGCGATGCCGACGGCGGAGCCGAGGAGGGAGGGTCCGAAGCAGACTCAGGGCGGGCGCCGGCGGGCGGCAGGGACCGGAACAGCCGCGCCTGCAGCGTTTCGTAGCTGGCCTCGAATGGACAGCCCCCCACCACACCGGCACCGCCACGGGCCGCGGCCGGACAGGTTGCGCAGAAGCGCCCGCTGCTGAAGCGTTCCAGGTTGGCGCGATTAAAAAAGTAGGGCTTGTGGCTGAAGCTGCTGGCCACCCACTGCCAGCTGAGGTTGTTGCTGGCGGGATCGCCATCGAGCAGGTGGCGCAGAAACCAGCGCGCCCCGGCCTGCCAGCGCACGCGGCGCCAGTGCACCACGTAGGCCGCCAGCCACATGCGGGCGTGGTTGTGCAGCCAGCCCGTGCCCATCAGCTCTGCCGCGAAGGCATCGATGCAGGCCAGGCCGGTGGCGGCGGCCGCCAGGTCGGCGGGGAGGTCGGGGGCGTAGGCCTCGGGCGGGTGGCCGGTCTTCAGCGGTTCGCGGTCGTCCCAGATACCGTCACCCCACTGGCGCCAGAGCCGCTGCCAGTAATCGCGCCAGCCGAGCTCGGCGACCAGCTTCTCGCCGGCGCGGCGCTGGGCGGGGCTCCAGCCAGGCGACGCAGGCGCAGCACCACCGGCCCCACCCCCAACAGCAGCAGCCCCGAAAAGGTCTCCCTGGACCGCCTCAAGCTGCGGCTCCCCCTGCCGCAAGCGCGCAAACACCGCGTCACGCACCTCCGCCAGCGTGAGCACCCCGTGCCGGATATACGGCGACAGGCGGGTGACGGCCCCCTCGAGATGGTTGCGGCTGGCGCCATAGCGGGCGGGGTCGATCGCGGCCAGGCGCGCTTCGGCAGCGCGGCGACCGCCGGGCAAGCAAGGCTGGCCAGGCTGGCCAGGCTGGCCAGGCCCAGCCTGGGGGCGCGGGGAGATGGGCACAGGCGAACGCGCGCTTGGGGATGGCAGGCATGAATCATGGCCCAGGCAGCCGCAACTAATAGAGCCGTGCAAACACGCCCGAATCAGCCGAGGTGAAGATCCTCAAACCACTCGCTATCACCGCGACATCGGGAGTGGGAATCCCAATACCCATCCATAGCCCCCCATGTGATGACAAGCACCGTTCCGACCCCGTATCGACTGAGCGGGATCAGCCCCAAAAGCTACGAGCATCCCGCCGATCGCGCCGCCACCGCAGCACTGCGCCAAATCCCCTACATCGACCAGGTGGTGCGCAAGCTCTTCGAATTTGGCTTTGAGCGCGCCTACCGCCAGGGGCTGATTGCCAATGGCATCCGCATCGGACCAAAGCAACTACCAGCGCTGTGGAGCAACTACCAGGAATGCTTCCAAACGCTTGATATGGAGGTGCAGAACGACCTTTATGTCTTGCAAACACCGGAGGTGAATGCGATGGCATTTGGCGCCGACAAACCGCTTGTGATCCTCAACTCAGGCCTGGTGGGAATGCTGGACGACGACGAGCTCAAGTCGGTGATCGCCCATGAGGTTGGCCACATTCACTCCGACCATGGGCAGCAGCGGCCTGCCGCTGGCGGGCTTGCCGCTGCAGGTGATCCAGCTGGTGCTGCTGGAGTGGTCGCGAGCCGCGGAACTTACCTGTGATAGAGCCGCCGCCCTTGTTGTGCGGGATCCACGCATCACCTGCCGCACGTTAATGAAACTGGCCGGCGGCAGCATCAAAGGCCTGAATGTTGACGCCTTCATTCAACAGGCAACCGAGTACGAGGACTGGGATGACTCACTGGATCGGGCCGTGCGCTTCCTGCCCGAACTTTCCACCACCCACCCCTTTGCCGTGCGGCGGGTGAGCGAGCTGCTGCGTTGGATCCGCTCAGGGGAGTACGAGCGGATCCTTGGAGGGGTCTATGTGCGACGGGGCCAGGAACCCCCGCCAAACGCGGAGTTCGCCCGCGCGGTCGACCACTACGCCAGCAGCTTCAGCGCCTTGATCCAGGAGGCAGGCGGGGGAGTGCAGCAGGTGGCGCGGAGCCTCAGCGATTGGCTGCGCAGCCTCTGAGGCGGCGCCGCAGCTGCCGGCTCCAGGCCAGGGTGATTCCAGCCCCAGCCAGAGGCAGCGGGCCGGGCACGGTGGTGATGGTTTCGCCCGGCAGAGGGGGAGTAAGCAAAGGAGACATGCGCGAGGCATGGGCCTGCTCAAAGTCGTAGGCGTAGCCGATCAATTTGTCTTCCTCGTAGGCCTTGGCCAGGAAGGAGAGGCCCAGGGGGCTTTTGTTGTTGAGGATCTGGTAGCCGGCCGGCACGATGATGGTGGGGTAGCCCGCCTTGGCGCCGATGCCCGCACCGGCAGTTCCGCTATAGATAATGGCATCCAGATCGTTGTCGTCCATGAACTTGTCGATGCCGAGCGTGCGGGAATTGAGAATGTCCAGGGCACGATCAGCTTCGTACTGCGTGGCATTGGCGCTGCCGGGGGAGAGATCTATGGCGCTGGACGTATCAACCCGCACCTTGCCATATTTGAAGGGGCCGTCCGCCGCAGGATTGGCCGCCACGTAATCGGCGATGAAATCACCGACATCTTCGATGCTCTGGAGGGGCGCCGAAGAACCCAGGCTTTGCAGATAACTGTTCAAGTCTCGCTTGAATTCATAAGTAAGCACCGATGAATTATTGGTGGGCGGCGTAAAGGGTATCTCCAGAACCGTGGCACCTTCCGCACGCAGGGTATCGAGGGCGGCAGTAAAGATCGTCAGCTGCTCGGCGCCGCTGGCGGTGGCACCACTGGGCTTGCTGTAATAGCCCAAGCGGGCTCCCTGCAGAGCATCGAGCTGAGGTAGGGGGTGTAATCACTCTTCGCCTTGCCGGCGCTCTCGGAGGTCTGGGGATCCTTCGGGTCTACGCCGGTGAGCGCCCCCAGCAGGATGGCGGCATCGGTGACGCTGCGGGTCATCGGACCGGCTGTGTCCTGGCTGGCGGCGATCGGAATGATGCCATCACGGCTCCATAGACCCACGGTGGGCTTGATGCCCACCAGGGAATTCAGGTTGGAGGGACTGAGGATGGAGCCGGAGGTTTCCGTGCCGATCGCGAGGGAGGCGAAGTTGGCGGCCATGGCCACACCGGAGCCGGCGCTGGAGCCGCCGGTGGAGAGCTGCGGCCGGCCATCGCTGCCGGCCTGGGGAACGGGGTTGTAGGGGTTGAAGGTGTAGCCGTTGAGCGAGCTGTAGCCGGCGGGCATGCCGGAGGTGAGGTAGTTGGCGAATTCGGTGAGGGAGGCTTTGCCCAGGATGATCGCGCCCGCATCGATCAACTTCTGGGTGATGGTGGCGTTGTCGGGGGGAAGCGAATCCTTGAGCCCGAGGAAGCCGGCTGTGGTGGGCAGGAAGGAGGTGTCGATGTTGTCCTTCAGCAGCACCGGAATGCCATGGAGCGCCGAGCGGGCCCCACTGGTGAGGCGCTCCAGGTCGAGGGCAGCGGCCTGGGCGAGCGCGTTGGGGTTAAGGGCGATGATGGAGTTGAGATTGAGCCCGGGAGATCCGTCGTAGGCGGCGATGCGATCCAGGTACATCTGCACCAGCTTTTTGGACGAGAGCAGGCCCTGGTTGATCGCCTTCTGAATGTCGGGAACCGTGGAGCCCTCCAGGGTGAACTCGGCCGCCACAGCAGGCCCCTGGGCCAGCGGAGCCGCGAGGGAAAGGGCCAGGCCAGCCAGGGCAAGGCGGCTCAGAATTGATGACTTCACAGAAGGGAAGGATCGAATATTCCCGGAAGATCTCACCGCCGCCCCAGCGCCAAAGTGGCAGACGCTACGGAATCAGGCAATTATTTCCATTTCCGCGCATGGGGCGGCCGCTGCTGAAACGCTCCCCCTGCAGCGATCCGGCGACAGGCGGGGAATGGCGCCAGCGAGAATGGCCGGCAGACGCCTCCGCGTTGTTGCCATGCCCACCCTTGACCCCCACCACGCCGTGCTGCGGCAGCAGTGGGCCGAGGAGGCCGAAGCCCTGGAGCGGCGCCGCCAGCGGCTGTTGGACGCGGCCGCCGACGCGGCCCAGGCCCTGCAGGCGGCCTGGCCGGAGATCGAGGCGGTGTGGCTGTTCGGGTCGGCCGCCACGGCGCAGGGTCTGCGCCGCCATTCCGATCTCGACCTGGCGGTGGCGGGCCTGCCCGCAACGGCCCACACTGCCGCCCTGGGCGTGGTGGAGCAGGTGGTGGACACGGCCCTGGCCGCGGCCGCCGAGGCCGGCACCGCCATCGATCTGGTGCGCCTTGAGGATCTGGCCCCCCACTGGCAGCAGCGCATCCGCCAACGGGCGCTGCGGCTCGGCGGATCGCCCCCATCGCTGCCATGACCGCCCCGACACCCCAGCAACTGCAGGATCTGGCCCTTGATCTCCAGGTGGAGCTGCAGAAGCTCGAGCACCTGGTGGCGGGTCTGGCAAGCCTCGGCCCGGTGGCTGCTGGCGGCCCCCCCGGGCTGAACCCGGTGCTGCGGGAGAATCCCGCCATTCCTCCCCCGGCCGCTCCCCCGGCCGGCAGCCCCCATGCTCCTCGACCTGCGCGGCAAGAAGGCCCTCGTCACCGGCATCGCCAACAACAAGTCGATCGCCTGGGGCATCGCCCAGCAGCTGCACGCCGCCGGGGCCGAGCTGGGGGTCACCTACCTGCCGGATGAGAAGGGACGCTTCGAGGGCAAGGTGCGCGACCTCACCGCCCCGCTGGCGCCCAGCCTGTTCGAGCCCCTGAACGTGCAGGATCCGGCCCAGATCGAGGCGGTGTTCGCCCGCGTGGCCGAGCAGTGGGGCTCCCTCGACGTGCTGGTGCACTGCCTGGCCTTCGCCGGCAAGGAGGAACTGATCGGCGATTACAGCGCCATCAGCCCCGAGGGATTCGCCCGCGCCCTGGAGGTGAGCGCCTATTCGCTGGCGCCCCTCTGCCGCTACGCCAAGCCCCTGTTCAACAACGGCGCCAGCGTGATCACCCTCAGCTACCTGGGCGCCGAGCGGGCGATCCCTAACTACAACGTGATGGGCGTGGCCAAGGCCGCCCTGGAGGCCTCGGTGCGCTATTTGGCCGCCGAACTGGGCCCCGAGAAGCAGGTGCGCGTGAACGCCATCAGCGCCGGCCCGATCCGCACCCTGGCCAGCTCCGCCATCGGCGGCATCCTCGACATGATCCACAACGTGGAGGGCAAAGCCCCCCTTCGCCGCACCGTCACCCAGGAGGAGGTGGGCAGCACCGCGGCGTTCCTGGCCAGCCCGCTGGCGAGCGGCATCACCGGCCAGGTGATCTACGTGGATGCGGGGTATTGCATCACGGGGATGTGAAGCTCGGCTGGCGTCAGGCAAAAGGTTGGGCATACATAACGGGGCCGGGCCGCCGCCACAGGCGTCTCCAGGCCGGCGCGCAGGGTGTCGTTGACCACCTGCTTGAAGGGCTTGCCGGTGTCGAGGGCCTTCTGCCGCAGCTGGCGCAGCAGGGTGTCGTCGATGGTGAGGGTGGTGCGCATGGCATCAACATGCCTCCCCGCTCCTTCAGCCATTGCCGATGGGTTGCGTAGGCGGGGCCGTGGCGGGCCAGCAGCTGCCAGAAAGCCTTGGGGTGGTTGGGGTAGATCAGGTGGCACAACTCATGGATTCCCACGTAATCCCCGATGGTGTGGGGGGGGGCTGCTACATGGCGATCGGGCTGACCTCAGCCGCCTGTCGCCGCAGCCCTGGAACGAGTTGGGCGGCATGATCCGCTGTTTTCTATGCGAGGATCCCACTAGTCCTGCCTGGATTTTGACAAAGCTTGGGCAACACTTGGCAGAACCGAGCACCCGCCTCCAGAATCGGCACGGCGGCCGAACTCAAGACCACAGCCAAAGAAATGACGCAGCCACGTCTCGAGCCAGTCCGAAAGGTTCCACTCATCGCCAAAGCGATCAAAGCATGAGGCTGGTCCGCAATACGGGCAATGACCGGGTCATCGACCTTGTGCGTCCTCTGCTCGGCACAGGCCAGGAAGTGGGAATAGTGAGTGCCGCCCTGTCGGCGTTTGCCTTCGCTGAACTGCTCTCAGGCCTGCAGGCGATCGAGCGATGCCAGCTGGTCTTGCCACCGGAGGGATCGGATCTCCAGCTACTGGGTTCCGAAGCTGACCGGCCCGCGCGCAACCGTCTGCAGGCGCGCTGGCTGGCCGGAAAGCTGGCCCATTGGCTCACGAACAAAGTGGATCTGCGGCGTGCCAAGTCGGCGGTGCCACAAGGTGCCATGGTCGTCCGAGAGGGGGATGCTCGGCCAGTACAGGCGTTGCTTGGCTCACTCGCCTTCAGCAGCGATGGGCTTGGCGTCACACCCGGCAACCCCTTAAGCCTGATTCAGGCATCGGAAAGCCCTGAGGAGGCCAAGCTGATCGACGAATGGTTCCAATCCCAATGGAACGGACTTGCCGAAGACTCGCAAGTCAAGACCTCCCTGCTTGATTCACTTCATCAGATAGCGAGTCACCGCGACCCTTATCTCGTTTACATCCTTATTCTTCACAGCCTATTTAGCAGTCGCGAAGACCAGCTCGACGAGGATCAGATCGTTAATGCTGCGACCGGAATCCGCAATACAGTTGTCTGGCAGAAACTCTACAAGTTTCAACGGGATGGTGTTGTTGGAGCCATCGACAAGTTGAATCGGCTTGGCGGTTGCATCATTGCCGACAGCGTGGGGCTCGGAAAGA
>CANEWU010000073.1 GCA_947442825.1 Synechococcaceae cyanobacterium
AGGAAGTCCTCGTCCACCGTCTGGGCCTCCGGATCGCCGGCACGGCGCCGCTCCTGCTGCTGCTCCAGCCGGGCCCGCTGGTCGACCGGATCGATCAGTTCGCTGAAGGCATTGGCGGTCTCCCGGCCGACGATGAACAGCTCAAAGCGCTCCACCAGCCCCGGGCGGCTTCGGTGCAGACGGGCCAGCGGCGAGACCTCCACCGGGTAATCGAGCACGAAGGTGGGCTGGATCAGGGACGTTTCCACCCGTTGCTCGAAGGCCTCGACCAGCAGCCGGCCGACGCTGTCGGCGGCCTCGGGCACGTCCAGGTCGGCGGCGCGCATCGCCGCCGCGGCCGTCGCCCGGTCGGGGAAGGTCTGGAAATCGAGGCCGGTGGCCCGCGCCACCAGCTCGTGCATGGTGGCGCGGGTCCAAGGGGGGGTGAGATCCACCGACACCCCCTGGTACTCGATCACCAAGGTGCCGCACACCGCCTGGCAGCAGGCGGCGATCACCTCCTCGGTAAGCACCATCATGTCGGTGTAATCGGCATAGGCCTGGTAGACCTCCACCGAGGTGAACTCGGGGTTGTGGCGGGTGCTTACTCCCTCATTCCGGAAGATGCGCCCCAGCTCGTACACCCGCTCGAAGCCGCCCACCACCAGCCGCTTGAGGTGCAGTTCGGTGGCAATGCGCAGGGTGAGGGGCAGGTCGAGGGCGTTGTGGTGGGTGGCGAAGGGGCGGGCATCGGCGCCACCGGCCTCCGCCTGCAGCACGGGCGTCTCGATCTCCAGGAAGCCGCGCTCATCGAGCCAGCGGCGCATCGTGCTCACCAGCACGGCGCGGCGGCGGAAGGTTTCGCGGGTGTGGGGGGAGACGATCAGATCGAGATAGCGCTGCCGGTAGCGCTTCTCCACGTCCGCCAGGCCATGCCACTTGTCGGGCAGGGGCTGCAGCGACTTGCTGAGCATCGTCCAGTCGCGCACCTTGACCGAAAGCTCGCCCCGGTCGGTGCGCCGCAGGGTGCCGGTGGCGCCGATCCAGTCGCCGGCATCGGTGAGGGTGGTGAGGTGAGCAAAGACACCTGGCTCCTGAGGATGGGCCTCTTCGAGGTAGGTCCGCTCCAGGTAGAGCTGAACCGTGCCGCTCTCATCCGCCAGGGTGAAGAAGGCCAGCTTGCCCATCACCCGCCGGGTGAGGATTCGGCCCGCAACCGTTACGGTCTCGTCGCGCTCGGCACCGTTCGCTAGATCGGCATGGGCCTCCTGTAGCGCGGCAGCGCTGTGGCTGGGGGCAAAACGCAGCGCGTAGGGGATCCGACCAGCAAGCCCAGGAATTCCATCCGGCCCACGAGCTCCTAGGAGTTCAAGCTCAGCGGCCTTACTGAGGCGGTTATCGCGCAGCTCCGACAAGGCAGGCGGAAGGGCAGGGGAGATGGGCCCATCCTGCAGGAACGCGAGACCCTCAGACCGCTGCCGCGAGCAGGGTATCCCCCAGGCGCTGGGAGGCATAGCCAGTGCCGCGCACCGTGAGGATCAGCTCGGGGTTGCGGGGATCGGGCTCCAGCTTGCCGCGCAGGCGGGCCACATAGACATCCACCACCCGCAGGTCGGCGGCGCGACGCGGTGGGTAGCCCCAGAGCTGCTCGAGGATCTCGGCGCGGGGCACCACCCGGCCGGGCTCGCGGAACAGCAGCTCCAGCAGGCTGAACTCGGTGTAGGTGAGGGCGATGCGCTGGCCATCGCGGGTCACCTGGCGGCGGTTGGTGTCCACCACCAGATCGCCCACGCGCAGAACGCCACTGCCGGCGGGCTGCTCCCGCGGTTCATTGGCGGCCGAGCCGCGGCCCACCCGGCGCAGGATCGTGGCGATGCGGGCCTCCAGCTCTTTGGGGCTGAAGGGCTTGGGTAGGTAGTCGTCGGCTCCCAGATCGAGGCCGGCCACCCGCTCAGCGATGGCATCGAGGGCGGAGAGGAAGATCACCGGCACGCAGGATTCAGCCCGCAGCCTCCGGCAGACCGCGAAACCATCGAGCTTGGGCAGCATCACGTCGAGCACCACCAAGTCGGGTTGCTCGCGGTGGAACAGGCTCAGGGCCTCCTCGCCATCTTCGGCGCAGACCACGCGGTAGCCGGCGAGCTGGAGACGCATGACAAGCACGCGGCGTACGGCGGGCTCGTCGTCCACCACCAGGATCGTGGCGCGTTGCTCGGGGCTGGGGCCGTCCGTGGTTCCGTGGCCGGCCGCATCGGAGCTGCCAGAGGAGTACCCATCGGAATGCCCATGGGTCAGCCCATCGGGCTGGATGGAAGACCGGACATCCAGAGTCATGGGCATCTCGATGGATGAAGCCTGATGAAGAATCGCAACCTTACCTCTCAAACGGGCCCGGGAGCGCGCTCGAAAGCCCTGCCCCGGAGGCGATCTGGCGATTTTTAAGAATTTGTGCTGATTCGCCGGCGATCCTCAGGGCCAGCGCGCTGCCGCATAGCGGTTCCACTCCTGCGCCGCCTGCCGCAGGGCGGCATCACTGGCGATCTCCCCGAGCATCGCCCGCTGTAGTTGGGTGTAAAGGATCGTCTGGAGGCGCTTGAGGCCGGGGGTGGCAGGTACCAGCACGCGCCCGCTGGCGAGGGTGCGCAGCGACAACAGGCGCGCCTCCTCCACCAGCCGCTGGCGCGGATCGCGGGGAAGCCCCTGCCGCAACCGGCTCTCCAGGCGCTGCAGCGCTTGCCGCGCCGAGGGCAGCACCCGCGCCTCCTCGGCGAAGGCCAGCTGGTTCTCAGCGTTGGAGAGGAAGAGGGCGAAGTCCACCGCCTCCCGGGGCAGGCGGCTCTGGCGGGGCACCACCAGGTTCATCACCGCCACGTTGGTGGCGCCGCCGGGCCCGGTGATCGGTGGCGCCAGGGTGGTGGTGGCGGCGATGCCGGGGGCGTTGGTCTGCAGGTTGCGCAGAAAATCCGGGCCGCTGGCCACCTGGGCCAGATCGCCTGCCTGGTACAGCTCGATCGCCCGCCGGTACCCCTGGCTCACCACCTCCCGCGGCAGCAGGCCCCGGCGGTAGAGGTCGGTCCAGAACGAGAAGGCGGCACGGCCAGCGGCCGTATCGAAGGCGGCGCGGCGTTGCCCGTCGAGCAGGCGCACATCCATCTGCACCATCGACTCCAGCAGTTCGGCGGAATCGTCCGGCACCACCGTGACGAACAGGGCATAGCGACCGGTGCGGCGGCGCACCGTCTCCGCATAGGCGGGCACCTCGCTCCAGCGGCGGGGCGGGGCCGCCAGACCGGCCTGCTGGAGCAGGCGACGGTTGGCCAGGCTGATGCGGGCGGTGAGATACCAGGGGATGGCGAAGGTGCGGCCCTCCTGGCGGCCCGCTTCCCAGACGGCCGGCAGATAGGTGGCACTGGCGCCGGCGGGCAGGACCGGGCCCAGGTCGAGCAGGCCGCCCCGGCTGGCCAGGTTGGCGGCGAACACCGGGTTGAGGTTCACCACATCCGGCGCCGTTCGGGCATACACCGACGCCAGCAACTTGCGCTCCACCGAGCTCCAGGGCACGTCGGTCCAGCGCACCGTCACCCCCGGATGGCGACGCTCCCAGGCGGCGATCACCCGGCGCATGTAGGGGGTGAAGCGCGGCGCCAGATCGAGCGTCCACACGTTGAGTTCGCGGGCCACTGGGGGGGTGCCGCCGCGGCCGCAGCCCGCCGCCAGCAGCGCGAGCAGGGCCACCGGGGATAGGGCCCGCAGCAGGCGGCGACGACCGAAGGACCGCAGCATCGGGGGCCGCGACGACGGGGGCAGGGGCGGGGGCAGGGGGGAGGCCATCAGCGGGGCGGGGCACCGGCGAGCAGCTGGCGCCAGAAGAGAAGCTGCAGGGAACACAGCATCGGCGCCAGCAGGGCGGTGAGGAGGGTCTGGGCCAGCAGCGCCTGCAGACCGGCGCCGCCGAGATCCTCCCAGCTCCAGCCGGGCAACGCCAGCAGGGCGGGCTGGAGCTCCGCCGCCAGGCCTCCCGCGGCCCGCCGGGCCAGGCCCCAGAGCAGGCCCCATTGCAACATCAGACTCAGACCGAGCACCAGGCTGCCCAGCAGGGCGAGCAGGCCGAGGCTGAAGCTGCGCTGGATTGGCCGCCCCTTGCGTCCGAGGCGCCCCCACCACCAGCCCAGCAGGGCCAGCCCCGGCACCAACGTGACTGGACCGGAATGGAGCGAATCCACCAACAGGCCGAGGCCCAGGCCCGCCACAGCGCCCCAGACGGGCCCCTCCACAAGCGCCCATGGGAGGAGCCAAAGCACGCTCCAGGCCGGGGACACGCCGGCGAGCTTCAGCCAGGCCGGCGAAGCCAGGGTGAACCAGGGCACCAACAGCGCGGTGGCGAGAAACACGGGCTGGCGGGAGAGCTGGGCCATCAGCGACGCACCACCTGAACCCAGTCGACCGCCTCCAGCGGCGCGCTCAGCTGCACCACCGCCGCCGGCGCCGGGTCGGCCCCCAGCTCCACGCTCTGGATCACCCCCACCGGCAGGTTGGGGGGCACCAGGGTGCTGGCGGGGGAGGTGACCACCACATCGCCGGGTCGCACCAGGGGATCCTTCTCCAGAAAACGCAGCAGCGGCCGGCCGGTGCCGACGCCGCTGAGCAACCCATGGCTCTGGCTGCGGGCCACCCACACCCCCACCCGGCTGGCTGGATCGGTGAGAAGCGTGACGCGGGCGGTGCTGGGGGTAACAGAGCCAATCCGGCCGATCAGCCCCCCCGGCGCCAGCACCGCCTGACCGGGGCGCAGACCCGCCAGCGCCCCCTGGCCGAGCACCAACTGCTGCCACCAGCCCGCCGGTTCCCGGGAGATCACCGCCGCCCGCAGGCGATCGCCAGATTCCTGCTGCAGCTCCAGCAGGCGCCGCAGGCGGCGGTTATCGCGCTCGAGGGCCCCGAGGCGCAGCTCCTGTTCGCTGCGGGCGGCGGCGCGAAGCCATTCGCTCTGGGCGGTGCCGGGCCAGAACGGACGGCTGATCAGGGCATACAGATCGGCCAGGGCAGCCCCCTTGCTCAGTCGCACCGCCAGCAGGGCCGCGAACAGCAGCAGCCACGGCCACGACCGCTGCAGGGGTCGCAGGGTGCGCAGCCGGGCCCAGCGCGAGGCCGGCATGGGGATCAGGCCGCCGGGCGGGCGAAGTCGGGCGTATCGAGCACCCGCTTGAGGCGTTCGAAGTCTTCGAGCACCATGCCGCAGCCGTTCACCACGCAGAGCAGGGGTTCCTCGGCCACGTGGGTGAGGATGCCGGTCTCGTGGCTGATCAGGTCACAGATGCCGCGCACCAGGGCGCCGCCCCCCGCGAGCATGATGCCCCGGTCGACGATGTCGGCGGCCAGCTCGGGGGGGGTGCGCTCCAGGGTGCGCTTCACCGCCTCCACGATCACGTTGAGTGGCTCCGCCATCGCCTCGCGCACGTCGCCAGCCCGCACGTTGATCGTGCGCGGCAAGCCGGAGAGCAGGTGCAGACCCCGTACATCCATCGAGATCGCATCGTGGGCGTCGTCGGGGAAGGCGGAGCCGATGCGGATCTTGATGTCTTCGGCGGTGCGCTCGCCCACCACCAGGTTGTGCACCTTCTTGAGGAAGACGCTGATGGCGTCACTGAGCTCATCGCCGGCGACCCGCACCGATTCGCTCACCACCGTGCCCCCGAGGCTGAGCACCGCCACCTCCGTGGTGCCGCCGCCGATGTCGACGATCATCGTGCCCACCGGTTCGGTGACCGGCAGGCCGGCACCGATGGCGGCGGCGACGGGCTCATCGATCAGGTGGACCTGGCGGGCCCCCGCCAGCCCGGCATCGCGCACGGCTCGGCGCTCCACACCCGTGACACCGCTGGGGATGCCCACCACCAGCCGCGGCGCGATCACGCCCCGGCCCTCGTTGCCCTTCTCGATGAAGCTCTTGATCATCAGCTCGGCCGCGTCGAAGTCGGCGATCACGCCGTCGCGCAGCGGGCGTACGGCCCGGATGTTCCCCGGGGTGCGGCCGAGCATCAGCTTGGCCTCCTCGCCCACGGCCAGGGGGACGTTGCGCTCCAGATCGATGGCCACCACGGAGGGCTGGTCGAGCACGATCCCCTTGCCGGAGACGTACATCAGGGTGTTGGCCGTGCCCAGATCGATGCCGATGTCCCGGGAGAGCTGAAAGCGACGAAAGAACACGGAGGAGGCGGCCCGGGGTGGGGAGAAGGGGAGGTTTTCCGGGATCTTAGGGGCCCCCCCGGGGGACGATCCGGGGCCTGGTGATCCGGGGGGTGGAACGAAAAGAACGTGGCTCCCGGCGACGGGTGCCGCATCATTGATCCACTGAACGCAGAACGAACAGAGCCATGGGCGTCAATTCCGTCACCCTCGTCGGCCGGGCCGGCCGCGATCCCGAGGTGCGCTACCTCGAATCCGGCAGCGTGGTTGCCAACCTCACCCTTGCCGTCAACCGCCGCAGCCGCGACGACGAACCCGACTGGTTCAACCTGGAGATCTGGGGCAAGCAGGCCGAGGTGGCCGCCAACTACGTGCGCAAAGGATCCCTGGTGGGGATCATCGGCTCCTTCAAGCTCGACCGCTGGACCGACAAGGCCAGCGGCGAGGAGCGCAGCAAGCCGGTGGTGCGCGTCGATCGCCTGGAGCTGCTGGGCTCCAAGCGCGACAGCGAAGCCGCCGCGTCCGGGGGATTCGGCGGCGGCTTCGGAGGCGGCGGCGAGCCGAGCGAAGAGGAAGTGCCCTTCTGAAGCCGGGGGGCTTGTGCCACTCGCCTAGCCGGGCTAAAAACCGGCACGAAGCCAGTCAGGCGTCCTTCGGGACGCCTTTTTGCTTGGGACGGGCTCCCCTCAGGGGTCTGCCCTCAGTGGCTGTCCTGCCGCTTCTTCCAGGTGCGCAGAGCGAGCCAGGCGGTGAAGCCGAGCACAGATAACACCAGCAGCACCTTGATCACCTTGGCCACCGGCTCCAGCCAGGTCTCCACATTCACGTAGGCCTCACCCAGGGCGTAGCCCGCCAGGGTGAGCAGCAGCGTCCAGATCAGGCTGCCCGCGGTGGTCCAGATCAGGAAGGGCGTGAAGGGCATCATCTCGATGCCCGCGGGCACCGAGATCAGGGTGCGAATCCCGGGGATCAGACGCCCCCAGAACACCAGCGCCGTGCCGTGGCGGTTGAACCAATCGCGACTGCGGTGCAACTCCTGGGGGCTGATGCCGATCCAGCGGCCGTGACGGGCGAGCCACTGCTCGATCCGCTCCTCATTCACCAGCCGGCCGATGCCGTACCAGGGCAGGGCCCCGAGCACGGTGCCGAGCAGGCCGGCGAGCACCACGGGCACCAGCGCCAGCTGGCCGCTGCGCACGTAGAAACCCCCCAGGGGCATGATCAGTTCGGAGGGGATCGGCGGAAAGAGGTTCTCCAGGAACATCGCCACGAAGATCGCGCCATAGCCCGCCAGCGGATTGGCCTCTACGGCGTTGCCGATCATCTCGGGCAGTTTCTGCACCAGTTCCAGGGCCACGGATCGCTCTTCGCCGGACGGCGTCAGTCTTCCATGGGCGGGTTCCACGAACGCACGGGACGGCGCCAACGAAAAGGCCGGCCCCCGCGAAGGGGACCGGCCGGAGAAATGGGTGGCGCCGGTGCCGGGGAGGCACGGGCAGCGGCGACGCCGAGCTCAGTAGCGGTAGTGCTCGAGCTTGTAGGGGCCTTCGACCGGCACGTTGATGTAATCGGCCTGCTCCGGGCTGAGCACGGTGAGCTTGCAACCGATCTTGTCGAGGTGGAGGCGAGCCACCATCTCGTCGAGGTGCTTAGGCAGCACATACACCTCCTTGCCGTACTGCTCACCCTTGGTGAACAGTTCGATCTGGGCGAGCACCTGGTTGGTGAAGGAGTTGCTCATCACGAAGCTGGGGTGGCCGGTGGCGCAGCCCAGATTCACCAGACGACCCTCGGCGAGCAGGATGATGCGGTTGCCGCTGGGCAGGATGATGTGATCCACCTGGGGCTTGATGTTTTCCCAGGTGTACTGCTTGAGGGAGGCTACATCGATTTCGTTGTCGAAATGGCCGATGTTGCAGACGATCGCCTGATCCTTCATGCGGATCAGGTGCTCGTGGCGGATCACCTGGAAGTTGCCGGTGGCGGTCACGAAGATGTCGATGTCATCGACCACGTCGTCGAGACGGACGACGCGGTAGCCCTCCATCGCCGCCTGCAGGGCGCAGATCGGATCGATCTCGGCGATCATCACGGTGGCGCCGAGGCCGCGCAGGGACTGGGCCGAACCCTTGCCCACATCGCCGTAGCCCAGTACGAGGGCC
This sequence comes from Synechococcaceae cyanobacterium, assembly GCA_947442825.1. Taxonomy (GTDB): domain Bacteria; phylum Cyanobacteriota; class Cyanobacteriia; order PCC-6307; family Cyanobiaceae; genus Cyanobium. Next base: position 8,328 of record CANEWU010000073.1, read on the forward strand.
TGCTTGCCGGCCACCATCACGTCGGTGGCGCGCTTGATGCTGTCCACCAGCGACTCACGGCAGCCGTAGAGGTTGTCGAACTTGCTCTTGGTGACCGAATCGTTGACGTTGATCGCGGGGAACGGCAGTTCGCCGGACTTCTGCATCTGGTAGAGGCGAGCCACGCCGGTGGTGGTCTCCTCGGTGACGCCCTGGATGTTGACGTAGATGCGCGAGTAGAAGGTGGCGTCGACGGCGAGCTTGGCCCGGATCGACTTGAAGAGGGCGATCTCCTCTTCGCTGCCGGGGTTGTCGAGCACCGACAGATCCTTCTCGGCCTTGGTGCCGAGCACCACGAGGCCGGTGGCATCGCCGCCATCGTCGAGGATCATGTTGGGGGTGCCGCCATCCGACCACTCGAGGATGCGATGGGTGAAGGCCCAGTACTCATCAAGGGTTTCGCCCTTGTAGGCGAACACCGGGGTGCCGCCGGCCGCGATGGCTGCCGCAGCGTGGTCCTGGGTGGAGAAGATGTTGCAGGAGGCCCAGCGCACCTCGGCGCCGAGGGCCGTCAGGGTCTCGATCAGAACGGCGGTCTGGATCGTCATGTGCAGGCTGCCGGCGATGCGGGCCCCTTTGAGGGGCTGCTCGGCGCCGTACTTCGCGCGGATCGCCATCAGACCGGGCATCTCGGTCTCGGCGATGGCGATCTCCTTGCGGCCGAAGTCGGCCAGGCCGATGTCGGCCACGAAGTAAGAGGAAGCCTGAAGCGAGGCGAGCTCAGCCGCTGGGCTCGAGGGGGTTGCCACCATGTTGGGAGTCTCGGTATGGGAACGCGTGGAAAACGCGGGGCTTGCGGTGCCAGGGCCCGGGAATCCCGGTGGGCCTGCCGGGCCGCTGGGGGGGAAGTTCTGCGGAGACGCCGAGGCTTCGGGCTCGCTTGTCGTGCAATCTACCGGAATGTCACACATTGATGCGCAGCCTGCCGGGCAGTCGGCCGCGTGGGAAGGCTTCCTCGCTGACGCTGCGGCCACCCGGGCCCTCGGGGCCGCCTTGGCCAGCGAACTGCCCGCAGGGGCGCTGCTGCTGCTCTACGGCGATCTAGGAGCCGGCAAGACCTGCCTGGTGCAAGGCCTGGCGCAGGGACTGGGGATCGAGGAACCGATCACCAGCCCCACCTTCGCCCTGGCCCAGCATTACGAGGCAGCGCCCGGCCGCCCGCCGCTCGTGCATCTCGACCTCTACCGACTGGAGGAGGCCGCGGCGGCCGACGAGCTCTTCGCCCAGGAGCAGGAGGAGGCCCTGGCCCGGGGGGCACTGCTGGCGGTGGAGTGGCCCGAGCGGCTGGGAACCGATCCGGGGCCCTGCTGGCGGGTGGAGCTGGAACCGGCGGACCCCGCCGATCCGGAAGCGGGCCGGCGGGCCCGGGTGCAGCGCCCGCCGGCTCAGGGGGCCTGATCGGCGAGGCGAGCGCGCAACGCCGCGATGATGCGGGCGTTGGCGGCAGGAAAGGGATAGCGGTCCAGCTCCTCGGGCTCCACCCAGCGCACCTGCTGGCAGGCCAGAGGCTGCGGCTCGCCGGAACGGTGCTCACACAGATGCACCACGAAGCGCAGCCGCTTGTGGCTGTACGCGTGCTCGAGGGTGATCAGCTCCTCCCCCACCGACACCGTGATCGCCAGCTCCTCCATCAGCTCGCGCTCGATCGTGGCGGTGATCGGCTCCCCTGGCTCCTGCTTGCCGCCAGGAAACTCCCAGAGCCCCCCGAGCAGCCCCTCGTCGAGCCGCTGATCGATCAACACCCTGCCGGCCGCGTCAAAGACGACCCCCACCCCGATCACCTGAAAGGGAACGGGGCGGGCGGTCTCCTTCACAGGCCAGCGGGCGGGGTCGCCGGCAGCGTAGGCAGCGCAGTCCTGCCGCCAGGGGCAGGACGCGCAGTTGGGGTTGCGGGGGGTGCAGACCAACGCCCCCAGGTCCATCAGCGCCTGGTTGAAATCGCGGGGACGGGCCGGGTCGAGCAGGGTTTCGCTCCACCGCCAGAACGACGCCAGCCGGCGGGAGGGGGGATCCGCCGAGGCGGTGAGGCGGGCCAGCACGCGCCGCACGTTGCCATCAAGGATCGCCTCCGGCCTGTCGTAGGCGGTGGAGACAATGCTGGCGGCGGTGCTGCGCCCCAGGCCCGGCAGGGCCATCCACCCGGGCAAATCGGCGGGCCAGGGATCGCCGCCGCCCGCGTCTAAAAGTTGGCGGGCGCCCTCGCGGAGCCGGCGGGCGCGGCTGTAGTAGCCGAGTCCTTGCCAGAGCAGCAGTACGTCGGCATCGGCCGCAGCCGCCAGGGCCTCCAGGGAGGGAAAACGGACCATCCAGCGGCGCCAGTAGGGAAGGACGACGCTGAGCCGGGTCTGCTGCAGCATCACCTCAGCCACCCACGGACCAAGAGAGGGCAGGGGCTCACCGGGCTCGGGCCAGCTGCCGCGAGCGGTGACCATCCAGGGCTTCTGGTCGGGATCGCGGCGTCCGCAGTTCTGCCACCAGCCGAGCAGAAGGCGACGCAGGCCAGGGGCGCGGCCCGCCAGCCGGAGGCTGGTCGGATCCAAGGCGAGCGGTGGGGAGGGGGTCAACGCCTCGACCATGGGGCGCAGGCTGCCTGCCTCCTAGCTGAATCCGCCTGGGCGGGCACGGGAGCGCGACAGGGAAACATTGGTTGGAGCCGCCTGTGGCGGTCGGGGCACGGCGATCACGTTGAAAGCGATCGACCAGCGCTCACCCTCGCCGCGGAAGGGCGCCACCGAATGGGGTTGCCAGGCGGGGAACACGTAGTAATCCCCTGGCACGGGCAGCATGTAAGCGGCCATGCCTGTGCGGAAGCTCTGGATCTGCCAGGCCTCGGGACCATGGAAGCAGAGCTGTCCGTCGAAGCGATCGGGGCCGATCTGCGGGGGAACCTGCAGGAACAACACCCCGGAAAAGCTGCCGCCGTGGGTGTGGGTGGGGTTGTAGTCACCGGCGCGCTGCACATTGAGCCACAGATCGATCATCTGCAGGGTGTACTGGCCCGAATTCCAGGGGCCTCGGCCCTGGGGAGGCTCCTGATCGATGACGTGACGGATCCAGTGCTCGCAAGCCGGCAGGAGGACATCGCGGCACAACGGGATCACCCCCGGGGCCTCCGGGGCGAGCTCCCGCTGCTGGAACAGCTGGCCGGCCAGGCGGGCAGAGGCATCCGGACTGGATTCCGGCGCTGCAGCGATCCGGGCCGCCAACGCCTGTAGATCCGCAAGCAGGCCGGGATCGATGCGACCACGCAGAACGTGGCGGGGAAAGAGACTGAGAACCTCCACGGGCGGGCTCAAGCCAGGCCTGAAAGGCTAAGTCGCAGGGTCGCTCATGCGCCCCCCGCTTCCCGCTCAGACAGCAACGTAGGCCTCGACAGCGTCACCGAGACGGCGCAAGCCATTGAGGCCGTCGCGCTCAAGGTTGCGCACACGATCGCGGCTGATGCCCAGGATGCGGCCGATGCCGGTGAGGCTCATCGGCTCCTCCCCACCGATCCCGTAGCGCATCTTCAGAACCCTCCCCTGCAGTTCCGGCAGTTGCTCCAGAAGCTCCCGCAGGTCTCCCTTCAGGCACTCCCCATCCACCATCTCATCCGGCAACGTGCCATCCCCAG
>CANEWU010000074.1 GCA_947442825.1 Synechococcaceae cyanobacterium
AGCGCAGGATCACTGGCCTGGGGTGGAAGGCGGCGGCGATGCGCCCCATGCCTTGGGCCAGCAGATCCACGTAGTAGTCGGCCGGTTCGGGGTAGCCGCGGGTCAGCGCCGCGATCGCCTCCCGCTCTGCAGGATCGGCTACCCGCTCCGGTTGGAGCAGGGCCAAGGGATGGACGCGGATGTGGTTAGCGATGATGAATTCCAGCCGCGCCAGGCCGACGCCATCGCAGGGCATCGCCGCCTGTTGGAAGGCCTCCTGCGGATTGCCCACATTCATCAGGATGCGGGTGCGGGTGGGGGGGAGTTCCCCCAGGTCCTGTTCCTGCAGCTCAATGGGCAGGGCTCCCGGGTACACATGGCCCAGGTCGCCCTCGCAGCAGCTGATCGTGACGGTCTGCCCATCGGCGATGCGGCGGCTGCCGTCCCCGGTGCCCACGATCGCGGTGATCCCCATCTCCCGGGCGATGATCGCCGCGTGGCAGGTGCGCCCACCCTGGTCGGTGACCACACCACTGGCGCGGCGCAGGATCGGTTCCCAGTCAGGGTCGGTGCGCTCGGTCACCAGCAGATCGCCCTGGCGGAAGCGGCCGATCTCGGAGGGATCACGGATCACCCGCACCACACCACTGCTGGCGGAGGCGCCGATCGCCTGGCCGCTCACGATCGGCTGGGCCCCCTGGGGATCCAGCCGCCAGGTGCGCAGTACGGCGGCACTGCGACGGGATTCCACGGTTTCGGGCCGGGCCTGCAGGATGTAGAGCTCACCCCCGGGGCCATCCTGCGCCCATTCGATGTCCATGGGCGTCGGTGTGCCGCGGAGGGCGGAGTAATGCTCTTCGATCCGGCAGGCCCAGCGCGCCAGGGTCAGCACCTGTTCTTCGTCGAGGCAGAAGCGGTCGCGATCCGCCTGCGGCACCTCCTCGATCCGCACCGGAGGCGCCGCCGCGGCGCGCACCATGCGGATCGCCTTGCTGCCGAGGCGGCGGCTGAGGATAGGCCGGAACCCGGCCTCCAGGGTGGGCTTGAACACCAGCCATTCGTCGGGGTTCACCGACCCCTGCACCACGGTTTCCCCCAGGCCCCAGGCGCCTGTGAGCAGCACGGCATTGCGGAACCCCGATTCGGTGTCGATGGTGAACATCACCCCGGAGCTGGCCTGATCGGAGCGGACCATGCGCTGCACGCCGATCGAGAGGGCCACCTCCAGGTGGTCGTAGCCGTGCAGCTGGCGGTAGGAGAGGGCCCGATCGGTAAAGAGGGAGGCCCAGCAGAGCCGGCAAGCCTGCAGCAACGCCGCTTCCCCTTCGATGTAGAGGAAGGTTTCCTGCTGGCCAGCAAAGCTCGCCTCCGGCAGGTCTTCCGCGGTGGCGCTGGAGCGCACGGCCACCGCTGGGGCACCCATCGCACGGTAGGCGTCGCCGATCGCGTGCACCAGCGCCTGCGGCAGGGTGGCCTGCTCCAGCCACTGGCGGGCGGTGCGTCCCGCCTGCTGCAGGGACGCCAGATCCTCCGCGTCAAGCCCCTTGAGCAGCTGCCGCAGGGGCTCCTCCAGGGCGTTGTGGCGCAGCAGCAGGCGATAGGCATCGGCGGTGGTGGCGAAGCCTGACGGGACCTTCACCCCCACCGCCCCCAGTTCCTGCAGCATCTCGCCGAGGGAGGCATTCTTTCCCCCTACCCGGGGGATGTCGACCAGCCCCACTTGCTCCAGCGGCACTACCAAGGCCTGGGGATCGGGGGCCTGGAGATCGGGGGGCGCTACCGGGTCCATGGTGTCCGCGGGCTTCGCGCTCTCTGGGTGGACTGTGGGACGGGAGCGGCTGCTCCTGGCGCTTCGTTGCCATCCGTAGGCAGGGCGGTAGGCACAGCGGTGGATGGGGCCGCGAGGGTTTACCTCAGTCGTCCGCGGCGGCGTCACCCTCCGGCGCCTCAGGCCGGGGCTCGGGCAGCCACTGGGCCAGCACCCCCACCGCCATCAGCACACCGCCAAGGGTGAAGGCCAGGGGGCGGTTGGCCGCAGCTGGGCCTTCGCCGATCCAGGTGCCCGCCGCCAGAAATGCTCCCCCCAGCAGCAGACTGGGCACAAGCACGATGCCTTTGGCGGTGCGATGCAGGCTCATGGAGGGCGTGCCTAGGCGCAGGGAACAGGGCTGGCGAGCCCTGCGGCCACCAGGGCCTCGGCCGGATCATCGCCGTCCGGCTCGATCGGGGTGAGGCGGGCCAGAAGCTCGCCATCGTGCACCCCCAGGGGCCGCAGGTTGACGCGCCGGTGACGGGGCAGAAGCTTGCGCAGCAACTCGGTGGCCGGCCCGGCATCTTCCGGGGCCACCGCCAGGCAGCCGAGACGCACGGTGGCGCTGCGGTTGCGATCGCCGATCAGCAGCCTGTCGGGACCGGTGACCTGTAGCACTTCCGCGGCCTGGGCCGCAGCGGCCGACCCGAACCAAAGGGCGCCGCCGGCGCAGAGGGGCGCCATCGCCAGCACCAGGGCAAGAAGCACGCCGAACCAGGTGGGCCGCCGTTCGGAGCGGCCGGGGGGGCGGGGGAGACGGGGCGCGAGGGGGGTCAGAGCTTGTTGCCGCAGCTGGGGCAGAAGAGGTGGGCGCTGGCGGTGGTTTCGCCACAGGCGTTGCACTGGCGGATGGTGTCGATCGCCAGCTCCGGATGGCTCGGCAGACCGACCATCTGGGCGTTGCTGGCTCCGGGGGGCACCATCGGATAACAGTTCTCGTTGCGCCGCACCACCACATCGATGAAGGCCGGGCCGGGATGGGCCAGGGCTTCGGCCAGCTGCTGGTGCAGGGTGGCGCGCTCAACGATCCGCACACCCCGCAGGCCGAAGGCCTCCGCCAGGGCAGGGAAATCGGGCATGCCACCGGTCATCTCGGAGGCGGAGTACCGCTCTTCGTAGAAGCTCTCCTGCCACTGACGCACCATGCCTTGCCAGCCGTTGTTGAGCACCACCACCTTCACCGGCAGCTTGTACTGGGCCAGGGTGCCCAGCTCCTGGATGTTCATCAGGATGCTGGCGTCACCGGCGACGCAGATCACGGTTTCGTCGGGGAAGGCGGTCTGCACCCCCATGGCGGCGGGCATGCCGAAGCCCATGGTGCCAAGGCCAGCGCTGCTGATCCAATGGCGGGGTCCGTTGCGCAGGAACTGGGCGGCCCACATCTGGTGCTGACCCACATCCGTGGTGTAGTAGGCGTGCGGTGCGATCTCCCGCAGGGCCACCACCACCTCCTGGGGGGCGATCTCCCCCTGGGGCGAGGGCACCACCAGCGGGTAGTGGCGTTTCCAGGAGTCGATCCGCTGCAGCCAGGCATCGGTACGACCGCCGCTGGACTCGCCGCTTGAGGCAGCGAGAAGCGATTCGAGGGCGGCCTTCACATCGGCCACCAGCGGCACCTCGGGAACGCGGTTCTTGCCGACCTCGGCGGCGTCGATGTCGATGTGGATCACCTGGGCCCGCGGGGCGAAGCTGTCCAACCGGCCGGTGACCCGGTCGTCGAAGCGGGCGCCGCAGGCGATCAGCAGATCGCATTCGGTGACGGCGAAATTGGCGTAGGCGGTGCCGTGCATGCCGAGCATGCCCACCGAAAGGGGGTGGTGTTCATCGAAGGCCCCCTTGCCCATCAAGGTGGTGGTGACCGGCAGCTGGAAGCGCTCGGCCAAGGCCTGTACCTCCCCATGGGCACCGGAGCTGATCGCCCCTCCGCCTACGTAAAGCAGGGGGCGGCGGGCCTGGCGAAGGAGAGTCAGGGCCGCGGCCACCGCCTCCGGATCGGGCTGGGGGGGCTGGCGGAAGCCGGTGGGCACGGAGCTGCCCGGCTCCATCGGCACGTACTCGAACAGCTCCGACCCCACATCCTTGGGGATGTCGATCAGCACCGGTCCCGGGCGGCCGCTCGCCGCGATCAGGAAGGCCTCGGCGACGATGCGGGCGATGTCACGGGGGTCGCGCACCACCCAGGAGTGCTTCACGATCGGCAGGGTGATGCCGAAGATGTCGGTTTCCTGGAAAGCATCGGTACCGATGGCGGCCCGCGGCACCTGGCCGGTGATCACCACCATCGGCACCGAATCCATGTGGGCGGTGGCGATGCCCGTCACCAGATTGGTGGCACCGGGCCCCGAGGTGCCGAAGCACACCCCCACCTGGCCCGTGGCGCGGGCGTAGGCGTCGGCCGCATGGGTGCCGCCCTGCTCGTGGCGCACCAGGATGTGGCGCAGCCAACCGCGCGCCTCCGCTTTGTGCAGCTCGTCGTAGATCGGCAGGATCGCCCCGCCGGGATAGCCGAAGATGTGGCGCACGCCATGGCGCCGCAGGGAATCCATCAGGGCGTAACCACCACTCACCCGTTGGGGCGCCGTGAAGTCACCGGGCCCCTCGGGGGCGCTGGTGAGGCGGTTCTGTTCGGCGGGGGTTAGGGGCGTGAGCGTCACGGCGAGTGGCGAGTCAGCGCAATACGCCAACACTAGGCGGCCTGCGGGGAGCTGGCGCCCTGTTGCTGCTGCTCCCTCCCCACGGGGAGGCGGCCACGGCGCGGCGGCTGGCCGCCATGGCGCGCAGCACCCGCGCCGGATCCATCCATTCCCCCCGGTAGCGCATGCCCCAGTGCAGATGGGGGCCGGTGCTGCTGCCGGTCAGGCCGATGTGGCCGATCACCTGGCCCGCCCGCACCGGCTGGCCCACCCGCAGCAACACGCCGCCGCTGCGATACCAGCCGTCGCCGACGCTGCCCGCCAGATGGCAATAGATGTGTTCGTAGTCGCCGGAGCGGATCGTCAGGCCGTTGCCGCAGCCGCCATCGCCGATCACCTCGCTCACCCTGCCGCTCCACCAGCTGCGAACCGGTGACCCGAGGGGGCCCGCAATGTCGACGCCGTAATGGGGACGTAGGTCGCCGCTGAGGGGATGGCTTCGCATCCCGAAAGGGCTGGTGTAGCCAGCGAAACTAGCCACCGGGAAGACGCCCCGCAGCCAGGTGTTGCGGGCCTGGGCCAGCGCCTGGGGAGCGGGTCCCAGCAGCGGCGCCAGCGCCAGGGTCACCCCCAGGGTGAGGGCGAGCCGGAGCCGGTTCAGCCGCCCGCGACGGGGCGCCCTTGTTTGGGTGTCAGAGGAGGCCAATGGCATGCAGGGGGCCGTGCCCGCTGATCAGCTCCAGGAGGAAGGCGGAGAATCCCACCATCGCCAGGCGTCCGTTCCAGATCTCGGAGCTGTTGTTCCAGCCCCAGGCCCATTTATCCTGCGGATACAGCTTGACGCGCGTAGGCAGCTCAGCGGCCTGGTCGAGATTCACCTCCGGCCCGGCCATCGCCTCCTGCACCAGATCGCTCAGGCCCCGGATGAAGGTGGGATCGGTGTCCAGGGCCGGCACCCGCCGGAAATGGTGCACGCCGGCCTCCTGGGCGAGCTCCCGGTACTCGATGTCGATCTCCTCCAGGGTTTCGATGTGTTCGCTGACGAAACTGATCGGCACCACCACCAGGTCCTTGGTGCCGGCTTCCCCCAGTTCGTGTAGGGCGTCTTCGGTGTAGGGCTTGAGCCACTCCACCGGCCCCACCCGGCTCTGGTAGGCCAGGGTGTGGGGGTTGCCATGGCCGAGATCCTGGGCCAGCCGTTGCATGATCAGGGCCGTACAGGCCTCGATCTCCCGCTGGTAGGGATCGCCCGCCTCCTCCACGTAGCTCTTCGGCACGCCATGGGCGCTGAAGAAGACGTGGGCGGCGGCCGGATCGCCGCAGGCCCGGATCTCACGGGCGATCAGGCCGGCCATGGCCGCGATGTAGCCGGGGTGGTCGTACCAGCTGCGGATGCAGCGGATCGGCAGGCGGCGGAAGTCTGGATCCGCCTGGCGAAGGCGCTGCAGTTCGCGGAAGCTGGAGCCGCTGGTGCTGATCGAGAAGTGGGGGTAAAGGGGCAGGACCACCACCTCATCGATGCCGTCGGCCTTGATGTCGGCTACGGCGGATTCGGTGAAGGGATGCCAGTAGCGCATGGCCACATAGGTGGTGGCTTCGACGCCGCGCTGGCGCAGGCTGCTCTGCAGTTCGCGGGCTTGGTGCTCGGTGATGCGCCGCAGGGGAGAGCCGCCGCCGATCGAGCGGTAGGCCTCCTTGGATTTGCCGCTGCGCAGGGTGCTGATCAACCAGGCCAGGGGCTTCTGCAGGGCCGGCGTGGGCAGCCGGATGATCTCTGGATCGGAGAACAGGTTGTAGAGGAACGGCCCGACGTCCTGGATGCGTTCAGGGCCACCCAGGTTCAGCAGCAGCACGCCGACTCTGGTCATGCCCTTTGCGAGGTCGTGTCTTGGCGAGCGTAACGCGGTGATCCCGTGCGTGGACGGGTAGCCCTGGCGCGTTGCTGGTGGGCTCGATAGGGTCCGCACGCCTGCCTGCGCCCTCCTCCTGCCTCCGCCGCTTCGCTCCGCCCTGGCTGCGTGCCCCGTGCCCGCCGCCGCTCCCCCCGTGGCAGGCCCCGCCCCGGTCCCATCGGCGGAGGGGGCTCTGGTGGAGGAATTGCTGGCCCGACTCAATGACGATCTGGCGGCCGAGGGCTGCTCCCTGCGCCTGGAGCGGCGCGGTGGCCGCCTCGGACTGCGCGGCCCCCTGCCCCCCCGCGGTGGCGGGCCGGGGCTGTCGGTGCAGCGAATCAGCCTGGGTGTGCCGGCCACCGGAGCCGGGCTGCACGACGCACTGGCGCGCCTGCAGCAGGTGCGGGTCGAGCTGGCGGAGGAACGGTTTGCTTGGGAGCACTGGCAGCGGCGTTCCGCTTCCTGCGGCTCGGTCCCGGCGCCTTCTGAGGCTCCCGTCTGTGGCGATCCTGGGGCGAGCGCGCCCGGCCCCGATGGGCCCCTGGCGGCGCAGCTGGCCGCCTTTGAGCAGGCCTTCCGCGCCGATCCCCGCCGCCGGCGCCAGCCCGCCGGTGCCCGTTCCACCTGGAGCGGGGCCTACCGCCCCTACCTGCGCCGCCTTCTGCGGGTGGCCGCCGAGGCCGCTCCCCATACCGATCTCTCCCCCGAGTTGCTGGAGAGTGTGCTGGAGAGCTTTGAGCCCGCCTCCCGGGCCCGCCAACAGTGCGGCCTGGTGTTGGCGTCCCTGGCCCGCCACCACGATTTGCCGCTCCCCGACGACTGGAGCGAGCGCGCCGGCGGCTATGGCCTCCATGCGGCCCGCTTCCGCCGCCTGCCCAGCGACGCCCAGATCCTGGCGCTGGTGGATCGCATTCCCAGCCCTTCGTGGCGCCTCGCCTACGGACTGATGGCCACCTATGGCCTACGCAACCACGAGGTGTTCTTCAGCGATCTCTCGGCCCTGGCCCCGGGCGGCGACCGGGTGCTGCGCGTGCTGCCCACCAGCAAGACCGGCGAGCACCAGGTCTGGCCCTTCCAGCCGGAGTGGGTGGATCGCTTCGAGCTGGAGCGCCTCGGTGTCGACCCTGCCGCCCTGCCGCCGGTGCGCACCGATCTGCGCCGCACCACTTTGCGCCAGGCGGGCCACCGGGTGGCCGAGCAGTTCCGCCGCTACGACCTGCCGATCACCCCCTACGACCTGCGCCATGCCTGGGCCGTGCGCACCATCCATATCGGCCTGCCCGACACCGTGGCGGCGCGGATGATGGGCCACTCGGTGGCGATCCACACCCGCACCTACCACCACTGGATCACCCGCCGCGACCAGCAGCTGGCGGTTGACGCTGCCCTGGCTCGCCGCGCCGCCTGAGCGCTGGCGGGGCCGCCTGAGCCCGCGGCGCGCCGCCAGAGTGGGTGGGCCCGACCCCGCTCCGCCGTGCCCGATCCCTCCCCCCCCGCCGATGCCCTCGACCGCCAGGCCGAGGCGCTGGGCCCCGGAGGCTCCCTCGCGCCGGAGCGCGACGCGGAGGCCTACCGGAGCCGCATGCAGCGTCGCCAGGAGGTGCAGCGCCAGAGGGTGGGCGAGCGCAACCGCGAGAAGGGGCTGGTGTTGGTATTCACCGGCGATGGCAAGGGCAAGACCACCGCGGCCCTTGGGCTGGTGCTGCGCACCCTTGGCCATGGCGAGCGGGTGGCGGTGCTGCAGTTCATCAAGGGGGGCTGGGTGCCCGGGGAGGCGAAGGCCCTGGCCCGCTTCGGCGACGATCTGCACTGGCACGCCCTGGGGGAGGGCTTCACCTGGGAGACCCAAGATCGGGAGCGGGATCGGCAGACGGTTCAGGCCGCCTGGCAGCACGCCCTCCGCTACCTGGAGGATGCCGAATTCCGCCTGGTGGTGCTCGATGAGGTGAACGTGGCGCTCAAGCTGGGCTATCTCGACCTTGAGCCCCTGCTGGCTGGCCTGGAGCTCCGTCCGCCCCTCACCCATGTGGCCCTCACCGGTCGGGGGGCGCCGCCGGCGTTGCTGGAGCGGGCCGATCTGGTCACGGAAATGCGGCTGCTGCGCCATCCCTTCCGCGAGCAGGGGGTAAAGGCCCAGGCGGGCATTGAGTTTTGATGGTTCAGAGCCGCCCTGGCCCCAGCGGCCGCCCCTGAGCCCCCGGCGCTGCCTTCAGCCTCGGCGCTGCCTTCAGCCTCGGCTCTGCCCTCCCCCCAGATCAGCCTGCAACCGGGCCAGGCTGCTCACCAACAACGTGAGACCGCTCACCAGCAGGGCCCGGTGCACCTCCGGCTGACGCCAGAGTTCCGGTTCGGCACGGGCTCGCTCCAGGGCCGAGAGGGTGAGGCGCGCCATCACGTCGCTGCTGCGGGGCGTGGGTGCGCCCGGGGGCTCGGCAGGGGAATCGCCCGAAGGGTGGCGGTGGGGATCGCTCGGCATGGACGGTTCGATCCGGCCGGTGCCCTGCAGAGAAACGGCGGCGCCAAAGTTGCGCAAGGCCCGGTGCGGAGAGGGCCATGGAGCCGCTTGCTACTGTGCGGCCGATCCAGCTAGGCGAGCGGACGACGCAGACGATGGCATACCGGCGCGTCCTTTTGAAGCTCAGCGGTGAGGCCCTGATGGGGGAGCAGGGCTATGGCATTGATCCGGCGATCGTTCAATCGATCGCCCGTGACGTGGCCCAGGTGGTGGCTGACGGCACCCAGCTGGCGATCGTGGTGGGCGGCGGCAACATCTTCCGCGGCCTAAAGGGGTCGGCCGCCGGCATGGACCGGGCCACGGCCGACTACGTCGGCATGCTCGCCACGGTGATGAATGCGATCACCCTCCAGGACGGCCTGGAGCGCTTTGGCATCCCCACCCGCGTGCAGAGCGCCATCTCCATGCAGGAGGTGGCCGAGCCCTACATCCGTCGCCGGGCCATCCGCCACATGGAGAAGGGCCGGGTGGTGATCTTCGCGGCGGGCACCGGCAACCCCTTCTTCACCACCGACACCACTGCCGCCCTGCGGGCCGCCGAGATCGGTGCCGATGTGGTCTTCAAGGCCACCAAGGTGGATGGGGTCTACGACAAGGATCCGGCCCGTTTCCCCGATGCGGTGCGCTACGAGAGCCTCACCTTCCTCGATGTGCTCAGCAGCGAGCTGGAGGTGATGGATAGCACAGCCATCGCCCTCTGCAAGGACAACGATATCCCGATCGTTGTCTTCAACCTGTTCGGCGCCGGCAACATCGGCCGGGCCGTGGCCGGTGAGCCAATCGGCACGAGCATTGTGCCGGCCCGCTGAACTTTTCCCCTGAGCTTTTTCCCCCTCCCTCGCCGACCCCCAAGACACTCCCCCCGCCATGGACCTGGAAGCCAGCATGCTGAAGTCGGTGGAAGCCACCCAGCGCACCTTCAACACCATCCGCACCGGCCGTGCCAATGCCACCCTGCTCGACAAGATCAGCGTGGAGTATTACGGCGCCGAAACCCCGATCAAATCGCTGGCCACCCTCACCACCCCCGATTCCCAGACCATCCAGATCCAGCCCTTCGACGGCGGTTCCATCTCCCTGATTGAAAAGGCGATCAGCCTCAGCGACCTCGGCCTGACCCCCAACAACGACGGCCGCACGATTCGCATCAACATCCCGCCCCTCACCGAAGACCGTCGCAAGGATCTCTGCAAGCTCGTCGCCAAGTACGCCGAGGAGGGCAAGGTGGCGCTGCGCAACATCCGTCGAGACGGCATCGATCGCATCAAGAAACAGGAGAAGGACGGCGAGCTCTCCGAGGACCAGAGCCGCGACGAACAAGACAAAGTCCAGAAGCTCACGGATCGCTTCATTGCGGAGCTTGAGAAGCAGCTCGCCGCCAAGGAGGCCGACATCCTCAAGGTCTGAGGGCCGTTGTCGGCGCCCCCCGGGCCCCCGCCTTCCGACCCAGCTCCTCCCGTCTCCATTGCAGGGATTCATCACGTGAAGGATGCCGAGGTGATCGTTCTCGGTGCCGGCCCGGCCGGCGCCGCCGCCGCCTTCCATCTGGCGGCACGGGGCCGGAGCGTCCAGCTGATCGAGCCCCGCTCCCCCGAGCAGGGAAAGCCCTGCGGGGGTGGGATGGCGGCCTCGGTGCAGCGTTGGTTCCCCTTCGACCTCACCCCGGCGGTGGATCAGGTGATCGGCCGCGTGCGGTTCACCTGGTGCCTGGAGGATCCGGTCATCGCCGAGCTGCCGGGTGATGCGCCGTTCTGGATCGTGCGCCGCGCCCGGCTCGATGCCTATCTGGCGGAGCGGGCTGCGGAGGCCGGGGCCTTGGTGCGCCGCGGCCTGCGGGCCGAAGGGATGGAGCGGGGCGGCGATGGCCTCTGGCGGGTCGCCCTGGGCGGTGGCGAGATCGTGCAGGCCCCAGCGGTGGTGATCGCCGATGGCTCGGCCTCCCCCTTTGCCTCAGCCTTCGGTCTGGGTCCGTCCCGACCCCGCTACGCCTCCACGGTTTCGGTGGAGGTGGAGGCGAACGTGGCGGAGCCCGGTATTGCCCGCTTCGAATTCGGCCTGGTGCACCATGGCTTTTGCTGGGCCTTCCCCCGCGCCAATGGTTACAGCATCGGCGTGGGCACCTTCCTGGGGGGGCAGGAAGCCGACGCTGAGGCGGTGCTCGCCCGGCTGCTGCCGAGCCTTGGGGTGCCTGCCGATGCGGGCCAGCGCCGCCCTGGCCGCCTGCGGGTGTGGGATGGCCACCATCCCCTCCATGGCGACGGCCTGGTCGCAGTGGGTGATGCCGCCTCCCTCTGCGATCCGTTTCTCGCGGAGGGCCTCCGGCCGGCGCTGATGAGCGGCACACGGGCGGCGGAGGCGCTCGATGCCTGGTTGGGTGGGGACGGAAAGGCGCTGTTTGGGTACAGCCAGCGCATGCGCCGGGATTGGGGTGATTCGATGGCCTGGGGCCGGCGCATCGCCCAGGTGTTTTACCGGGTGCCGAAGGTGGGCTATCAGATCGGTATCAAGCGACCCACGGCGCCCCAGCGCATCGCCCAGATCCTCTCCGGCGAGATGGGCTATGGCGACATCGCCCAGCGGGTGATCCGTCGGCTGCTGTTCCAGCGCGGCTGAGCCGTAGGCCGGACGCCCCTTTGTCCTCAGCTGCGGGTGCAGTCCTTGAGGTCCCGCAGGCGCTGGTCGATCGAAGCTAGAAGTTCGATGGCAAACATCGGCGATTCCTGCACGGCGAAGAGAAACTTCTCCCGGTTCATCATCAGCAGGCGACAGGGGGTGAGGGCACGGGCGTTGCCGTAACGCCGGTGATCCTGGGTGACCAGCGCCCCGGCTCCGAAAACCTCGCCGGCCTCGAGGATTTCGTGGTTGCGGCCGTCGTTCCAATTGAGCTCCACCCTGCCCGTGAGCAGACCGAACATGCAGTCGCCCGCTTCGCCAGCCCGGAAGATCAGGGTGTCGGGCTCCACGTCGATCACCTCCCCCTTGCTGGCCAGGGCGCGCATGGTGTCGAGAGCGTTCATCG
>CANEWU010000075.1 GCA_947442825.1 Synechococcaceae cyanobacterium
AGGTCAGGGCCGCCTGCCACACCGGCAGCAGGGCCTGCGCCAGCTGGAGCTGGCGGTAGCTGCGCACCAGCTGAAAGCGTGCCTGGCGCTCGCTCTCCAAGCGCGCGACGCGGCTGCTATCGCGCTGGGAGCGGCTCGAATCGATCAAGGCCAGCTGCCGCAGCGGCAGCAGATCAGCCTCCAGCACAACACCCACATTGCCGAAGCTGTTGCGCAGCACTGCATAGCCCTCGTTTTCGAGCGAGAGGCTGAGATCCCCGAGGGTGGGCAGGTTGGTGAGCACCCCCACCGAGGTGCCCACCTGGGTGTAGCTGCCCAGGCCCACCACGTTCAGTTGGGGCATCAGCAGCGAGCGGTTCAGGCCCACCAGGGCGGAATCCCGCTGCAGCTGGCGCTCGGCCCGTTCCAGCTGCACCGATACCGGCAGACCCAGCTCCAGTACCTGCTGCAAGGTGAGTGGTTGGGCCCCGCCTGCGGATGCGCCCCCGGCGATCAGCGCCAGGGCGAGGGCGCCGCGCCGCACCCACGGCCCAACCCAACCCCATGGGCGACAGGCACGCACGCTCGCGGTCAAGGTCGCGGACACGGGGGCAGGGGGGCGGCGACGAACCGCATGACCTTAAGGGTGTCTTCCCCTACGATCCAGCGGTCTTCAGGGGTCTATGGCGCAGGTAGCCGACAGCGACTCCGGCGGCCAAGGCGAAGCCGAGAGCAGCCCTTTTGGGGGGGTGACCCGTCTTTACCGCGCTCTGCCGATGCTGCTGGTGTGCTTAGCCAGCCTGCAGTGGGCCAGCCGGCCTTCCGTGCCGGTGTTGGTGCGCGGGATGGGTCTGATGTCGCCTCCCGATGCCCGCCGCGGTTTCTACGCCCGCAGCGCCGGCCAGGTGCAAACCATCGAGGTGCGGGTGGGGGAAATGGTTGAGCGTGGCAAGCGGCTGGCCACGCTCAACCGCATCGACCAAAACACCCCCGGTGGCGGTTCCGCCGCCACCGGCCCCCAGGTGATCGGCGCCCGGCTGCAAGCCGTACGGCAGCAGCTGCAGGTGCTCGGGGTGCAGGCCCGCGCCTTCGACGATCAACAGCGGGCCCTGGAGCTGCGTCGCCGCCAGATCGAAACCACCAATCAACCGGTCACCAGCCAGTTGAACGCGCTGGAGGAGCTACGCCGCGATGAGGTGATCGCCCGGTACAGCCCCCTCTGGGTGGGCGCCCAGGATCTGGTGCTGCGTAACAAGGCCGATATCTCTTCGGTGGATGCCGCCCTGGCCCAGCTGCGCGCCCAGCGGGCCTCGCTGCGGGCCCAGGCGGCCGAACTCTCAGCCCAACGCGCGGCGCTGGAGAGCGAGGAATTCAGCCAGGAGGTGTTCAGCGCGGTGGATGGGCGGGTGCTGGATGTGTCGGTGTTGCCGGGCCAGCCCGTGGCGCCCGGGCAGAAGCTGGGCAGCATCGGCCTGGCCCCGAGCAAGGAGGGAAGGCTGGCGGTGGTGCTGTTCACCGCCGCCGATGCCACGCGTCTGGAAGTGGGCGATGAGGTGAAGCTCACCCCCCAGCTGCTCAGCCGCGACAGCTTCGGCAACGCGGAGCAGCGCTATGGCCTCGTGCCCGGACGGGTGGTGAGCCTGAGCCAGGAGAGCGTCGATCTGGCCGAGGTCACCAGCGCCGTGGGCAGCCAGGAGGAGGCGGCCAACCTGATGGCCAGTGCGCGGCAGAAATCGTTCGGCGACGGCGGCGATCTCACCGCCCAGCTGCCCGGCCGCACCGGAGCCCCGTTGGTGCTCGCGGTGGTGCGGCTGGAGGAGGCCGCCACCCCCTCCGGCCTCGCCTGGACCCGCGGCGACGGCCCGCGCCGTCCCCTGCCCCAGCGCACCCCGGCGGAGGTGGAGGCGGAAGTGGAGATGCGTGCACCGTTGAGCTACCTGGTGCCGTTCTGGCGCTGGATCGCCGGAAGCCGCGCATGAACGAACCGCGCCCCCCCCGTCCAACGCGCGCCCGGCCCGCACTCCTTGCCCCCTGGCTGGAGCCGTGGCCCTGGGTGAGCCTCGGCCTGCTGATCCTCTGCAGCCGCACCGAACCGCCGCGGCTCTGGTTCTGGCTGGCGCTGCTGCTGATCAGCCTGGTGGTGGGCCTGGCGCGCAGCCTGGCCCGGCGCCCTTGAGCCAGGCCGCGCCCCTGCGCGCCCCGCGGCTGGTGCTGGTGGTGGGCCTGGCCACCGCCCTCACCTGGTCGGCCTGCCATGCCCTCGGCCTCGGGGGTGGCGCCGCCTATGGGGTGGTGGTGGCGGCCGTGATGGTGCGGCCCGATTTCCGCCGTCTGCCGCCGACGGTGTTCGTGTTGTTGCCCGTGGTGGTGGGCCTGGGCCTGGGCCTCGGCACCCTGCTGCGGCCCTTGATCGAGGCCCCACCGGTCTGGCAGTTCGCGGTGGTGACCCTCTGCGCCCAGCTGCTCGCCCAGGCCCTCCCGGACAAGCTGATGGCGGCCCGCAACCTGTTGGCCGTGATGGCGGTATTGCCGCTGCTCGGGCCTGAGGCCACCTGGCTAGGGGCGTGGCAGAAGGTGCTGGCGGTGATCGTCGGCCTGGTGTTCGGCTGCGGCTTGCAGGCGTTGCTGCGGCTTCCAGCGGATGCCGGCCCGGCCATTGAGGAGCTGCCCCTGCCGGGGCGCAGCCTGGCGCAACGGTTCGGCGATCGCTTCTTCTGGCGCAAGCTGATCGTTGCCGCCCTGGCCCTGAGCATCGGCATGGGCCTGGGGGCCTTGAACCCCAAATACCTCTATTTCGGCGTGGTGCTGCTGCTCAACGACAGCCTTGGCGCCACCCTCGGGCGTGTTCGCGATCGCATGATCGGCGTGAGCCTGGGGGTGCTGATGCCCTGGCTGGTGTTCAACACCCTGGGCGTGAGCAGCGTGGCGGTGGCCCTGGTGATGGGGGGCACCACAGCGCTGATGGAAAGCCTGGGGCTGCGCCCCCACCTGCGCACCGCCCTGATTTCCAGCGGCGTCACCTTCGCCGGCTATGGGGTTCTGACCAATTGGTATGTGCCCAGCCGCTGGCTCGACTACCTGCTCGGCTGTGGCCTGGCGCTGGGGGTCTGCCTGGCCTTCGACCGGGGTTCGGCACTGCGGCGTTTCCGGGAACTGGCCCAGGGGGAAGGTCTCGCGGCGAGCGAGGAGGAACGCCGGCGGCTGCTTCCCAATGCGCTGGAGGAGGCCCGCTGGCTGGGGCAAGAACAGGAATTTCGCGCGCTGCTGGGTCGCCTGGAGGCCACGGGCCTGGCGGCTCAACCACCCGGCTGAGGCTCGGGAGCCGCTGCAGGCGCGGTGGGGGTGGCGGCAGCCACAGCGGGGACAAGGAACATGCCGAGTTTCTCAAAGCTCTGCCACACCGAGAGCAGAACATCGGAGGTGACCCGGCTGGCGGTAAGTGGGTCCGCGATCGAGAAACTGAGCCCATAGCGATTGCTTTCGCTGCCGAACTCCATCAGACGGGCCCGGGGGGCAGGATCGTGAAGCACGGACGGATGGGCGGCGGCGATGGTCTCCAACGAGGCCATGATCTGCTGAGGAGGCCAGGCAGCGGCGGCCTGGATCTCAAAGCGGCAGCGGCGCATGCGATCGCTGCGGGTATAGGTGGTGGTGGTGCTGGTGAAGAAGGTCTGATTCGGCACCACCAGCTCGGCGTTGTCGCTGCCGCGCCATAGCGTGGCGGCCCGCAAACCGAGGCGTCGCACCTCGCAGGCTTCGCCCTCGTGCATCAACACCTCGCCGGGGCGCACGGATCCCTCAAAGAGCAACCACAAGCCAGAAATGAAGTTGGAGAACACCTCCTTAACTCCGAAACCCAGGCCCACCGAGAGGCCACCGGCCACCGCCAGCACCCCGGTCTGGTTGATGCCAAGGCGCTGCAGTGCCCACACCACCGCCAGAGCGAGGATCACGTACTGACAAACCAGATCGAATGCACGGCGCCCCCCCTGGGTCAGATCCAGGCTGCGCTGCGCCAGCCAGCCGAGGGCGGAGGCCGGCAGCGAGGCGCCCACCCCAACCAGATACAGCACCATCGCCACCTCAAACAGGCGGCCCAGCAGGATCTCCGTGCCGAACCACATCCCCATCGAGACAGCGGCCATGGCCTGCAGGCTTCCCAGGGCGTCCATCCACACCAAGGCCACGGCCACGAAGAACAGCGGCCGGATCAGACGACTCACCAGCAGGCGCATGGTGGGCGGTGGCAGCCAACGGGCCAGCAGCCGGCTCTCGATCACGCGGAGCAGCATCCAGATCGCCAGGATCTGCCCTTGCAACAGCACCAACCCCCAGCGCTGCCCCACCAGGGCCAGGAGCAGGCCCAAGCCGCTTAGGCACACCAGCAGTGGCAATCCCCAGGGCAGGGAGGCAAACCAGCCTCTCTTCAGCCGGTGCCGCACCCGCAGCAGCAGCAAAAGAATCAGCAGTGTGGGCAGAAGCTGCAATAGCACCGGCGGACGCAGCAGTAGCGCCAACCAGGCCAGAGGCTGGGTGATGAGGGGATTCATGGCTCCTTGCCCAGATCCAGCAGGCGCTGGGCTGCCTGCTCCGGCGTCTGTACCCCCACCATTGCCTCAAAGAGCAAACTCTTGATCCGGGGCAATATCACCGCCACACGGGCGGCGGAGAAGGGCGTGGCAAGCCCGGAGGAGCCCTTGCGGAATTGCTCCTGGGCCTGGGCCATCGCCGCCAGGCGGCCGGAGTCAGCGACGGGCACGTTGGTGAAGCGGTTCACCGGCATCGTGGCCTGGTTCGTGAGGGTGATCTGGCGCTGCAGCATCGGATCCAACGAGAGGCGGGCGAGGCGCTCAGCGAACTGGCGCTGGCTGGCGGAGGAATCGGTGCCGAAGGCCCAGACCCGCTCGGCGGAGAAGGGGCTGGCGGGTCCATCAGGTCCGGAGGGAAGCACCCCCACACCCAAGCGCGGCCCCATCGCCTGATCCAAAGCCCGCAGGGAGAGGCTGTAGCAAGGAATCCAGGCAAGGCGGCCGCTGATCAGGCCCCGCATCAACTCCTCGGGGGCGTTGTCGCCGGTGGCGATGTCGACGCGGCTCTGCAGGGCGAGCTGGCGCAACCACCGCAGCCAGCGCACCAACGAATCTCGCGCCTGGGCCGGGTCCTGCGGCGGTGAAGCCGGATGGCCCGTGATCACCGGGATCATGGCCCGGGTGGCCCCGAATGGCCCGGCGGTCCACCAGATGCCGATCGGTTCCACCGCCACGCCGATGGAGCTGCCGGAGGCAGCCAGGGCCTGGAGCTCCTGCAATGTGCGCGGGGCCCGTGCCATCCGTTTGCGGTCGTAGCAGGCCAGGGTGATCTCCTTGGCCACCGGCAGTCCCACCAGTTGGCCGCGTTCACGCACCCTCTGCAGGGCCGAGGGCTCGATGCTGGCGAGGGTCTGCCGCATCGCCGCGTTGTTGGGAAGGGAATCCACGAGCCCGGCGCGGCGCAGGGAGATCGCCACGGGTGCGCGCACGAGCAACAGGTCGGGCTCCAGCCCACGCTGCTGCTGCCGGAGCAGCACCTGGACCAGGTCCTGTTCCGGCAGATTGCGGATGCGCAGCTCCACGTTGGGATTCAGCCGCCGGAATGCCTCCACCACGGGCTTGGCGAGCTCGGCGTGGTCGATGCCCGCGGTGGCGGATACCCCACCCATCTCCACCACCGCGATGTGGAGGGTCTCCCGGGGCAGGGAGGAAAAGACAGAACAGCCGTAAAGGGCCGGCAGCAGCGTCAGGGGAAACAGTCTGAGCAACGCCACGCGCACCACTCCTGGTTTCGCGGGACGGTGGCAGCGCGGACAGGAGGAGGGGGTGGTGATTGGCGTGGCCGTGGGGGCGCGGCGTGCCGCAATTCTGCGGTGGGCGGGGCTGAGCTGCCACAGCGGGGCCCTCGGCTAGGTTTCCCGATCGTCCTCTTTACGCTCCATGGCCGAATCCGCCCCCCTGCTGCTACGCGCCGCCCGAGGGGAGCCGGTGGAGCGGCCGCCGGTGTGGATGATGCGCCAGGCCGGTCGCTACATGAAGGTCTACCGCGACCTGCGCGACCGCCATCCCGGTTTCCGCGAACGATCGGAAAACCCCGATCTCTCCTATGAGATCTCCATGCAGCCGTTCGAGGCCTTCCGCCCCGACGGGGTGATCCTCTTCTCGGACATCCTCACGCCGCTGCCGGGGATGGGCATCGACTTCGACATCATCGAAAGCAAGGGCCCGATCATCGAGCCGCCGATCCGCAGCCGGGAGCAGGTGGAGGCGCTGCGCCCCCTCGATCCCGCCGAAGCCCTGCCGTTTGTGGGTGAGGTGCTGGGGCGGTTGCGGCAGGCGGTGGGCAACGAAGCCGCCGTATTGGGCTTCGTCGGCGCGCCCTGGACCCTGGCCGCCTACGCGGTGGAGGGAAAGAGCAGCAAAACCTATGCGGTGATCAAGGCGATGGCCTTCCGCGAGCCGGAGCTGTTGCACGCCCTGTTGGCCCACCTGGCCGATTCGATCGCCACCTACGTGCGTTACCAGATCGACGCCGGCGCCCAGGTGGTGCAGCTGTTCGACTCCTGGGCCGGCCAGCTCAGCCCGATCGACTACGACACCTTCGCCGCCCCTTACCAGAAACGGGTGATCGATCAGGTGAAGGCCACCCATCCCGACACCCCCCTGATCCTTTACATCTCGGGCAGCGCCGGCGTGCTTGAGCGCATGGGCCGCACAGGGGTTGACATCATCTCGCTCGACTGGACTGTCGACATGGCCGATGGCCTGGCCCGCCTGCCGGAGCACGTGGGGGTGCAGGGCAATGTGGATCCAGGCCTGCTGTTCGGCACACCGGAGGGCATCCGCGAGCGCATCTTCGACACGGTGCGCAAGGCCAGCGGCCGCCGCCACATCCTCAACCTCGGCCACGGCATCCTCCCGGGCACACCAGAGGAGAACGCACGCGTGTTCTTTGAAACCGGCAAGAACGTGCGGGAGCTGATGGGGGCGGCCGTGTGAGTGGCCCTACCCGCATCCTGATCACCGGCGCCAGCGGCTGCGTTGGCCAGTACACAGCCGAAACGCTGCTGCGACGCAGCGATGCCCATCTGCTGCTGCTGCTTCGCGATCCGGCCAAGCTCACCGCGATCCCGGCCGACCACCCGCGGGTCACGCTGCTGGTGGGCGACCTGCGCGATCTGGGGCCCCACGCCGAGGCGATCGCCAGCGTCCACCGCGTCATCCACACCGCCACGGCCTGGGGGGATCCCGAACGGGCCGAACAGGTGAACGTGGTGGCCGTGAAGAAGCTTCTGTCCCTGCTCGATCCCGAGCGGCTGGAGCAGGTGATCTATTTCTCCACCGCCAGCATCCTCAACCGCAATCTGGCGCTGCTGCCCGAGGCGATGGCCTACGGCACCGAATACATCCAGACCAAGGCCCGCTGCCTCGCCGAGCTGGAGGGCCACCCCCTGGCGGAGCGGATTGTGGCGGTGTTCCCCACCCTGGTGTTCGGAGGCAAGGTGGGGCCGGGCGATCCCCACCCCACCAGCTACCTCACCGCCGGGGTGGCCGAGGCCATCCCCTGGCTGTGGCTGGCGAAGTGGTTGCGCACCGACGCCAGCTTCCATTTCATCCACGCCGCCGACATCGCCACGGTGTGCACCCACCTGGCCACCACTCCGCACCAGGCCAATCCCGAGCCCGGGCAGGGGCAGGTGCGGCGCCTGGTGCTGGGCCAGGCGCCGATCACCGTGAACCAGGCGGTGGCCACCCTGGTGCGCTGGCGCCGCGGCTGGATGCCGCGGCTGGGAATCGACCTGCGGGGCTGGCTGATCGATGGCCTGGTCAAACTGCTGAGGATCGAGATCAACGACTGGGATCGCTTCTCGATCCGCCAGCGCCACTTTGTGCACGAGCCGGTGAGCCCGCCAGAGCGCTTCGGGCTCACGAGCTATGCCCCCACCCTGGAGGCGGTGCTGGAAACGGCCGGGGTGACGCACCGGGGCCCGCTGCCGCGCTGAATTGTTTCGATTGCGGTGAGGCCCCGTAACCAAGGGCACAAAACTTCTAGCCTTGTCAGGATGAGGTGGGTTCGCACACCCTCTCTTCCCCCTCCCCCCTTCCAAACACGCGCCCTCCCATGCGTCGTCTCCTTTCCCTGATCGCTCTCTGCCTGGCTCTGGTGCTGGGAGCCACCCCGAGCTTCGCCGCGGATTCGGGCCACGGCGCCCAGATCTTCTCCGCAAACTGCGCCGCCTGCCACATGGGCGGCGGCAACGTTGTCAATGCCGAGCGCACCCTGAAGAAGGATGCCCTCGAGGCCTACCTGGCGAGCTACAGCGATGGCCCCGAAGCCGCCGTGGCCTACCAGGTGACCAACGGCAAAAACGCCATGCCCGCCTTCGGCGGCAAGCTCAGCGATGCCGACATCGCCGATGTGGCGGCCTACGTGATCGAGCAGTCCAACAACGGCTGGAGCTGAGGCCAGGCTTATCGCCAGGATCTCCTTATTTCTTAATTCCAACTTGCTTACCGCCAAAACCTGGCCATCTCAATGGCCAGGTTTTTTTATGTCAACCCGACTTCAATTTGAACAGAATAACGCCGGCGGCCATGCAGGCAGAGGCAACACTCTTAGGCCCGATCAAGACCCAAGCCAAACCAATTTATCAATGCCTAAGCAATGTAAATACCGCCGTTATTAGGCAAGGATTACGCTTGACAGAGTATGCATACCCGCTTCCCGCGGAAGGTTCACAGACCAGGAGATGGAGGCAGTGACAGTTTTTGTTCTCGAGATAGCCCACCGATGGCGGTAGGCAGGTGCAAGCTCACCCGAACTCAGTTTCCCATCTCCTGCCGGCAGCCAAGTACGGCCAAGAAGAGATCCTCTGGAATCTCCCGGATGTCGTACTCCACCGGCAGAAAGCCATGCACATGCCGGTGAACCACCATCCAGCAGTTGCGCTGCGGATCGGCACCAGAACCATCGAAGGCCCGGGAGGCTTCAGCCAGCTGGTGGACCAGCTGGGGATCGTGTTCGTTGGGGGGTTCCATGGGCAGAATCATGGCAGCCGCAGCGGGCAACAGATGGGGCAAAGCGGCCGGTCAGCGGAACGGAGCCACCGCGGCAGGGGCCGCTGGGGAGGAGTGCAGACGTTGACGGCCGCTGGAAGCCTCGTCGCCTTCGCCACCTTCGCCGCCTGCAGCCTGGGCGCCCTCGCCACCCCCACCCACGCCCAGGCACTCTCCATCGCCCAGGAACCCTCCCCGAACCAGCCGGAGGCGATCCCGGAGCGCCGAGGGCTGGCCCTTCCCCCCTGTCCCTGGATCGGGCCGCCGGGCACCATCCAGCCCCTGCGCATCCAGCCCCGTCAGGTGGGCGCCAAGAACGGCCGTGGCTGCCTCTCGGCCGAAGATGCCGTCTACGGACCGGACGGCTGCCCGGTCCGCCTCTGCGGAACGCGCACCCCGCGCCTTCAGCTGCCGGCGCCGTAGGCCACCTGGCAGACCGCATTGAGCAATTGGGCCTGGGCCGCGGTGCCCGGCACCTGGCCGTTGAGGAGGCCCGCCTGGCAGTTGGCGGCGCCATTGAGCATGCCGCCCTGGTCGAGGTTGTAGGAGAAGCTGGCGCCGTAGCTGCCCACCCCCTCCACCGAGCCATAGTCCAGCTGGAAGGTGCTGCCGGGCACCACGATCACCGTCTTCTGGTTGTTGGCAGCGTCATTCACCAGGCTGGAGATCGCCACACCGGTGGCTAGGCCCGCTACGCCCCAGGCGGCGGCGCTGCCGCCCCACCAGCCCCAGGTGCCGGGGCTCCAGCCGTACCAGCCGGTGGCCCAGGGGCGATTGTTCCAATAGCCGCCATTGGCCCAGTTGCGGTTCCAACCGTTGCCGTCGCGGTTGTAGAAGTTGTTGTTGACATTGACCGTTTTTTGGAAGCTGTCGTTGTCGAAATTCCTGTTGAGCGTGTTGGGTTCGAGCGTATTCTTATCGACCGTGTTCTTGTCGAATGCGTCGCGGTTGACGCTGCCGCCGCCCTGCCAGGCGGGACGTGCGTTCGGGCCGTAGGCGGGGTGGTAGCCCTGATAGCCGCGGCTCCAGCCGCCGCCACCGAAGCCACCCCCAAAGCCGCCACCACCACGGGCTAAGGCGGCGGCAGGCACCAGTGCCGGCAGGGCGCCCAGAGCCAGCGCCACACCACAGAAAAGGCGCCGCCCCCAGGCCTGGTCGGAGCGGACACGGCGGACGGGGGGGATACAGGGGAACGTCATCGGCGGACGGAATCGGCAAGGGGATGTTTCTGCAGAGGTAGGACCAGCCCGCCTCCCCTGGCCGCGCCGGCGACCCGATCGCCAACCACTCTCACAGTCCAAGGCCGGTTTTCGCGCCAAGCTGGTGGGGTGCTCCCACCCGTGGAGTGGCGCCAGGGTGAACACCGAATCGATCGGTTCGGCCCTCCCCCTCGGCCGCCGCCGCCAGGCGCCATACGGTCCGGTTCAACAGCCATCGCCAAGCCATGCATCCCACCGCCGAGCTCTTCACCGAAAAGGCCTGGGCCGCCGTCGTCGACGCCCAGCAACGGGCCCAGCAAGCCCGCCAGCAGCAGATGGAGAGCGAACACCTGCTGGCGGCGTTGATCGGCCAGCAGGATCTCGCCAGCCGCATCCTGGCCAAGGCGGGGGTGGAGGTGGGCACCCTCAGCCAGAAGGTGGATGCCTACATCGCCGCCCAGCCCAGCCTCAGCGCTCCCCCCGACAACGTGTATCTGGGCAAGGGCCTCAACACGGTGCTCGATCAGGCCGATGCCCTCAAGAAAAGCTTTGGCGATAGCTACATCGCCATCGAACACCTGCTGCTCGCCCTGGCGATCGATGACCGCTGCGGCAAGCAACTGCTTAGCCAGGCTGGCACCAGCACCGAAAAACTGAAGGAGGCGGTGCAGGCCGTGCGCGGCAACCAGCGCGTGACCGATCAGAACCCGGAGGGCACCTACGAATCCCTCGAGAAGTACGGCCGCGATCTCACCGCCGCCGCCCGCGACGGCAAGCTCGACCCGGTGATCGGCCGCGATGAGGAGATCCGCCGCACCGTGCAGATCCTCAGCCGCCGCACCAAGAACAATCCGGTGCTGATCGGCGAGCCCGGTGTGGGCAAAACAGCGATCGTGGAGGGCCTGGCCCAGCGCATCGTCAACGGCGACGTGCCCGCCGCCCTGCAGAACCGCCAGCTCATCGCCCTCGACATGGGCGCCCTGATTGCCGGCGCCAAGTATCGCGGCGAATTCGAGGAGCGCCTCAAGGCGGTGCTCAAGGAGGTCACCGCCTCCGAAGGCCAGATCGTGCTGTTCATCGACGAGATCCACACCGTGGTGGGCGCCGGCGCCAGCGGTGGCGCCATGGATGCCAGCAACCTGCTCAAACCGATGCTGGCCCGCGGCGAGCTGCGCTGCATCGGCGCCACCACCCTCGATGAGCATCGCCAGCACATCGAGAAGGATCCTGCCCTCGAGCGCCGTTTCCAGCAGGTGTTCGTGGACCAGCCCACGGTGGAAGACACGATCTCGATCCTGCGGGGCCTCAAGGAGCGCTACGAGGTGCACCACGGTGTGCGCATCGCCGACAATGCCTTGGTAGCAGCAGCGGTGCTCAGCAGCCGTTACATCGCCGATCGCTTTCTGCCCGACAAAGCGATCGATCTGGTCGACGAGTCGGCGGCCAG
>CANEWU010000076.1 GCA_947442825.1 Synechococcaceae cyanobacterium
CGGCCCAGTCTGGCCGGCTGAAGACTCTCATTCACCCTGGACCGGTTGCCGGGGTCCACGTCACTCAATCTCCTCTGGTTTGTGCTCGGTGGGTTCGTGATGGGCCTGGTCTGGTGGCTGGCCGGCCTGGTGGCCGCGATTTCGATCATCGGCATCCCCTGGGCACGCTCCTGTTTCGTGATTGGCAAGTTCTCCTTCTGGCCCTTCGGGTTCGAGGCCGTCAGCCGCCGCGACCTCAGCGGCCGGATGGATTTCGGCACCGGCCCCCTGGGCCTGGTCGGCAATGTGATCTGGTTCCTGCTGGCGGGTTGGTGGCTGGCCATCGGGCACCTCACCTCGGCCCTGGCCTGCTTTCTCTCAATCGTGGGCATTCCCTTCGGCCTCCAACACATCAAGCTGGCGCTGATCGCCCTGGCGCCGATCGGCCTGCAGGTGGTGCCCGTGGGGCTTACTGCACCCGGAACGTCACTGCCATCACGGCGGTGATGTCCTTGTCGATGGTGCGGGTGTCGTAGCTGCCGCTATCGCTGGTTTCGGTGGAATTGGGGCCGGTGATCTGGAAGATGCCGGTGTCCACCTTGGTGACGGGCCCCACGCGGGCACCCGCCTCCGCGGCGATGGCCAGGGCGCGACGGCGGGCATCGCGGGTGGCCTTGGCGAGCATGTCGACCCGCTTATCCGCCAATTTGGTGTAGGTGAAGGCTGGAGCATTGATGGTGAGGGGCACGCCCTGGCCGATCAGCTCGCCGATCTCCCGCGAGATCGTGGCGATCTTGTCTACCGCCGTGCTCCTGATCTGGATGGTCTGGCGGGTGGTCCAGATGGTGGCGCGCAGGTCGCCGGTGCGGGGATCGCGGATATCTTCCCTCTCCGACTTCACCGCCTCCAGCTGCAGCTCCTCGGCGGCAACTCCCCGGCCCTTGAGGAAGGCCGTGGTCTGCGCCACCGCTGGCTGAAGCTGCTGGTATGCCAGCTGCTGGCTGGGGGCGCTCTGCTTCACCTCCACCGACCAGTCGACGAAATCGCTGCGAATCCGCTCGGTGCTGGCGCCGGTCACCGTGATCGCATTGGTGGCCGAGCGCACTCCCTTCACTGCCACCGCACTGGCGCCAATCAGGCCAGCACTGAGCACCGCCATCGCAAACACCAACGGTGGCGTGCGCCGCAGCCCCTCCTGGAACGACTGGAACGAAGGCTGGAGTGGGCGAAGGAATGGCATAGCCATCATCTTTAGCATGGGCATAGCGGAAGCGACCGCCATCGCCATGTCGCAGCCATTGTCTTTCATGACACTCCGACTCTCTGGCCCGCCGCTCTATGCATTGCACTGGATGCCAAAACAGACTGCAAATGGCTGCCGTCTCTGGATTACCGTCCATAGCGCCACGGCAATGATGAATCGATCGAAGTGGTGTTTGTGCGGCCCATCCCGGCTCGATCGATTGTGCGCGTGATCCCTCAATACCGAAGCAATCAGCCGTTCAGGCAGTTCAAATTGATGGCGCGAGACCCGTCAACCCATCACGCCATCGATGAAATCAAAGGCCACGACGCCATCAAGACCCCCATCGAGCATGGGCATCAGGCGCTGCACCACCGCCTGATGGGCGGGATGGGGCAGGTAGGCGTCGCGGGCGGCGGCATCGGTGAAGGTCATCGTGACCCCGTGGGTGAAGCCCTGCGACAGCCCCTCGGAGGAGTTGTGAGCCCCCCCCTGGAAGCCGCTGATCCCCGGAATCGCCTGGCGAAGAGCACGCAGCGCCTCAAAAAGGGAGGCCACCTCACCCTCAGCGAGATCAGCGCGGAAGCGGAACAGAACCACGTGATGAACCATCGAGGCCACGGCAAGGGGCCCGATCATTCTGAGTGGCGGCCTCCCTGCCTCCGATCCCTGCCGGGGCAGGCCACACGCCGCTGGCCTGGCGCTTCGATTCAACCAGCTTCGGTTCAGCCCGTTTCGGTTCTCCCACCCAAGCGATTCGGTGCTCCGAACCTTGGTGATGGGGACCGAATCGCGCTGTACGGCCCTCCTCTCTCCGCCTGCGGCACCAGCCCGCAACAGTGATGGCAACGGGGGCGACCGGGGCCCATGCCCAGCACCCCGCCCTCCCAACCCTCGCCATCGAAACCATGTTGACCCTCCGTTCTTCCTCTCCCTTCGATCTCTTCGACCGCCTCGAGCAACAGCTCAGCCAGCAGCTGCAGAGCGCCGAGCGGGTTCCGGCCGCTGAAGTGCACGAATCCGCCGACGCCTATGACGTGGTGCTGGAGCTGCCCGGGGTCGACAAGGCCGCCATCGAGGTGAAAGCCACCGATCGCAGCCTGTTGATCAGCGCCGAACGCCGCAGCCTGCGCACACCGAAGCGGGTGGAGGGCGAGAGCGATGGCGCTAGCGAGGCCACCGCAGAAGTACGCGCCACCGGCAACCCCCTGCTGAGCGAATTCCGCTACGGCACCTGGAGCCGCAGTTTCCGCTTCTCGCAGCCGATCGTGCGCGATCAGCTGCAGGCGGTGTACCGCGATGGCCTGCTGACCGTGACCGCCCCCAAGGCCAACACGGTGAGCAGCGTGACGGTGAAGGTGGAAGGCTGACGAGATCGCCTGCCCCCGGCTCCGGCCGGGGGCTTTTTGCTGGGCGCCCGCTGTCCCTTCACGACTCACAACCTGGCCTGGGTTTCGCATCCCTGGATGCCCCAGCATTCCCGGGAGCCTGTACCCCGTCTCGCCATGTCCTCCCCCCTTGCCCCCCTGCTGGCGGACCGGGCCCTGTCGGCGGATGACTGGCTGTTGCTGCTGCATCCGGCCCTGATGATCCTGTTTGTGTACCCGGTGGTCGGGGCCACGATCCGGCTGGGGATCCTCGCGCGGGAGCGTCGCCTCGACCTCAACCCCATTGCTGCCACGGTGCCCGCAGAGCACGTGGACCATGGCCGGTGGGTGGGGACCGGCGCGATGGTGGCCTCCCTGCTGGCCCTGGCGGCCAACCTGGCGCGGGCGAAGGCCTCCGGGGGGGTGGAAGGAGTTGGGATGTCTGCCGCAGGGGTAGCCCTGGCAGCGCTGGCGCTCGGGGGCTGCCTGGCCCTCTGGCGTGTGCGGGGGGCCAGGGCTCGGGCGATGTGCGTCCTGCTCAGCGGAGCGGGCCTGCTGCTGCTGGCGATGCAGCCGCCGCTCTGGTTTCAGGGTGTGAACCCTGCCAGCCGGCTGTGGGGCTCACACACCTGGGGGGGGCTGTTGCTGATCTCTCTGTTTCTGTTCGCCATGGCGGCAGCCCCAGAGATCCGCAGCCGGCCGGCCTGGCGCCAGCTACACACCGCCGCCGCCTTCCTGATGGCGCTCCTGCTGGCGGTACAGGCGATCAGCGGTAGCCGCGACCTGATGGTGCTGGGCCTGGGGGCTTCCTGACGGGAGAACCAGACACTGACCCCGACGCCCTCACTCCTCCTCGCCTTCGCCACCCGCGGGCACAAGACGGATCTGCTTGCGACCCAGCTTGATCTCAAATTCGTCGCCCGGCTGCAGCCCCAGCATGGCCGTATAGGCCTTGCCCACCAGGAGATTGCCGTTGCCTTGAACGGTGGCCACATAGCTGAGCTTGCGGCCCGGCGTGCCGTTGCCTCGCCCGCCGCCATCGCCGAGGCTGAGGCCCTTGGCCTCGAGGAGCGCCTCATAGAAAGCGGTGAAATTCAACCGCTCGCCGCCATCCTTCTTGGTGGAGACGTAGCCACTGGCCCGCACGAGATCGGATTTGGAGACATCGCCGAGTTCCTTGACCTTGGCGAGAAGATCACTGCCTGTGAGCATGGAAGATCCATCAACGGATCCCACTCTATCCATTGGTGGAGCTTTGCCAAGGGCAGTGGAACAATCCCCCCCTGGCTATCACCCAGGCCCACCGCATCGCGGCAAGAATTGCCAACTCTTTCGCGCCAGGCCCGCCAAAGCCGTCACCCCGATCCCCCGGCCCGCCGTAACGGCAACCGTTCGCACATCCCGGCCGCCGATCACAACGCCACGGCCTTTCTCCCTACGGTCCGATGGGCTTGGTAGGTTCACGCTCTGCCCGTGCCCTGTGCCTGCGGCCCCGTGCCTGTAACGCCCATCCCCAGTGCCCCCTGGGGCGCCAGGCTTCTCCCCGCCCTGCTGCTCTCGGTCGTGGCGGGGATCCCCTCCCCCACCATGCAGGCCATCGCCTCCGCTGCGCCCGGCACCCCCTCCCAGCCGCGCCCGGAGAGCAGCGAGGCGCTGGCGGCCCTCTCCCCCTGGAGCCAGCCCCAGAGCTATCCGCTCCGGCTGCGGCCCCGTGCGGGTCTGTATCGACCCAGTGCGGACTGGATCGGCCGCCTGCTGCTTCCCACCCCCGCCCAGACGGCCGACCCCCAGGCTCCCCGGGGCGACTGGGTGTGGATCGAGCTGGAGCAGGCGCCCGCCCCGCAGCAGTCGCTGATCGGCCAACGCCTGCGGCTGCGCTGGGAGGATCGGCCCAATCTTCGTCAGCTGGTGGCCACCGTCACCACCCCCATCACCCTGGGGGAGGCGGCACGCCGGGCGGAGCGGGAGGCCAACGTGATCCCCACCCGGCTTGATGGGCGGCGGGTGGGGCCCCTGCAATCGCTGGCGGGCTCCCGCCCCAACGATGACCTCACCGCCGCGCTCGAGGAGGTGACGGTGCGGGGCGAGGAGCTGCGCATCGGCCGGCCGCCGGTGCAGATCAGCGGGCGCTGGCAGGCCCTGGTCACCGTGCTCGGGCCGGCCCCGGGGGACGATCAGCTGCGGGTACGCCACTTCAATCCCGCCAGCGGTCGCTTCGACGGACCGGAGGAGAGCGTGCGCATTCCCAGCCTGCCACCGGATCGCTACGGCCGGCGTCTGATCGATCCGGCCGGCCTGGCCAGCTCCCCCCAGAATGGCGGCGGCTGGTTGATCCAGGGGGCCCCCGCCGCTGACGGGGTGTTCACCGTGCAGGCCCTTCTTCCCCATGCGCTCCTGCAGCTCAAGGCGCAGAAGGTGGTGCAGGGCAGCGCCGCCACCCAGGGCTTCGTGCAAAACGAAAACTGGAGCGACCCCCAACGCGAGCGCGGCAGCCTGCACCGCACCGCCCTGGTCCCCACCGACAAGGCGCCGCCCCGCTGGGCCATGGGGGAGCGAGCGCTGTTGCTGCATCTGTTCGGCGGCATCGGCGGGGCCGACGGCGAGCCGGTATCGCTCTGGACGGTGACCGGCCACTTCGCCTTCGGCGAGGCCCGCGTGGTGCGCGATCCCTTCACCGGCCAGCCGCGGCTGAGCCTGCGCTACCACCAGATCTACGCCACCAATCCCAACGGAATCGTCTCCGGCAGCCAGGACTGGAGCGCCTACGCCGGCAGCCTGCAGCGCGGCTGGATCGGCCTGCGGCCCTTCTCCGACGTGCTCGTGCCGATGGGGCCCCAGGTGCTCGACGCCATTGCCCTGCAGGCGGAGATACTGGCGGCCCGCTACCGCAGCGGCGACGGCAGCGGCGTGGCCGCGGTGACCCCTTCCACCTCCTGCGTGCAGGATTCCGCCCAGGCCCTGTGGATCGCCATCCGTCAGGTGCGGCTGGAAGGCGACCGGATCGCGATGGCCCCGTTCGACCGGCAGCGCCTGCAAGACCTGGGGCTCGCCTTGGACCGTCTACTCAAGCCCTTCGGCCGCGTGCGGGGCGACTGGAGCCGCAATGCCCAGAGCGCCCTGGCGGCCGGCACCAGCGCGGGCGATGGGGATCCGCCGGTCTTCGTGACCAGCCAGAGCCTCAAGGATGCCCTGCTGAGCTGGCGTTCCTTGCTGCCCCGCAGCGCCCACGATGAGTTCGCCGCTGAATTCCTGCGGGTGGGCCTGCCGATGCTGGTGCTACGCACCAACCAGATCCCGGGGGCGAATCCGCGGCTAGCACCGATGGCCCCCACCACCCTGCTGGGGCAGCTTCCCTGGGTCAGCAACATCCTCGGCTGGCTGGGCGATCGGCTGTTCCCACTGCCGTCGGCCCCGTCGCCGACCGACTCCCCCAGGGGCTGAGCGCTACGGGGCACAGAACAAGCCTTTAGGGTTTCGCGATGATTCGGCGCCCCCTGCTGCTGGCCGTCGCCATCGCCGGGGCGATTGCCGGGGCCGTCGCCCTGGGGGTGTGGTGGCGGCAGCGGCCGGTGCTGGTGGCGGTGGATCTGTTGCTGATGCGGGGGGCAGCCTGGGATCCCACGGCACGGAAGAGCGCCGAGCTGTTTCTGGAGGACCGACCGCGGAGCCGCATCCGCCTGGTGACTCTGTTCAACGATTCGGAACCGGCCGGCAGCCCGGCCGCCATCGCCAGGTTGAAGAAGCACGGGGTTCACTTCTTCCTCTCCACCCACCCCTCCAGCCACGCCCTGGCCAGCCTCCAGGAGTTCAGGGGTGGCGAAGCCCTGGCGATCAACGCGGCCGCCGCCAGCTACTCCCTGAGCGGACGCGACGACGACTTTGTGCGGGTGGTTCCCGATGTGCGGCAGGAGCAGCGGGCCATCGCCCAGGCGGTGCATCGCCTACCGATAGCCCGAACCAGCCAGAGCTCCCCACGGCGGGTGCTGGTGCTGCAGGACACCACCAATCCCGCCTATGGCACCACGGCGCTGGCGGCCTTCCGCGACGAACTGGAGAGGCTCGGCGGCTGGGAGCTGGAGGTGTGCCCCCTGCGCGTGCGGGACTTTGAGCCGGGGCGAGACCGCAAGCTGCTGATGGGGGATTTCGATGCCGTTTACATCTTGGCGGGCAAGTTTCAGCCTGCGATCGGCAATCTCAGCCAGCTGGTCCACCAGAGCCATCCCGGTGTGCCCATCCTGCTGACCCCCTGGGCCCGCTCCCCCGACGTGATCGGCCACATCGGGCCGGCCCGTGCCTCCACGTTGCTGGCCAGCTCCTTTCCCGCGCGGCGGGACAGCGAAGCGGTGAGGCACTATCTCGAGCGTTTCGAACAGCGATTCGGGTACAGCCCCAGTGCCCTGTCGCTCAGCACACGCCAGTCGATCGAGCTGCTCGATCAAGCCCTGGCCAGTGGCGCCCAGACACCGAGCCAGGTGAAGCGCTATCTGCTGTCCCGGCCCGTGCATCGCACCAGCCTGGGCCCGGTGCAGCTCGATCGCTTTGGGGATAGCTCAGCACCGTTTTATGTATTTCCCGCCTCTGCGGATCAGACGCCATAGGCCTGCCAGGGGTTGGCACGGAACGACAGCGCCCTGCCCCCCCTGGTTGCCGACGGCATCCTGCACGTGCTCACCGGGTTTGGCGTCGATCCCGCCAGTGAGCTGCCCCTGGCCGACTGGCAGAGGCAGCTGGGGCTACCGGTGGAGGGCGATGGCCCCTAGGCGTGGGTTCGCCGGCGCAGGCGCCGGCAGAAGCTCCAGACAACGGCGGCTCCGCCTACGGGCAGCGGAGCGGGCACCGGGGGCGTTGTGCCATTGCTGCTGTAGCGAAGATTGAATTCCAGGCTGGTGGGAAGGGAGAGCACATCGCCGCCGATCAGATCGGCATTGGCCAGGCCCAAAATGGCTTCAAAGCCCACAACCAGGGTGCCGCCGCTGATGTAGGGCGTCAGGGAGATCACCGGAGCGGAGGCGGAGATGGGCCCGCAGGCAGGGGTGCCGCCGAAGAACGTGGACGCCTGAATCCAGGTGCTGGAGCCGGGATCGAAGACGGTGGCGGTCGGCTCGATGAACAGGGTGTCGGACACCCCCGTGCGACAGGCGCTGCCACTGATGGAGGCTCCGCCGCTCCAGGAGCCGGAGGAGAAAAGGGGCAGGCCGGTGAAGGTCTCCCAGATGTTCAGATAAACGTATTCATTCGAGGGCAGGGCGATGCTGCTGAGGAGGAAATTGGTGAGCGTCAGGTTGATGTCATAGTTGCCAGCGCTGGGCTGGCTGATGCTGGAGAGGGCGTCTCCACCCATCTGCACGGCGGTGATGGCTGTGCCATAGCTGAATGCGGGCACGCTGTCGGGATTTGTGCCAAAAAGAGGAGGAGCCGCCAGGGAGGGAAGCCCGATGAAGGATGGCGGGCCGGGGTCAAGGATTGTGACCTTTGGCGGCAACGACATCACATTGGAATACGGACCGGAAGAGTTGTAGCTGGCGCTTACCTTCACGGCCTGCGCAGGGCTAAGCCAGCCGAGACCGAGGGCGCCAAGGAGGGCGCCCGTGCAACCGATGCTCACACCCAGGGAAGGAAGAAGTCTCATGTCACACACTGGGACCAGAATGTCCCATGGTGACGGGGCGGAGCATGACCGTCAACATGGGCGAGGAATGGGCGAAATGTCTCGCAACCAACCACGCGCCGCGCAGGCGATGGGAGAGGATGGGCAGACGAACGGCAAGAATTGATGATTCTCTATCGCATTGCCCGGGATGATGGTCAACTTGATGACAGCGATCTCTGCTGCTCTGATGAGCGTGAGTACTACCGGATTGTGGCTGAAACGGCCGATGCGCCCGAAACGCAGTTGATCCCTGATCGGGTGGCCTGAGGTAGACCCGAGGTTTTCGCCAGAGGTTGCCGGCGGCATCACTCTGCGAACAGCCCTTAGGAGCCCCCCTCCTTCATGCGCGCCACGAAGGCGTTCTCCTTTTCCTTGCTGGCGAGGGCGCCATCCTCAACGATGATGATGCGATCGGCGATGTCGAGAATCTTGTTGTCGTGTGTCACGAGGATGATGGTGGTCTGCTGCTCATCAGCCATGCGCCGCATCAGGTTGACAACCGTGCGGCCGGATTCCTTATCCAGGGCGGCGGTGGGCTCATCCCCCAGCACGATGCGTGGCTGGCTCACCAGGGCGCGGGCGATGGCGACCCGCTGGCATTGGCCACCGGAGAGATTGGCGGGGTAGTAATCCAGGCGATCACCCAGGCCCAGCGTTGTTAACATCTCGGCGGCTATCTGGTCCATATTCTGCTCGAGATAGCTGTCGTGCAGCTCCAGAGAGAGGCGCACATTGCGGCGGGCATTGAGAAACATCATCAGGTTATGGGCCTGAAAGATGAAGCCCACATTGACCCGCAAGCTGGCCAGCTGGGCCTTGCTGGCCCCCTTGAGCTCCTGGCCGAGGATGCGCAGGCTGCCATCCATGCAGGAGCGCAAACCACCCAGCATGGTGAGCAGGGTGGTTTTTCCCGATCCCGAGGGTCCCGTGCAGATCACGATCTGGCCGGGCTGAATGTCGAGGCTGATGTCTTTGAGGGCGTGCTTGCGCGTATCACCGCTGCCGAACCAGTGGTTGACATGACGCAGGGAAATCACCGGTTCCGCCGCAAGAGAGCCGCTTGCCTTGGGTGGCTCAGAAACCGAGGGGAGGGCAGCTTCTGGAGGCGAAGAAGGTTCAGGAGGCGAAGGATCACCCGAAGCGGAGGAGGTCATGACGGAGGGATCAGTAGACGTCAGCCGGATCAAGCTGGACCAGCTTGCGGGTGGCGAGGGAACCCGAGCCCACACACATCACGAAGGTGAGCAGCAACACCTGCAGAGCGCGGGTGACGGTCATGAACACCGCAAGCTTGGTGATATTGGCCAGCAGGGCATAGAGAGCAGCAGAGGCAAGAAAACCGGGGATAAAGCCAACCACAGCCAGGATAGCGCTCTGCTGAATCACGATGGAGATAACATAGCCATCGGTATAGCCCATCGCCTTAAGCGTGGCATATTGAGGCAGGGAGTTCATCACATCCGTGAACAGGATCTGATAAACGATGATGCTGCCCACCACAAAACCCACCACCACACCGAGAGTGAAGATGAACCCCACGGCGGAGTTCTTCTTCCAGTAGCTCACCTCCATGGCAGCAAGCTCAGAGCGGGTGACCACCTTCACATCCTTGGGCATCAGGGGCTGCAGGG
This sequence comes from Synechococcaceae cyanobacterium, assembly GCA_947442825.1. Taxonomy (GTDB): domain Bacteria; phylum Cyanobacteriota; class Cyanobacteriia; order PCC-6307; family Cyanobiaceae; genus Cyanobium. The sequence continues at coordinate 9,871 of CANEWU010000076.1, forward strand.
CCCGTTGCACGGCCCCGGGATCGACCCCGGGCTTGAGCTGGATCAACCCCAATTCGATCTCGCCGGGGTTCTTGTCCGCAAAAAGCAGGAAGAAAGTATTATCGCTGACGATCAGGTTGGCATCCGCCGCGAAGGTAGCGCCCAGGGAAAAGGTATCGATAATGCGCAGCTTTTGCTGGTTTACCTCCACATTAACAAAGGCCTGCTTCGTAAGCTGCTTGGCGATTGGTCCATATTGCTCTTTGGAATTGCGATCAAACAGGGCACTGCGCAGGGGCTGGAGACTGCTGGGATTGGCCTCCAGCTCCGGGAAGGCCAGGGAGGGTCGGGTGAGGCTAACGCCATAGACGAAGATATCAAACTTCTCGCGGGTTTCAGGCGTAATCCAGGTGCCGCGCGCAATGTGCAAAGGCGACACGCCAGCGACGCCCTCCACGCCGAGAGCCTGATAGAGGCGACTGCGCTTGAAGAGCTGCAAGGAGCCGAGGTTGCTGTAGCCAGCGCTCACCATCATCAGATCTCCCTGCATGCGCAGGATGGGCTGGCATTGGCTGTTATAGATGCTGTCCAGCAGGCCCAACTGGAAAAACATCAGCAGATTAGAGAAGCTCACACCGGCCACGCCGATGGCGAGCTTGACGGGATTGTGGCTCACCTGAAGCCAGGCCACCGGCGTGCGCTTGAGGATCTTGTGGAGCGTCTTGCGCAGGGCCAAGGTCATGGCAGGCGATCCTCTGTTTGCTCGGGATCGAAGACCACATTGACCTGCAGGTTGGAGGCAAAACGCAAGCGCTTCTCCGCCTTGGGGGTGGGGTGAAGCCGCAGCTTGACCTCATAGACCCGCTGATCCATGTTTTCTCCAGGCGTGCCAGCAAAAACGCTCTGTTTCTGCACCTGGGGCAGCACCTTATAGAGAGTGGCACGGCCGCTGCCGTCAAACCCATCGGCGGTGATGGTGGCCCCCTGGCCAATCGACAACTTGGTGAGATCGGTTTGGTAGACCTCCGCCGTAATCACCATATTGCTGGTGTCAGCCATTTCCAGCAGACCGTCATCGCCCACCTTGTCGCCCGGCCAGGCGAAGATCTTGAGGATGCGGCCATCCTGGGGAGCCAGCACGGTGGCATCCGTGAGATCCTGCTTGGCCCTATCGCGGGAGGCCTCCGCCTGGCGCAGTTCGTTTTTGGAGGTGTCCACATCCACCGTGCGGACCTCCTTGATCTTGTCGAGGGTCTGTTTGGCAGCGTCGATGTCGGAACGCAGGCGTGATTCCGTGCCGGCCTTATCTTCGATCGCTTTAGACAATTCGGCGTTGGAGGTTCGGGCGCGGGTGCGATAGCGATCGCGATCCAGCTCGGAGGAGGCGCCGGAGAGGTAGAGGTTGTCGTAGCGGAGGCTTTCGAGGCGGGCCTCCTCCGCTTTGGCTCGAGCCGAGGCGACCGACTGCTCGCCGGTGCGCTTGGCGGCGGCCAACTCGCGCTGCAAACTTTCGATTTGGTACTCCTGCGAGCGGATTTCCCCCTGTTTGGCACCGGCCAGCACCTGATTGAGCTTGGCGCGGCTCACCTCCACCTTTTCGTCTGCCTCCTTGAGGGCGGCCTGGAGGGAGCCATAGCTGTTGAGGATGGCCAGAGGCTGGCCCTTCCTGACCTCCTCGTCCTCCTGCACCAGCACTTTCTCGATGCGATCACCACTGACGGAGCTGGCGAGCGAAACGCGGCGGATCTTGGATTCCGGCTCCACCCGGCCGAGGGCCGA
>CANEWU010000077.1 GCA_947442825.1 Synechococcaceae cyanobacterium
AGCAGCAGCCAGAGGAAATCCCCGCCCGATAGTGTGCAGACCTGTCATTTGCCCGTGTTGTCCTGATAGCAGAATCTGACAATGCCATCGCGCTGGGCGATGATGTTCATTCGCCTCGGCTTGCAAGCCGCCATCGTGCTCACGCAAATGGTGTTATGACGGCCACGGGCTTGCCCTCCGCGATCAGCTGCTCGGTGGTTTCGGGCTTGCGGATGATCTGGTCTGGCAGGCTGAGGTCGTTCATTCATCCTCCACCGGTTTCCGGTGCCCACGCTTTTTCCGATTCCTCACCCCGGCTGGCCAGGCCATCCCCCGCCAATTAGATCGAGGAAGGTTCGCAATCGGGCCCGGTTGGTGGCTGTGGGATCGAGCTGGACTCGGGCGGAAAGCAATGCTGATCGACGCAGGAGATCAAGGCTTTCGTTCTGGCGTTCAGAATCCTGAGCCTGGCGTTCTCTTGCCTCAGCAGCTCGGTTTCTTTCCTGATCTGCTCGGCTTCGTTCTTGATCTGCTCGGTGTCTTTCTCGATCTGCTCGATGTCGCTCCTCAGCTGCTTCATCCGCTGCTCGTGCAGAATCTCGCGCTGCTCGTGCAGAAACCTCTGCTGCTCGTGCTGAATCCTGCGCTGCTCGTAGTTCAGCATTCGCTGCTCGTAGCCGGGATCCCGTCGCCAGTTGAGCATCGATAAAAACTGTCGCCACCGAGGCAGCGATGAGGGGGATGCCCCACTGCTGGGGGATGGCGATGGTGCGGCCGGCGAAGGAGAGGTGGTCATAGGAGGTAAAGAGAGCGATCAGGCCGAGCACCAGGCCGCCGATGGCCTGGATGAAGCCGAGTCGGTCAAGGCCGAGGCGCTCTTGCCGGTTGCGCTGGTCTCCCGGCTCTCTGGATAAGCGTTCAGGCCATTCTGGCGGAACCGCAGCTGGCTCGCCGGCCTGCGGCCCCGGGGGCCTGGGGTCTGGGGGCAAGGGTCTGGCGCGCGACGCATGCTCGGGGGCTGCATCCCATCAGTGCCACCAGGGGAACCCGAACGTCTCAGTGGTCGATGCCCGCGCCCGGGGGCAATGCGAACGATGCTGGCCGCCGTCTTGTCCTCCCTGCTCGCTTCTGGGCCAACTTGGACCCTGAACGGGTCCCGCTGCAGCTGGAAACCACCATCAGCCCCGTTGCGGCCACGCCCCAACATCCTCCCTACCGTGCCAATGAGGACTTGACGCCCCGCCCCCATGACCCTCGACGCCTTCCGCGACGAACTCGCCGCCACCGCTGCGGCCCTGGCGGCGCCCGGCACCGGCCTGCTGGCGGCGGATGAGTCCACCGCCACCATCGGCAAGCGGTTTGAGGCGATCCAGCTGGAGAACACGGAGGCCAACCGCCGCGCCTACCGCACCCTGCTGGCCACCACCCCTGGGCTGCCGGTGTCGATCAGCGGCGCGATCCTCTACGAGGAAACCCTCTTCCAGGCCAGCGCAGCGGAGGGCGGAGGCGAGGGGCCGCCGATTGTGCAGCTCCTCCAGGAGCAGGGGATCGTGCCCGGCATCAAGGTCGACCAGGGGGTTGAGCCGCTCGCCGGCGGGCTGGCGGGCGAAACCTGGTGTACCGGCCTGCGGGGGCTGGCGGAGCGGGCTGAGCGTTATTACGCCGCTGGGGCCCGCTTTGCCAAATGGCGTGCCGTGTTGCGCATCAGCGGCGATGGCTGCCCCAGCGAGCTGGCGGTGCGCGAGAACGCCTGGGGTCTGGCCCGCTACGCCCGCACCGTGCAGGAGCAGGGCCTGGTGCCGATCGTGGAGCCCGAGATCCTGATGGATGGCGACCACGACATCGCCACCACCGCCTCGGTGCAGGAATGGGTGCTGCGCACCGTCTACGAAGCCCTGGCCACTAACGGAGTGTTTCTGGAGGGCAGCCTGCTCAAGCCCTCGATGACCACCGCCGGCGCCGAGGCCCCCCAGCGCCCCTCTCCCGACGAAGTGGGCGAGTACACGGTGCGCACCCTCTGCCGCAGCGTCCCCGCCGCCGTGCCCGCCATCCTCTTCCTCTCCGGCGGCCTCGGGGAGGAGGACGCCAGCCTCTGCCTCAACGCCATCAACCAGGCTGCTGCCCAGGGCTTTGCCCCCTGGCACCTGGGCTTCTCGTTCGGGCGGGCGTTGCAGCACTCCTGCCTCAAGCACTGGGCCGGCCACGACGTGGCCGCCGGCCAGGAGGCCCTGCTGGCGCGGGCGCGGGCCAACGGAGCCGCCAGCCGCGGCGCCTACGAACCCGGCAGCGAACCCTCCGATGAGGCCAGCCTGTTCGTGGCCGATTACAGCTACTGAGACCTCAGCGGCTCATCGCCAGCATCTTCTCGATCGGCACCAGGGCCCGCTGGCGAATCCCCTCGTCCAGCTCGATTGCGGGTGCCATCGTTTCCAGGCAATGCCACAACTTCTCCAGCGTGTTCAGGCGCATGTAGGGGCAGGTGTTGCAGCTGCAGGAATCGGCGCCCGGCACCTCCAGGAAGGTGCGATCGGGCCGTCGCCGGCGCATCTGGTGCAGGATGCCGGGTTCGGTGAGCACGATGTAGGTGTCGGCCTCGGCGGTGGCGCTGCGCTCCAGCAGGCGGCTGGTGGAGCCAATGAAATCCGCCAGATCCAACAAATGCTCCTGGCATTCGGGGTGGGCGATCACCTCCGCCTCGGGATGCTCCTGCTTCAGCTTCAGCAGCGCCTGCTCGCTGAAGGTTTCATGCACCAGGCAGCTGCCTGGCCAGAGGGTGAGGTCGCGGCCGCTCTGGCGAGCCACCCAGCGGCCCAGGTTCTGATCCGGCGCAAACAGAATCGGCCGGTCGGCGGGCAGCTGCTGCACCAGCGACACCGCATTGCTGCTCGTGCAGATCAGGTCGCTCTGCGCCTTCACCGCCGCCGAACAATTGATGTAGCTCACCACGATGTGCTCGGGGTGGGCGGCGCGGAAGGCGGCGAAGGCGTCGGCGGGGCAGGCGTCGGCCAGGCTGCAGCCGGCATCGAGATCGGGCAGGAGAACCGTTTTGCCCGGGTTGAGGATCTTTGCGGTCTCCGCCATGAAATGGACGCCGCAGAACACGATCACCTCGGCCTCGGTGCTCGCGGCCCGGCGCGAGAGCTCCAGCGAGTCGCCGATGAAGTCGGCGATGTCCTGGATCGGATCCTCTTGGTAGTAGTGGGCCAGGATCACGGCGTTGCGGCGCGCTGCCAGCTCCCGGATCGCGGCCGGCAGATCGGCGGGCGCTGGGGGGCTGTCGCCAGGCGCGGCAGACGCCGAAATGGGAGAATGGGTGAACACCAACCGTGCCACCGGCCAAGCCACCGGTCGTGCAGGATGTGGCCACCCTAGAAAGGCCCCGGCATGAACCCGTCGCGGCCCCCCCTGCGGATTGCCGTCGCTGGCGATCTCCATGACCAGTGGGAGGAGCGCGATAACCGTCTGCTTGAGATCCTGGCTCCCGACGCCCTTCTGTTGGTGGGTGACCTCAGCGACGGCCGCGCCCGCATCCCCCGCCTGCTGACCACCCTCGATCTGCCCCTGGCCTGCGTGCTCGGCAACCACGACGCCGGCCGCGACCCCAGCGGCCATCGCCTGCGCCGCCAGATGGATCTGCTGGGGGAGCTCCACTGCGGTTGGGGCCTTCGCCAACTGGTGCCCCCGGGCCTGGCAGTGGTGGGCGGGCGCCCCGGCACCGCCGGCGGTGGCTTCCATCTCTCCCGCGCCGCGCGGGCCGCCTTCGGACCCGTGGATCTGCAGGAATCGGCCGCCCGGATCGAGCGCGCCGCCCTCGCAGCCGATCCCTCCCTGCCGCTGGTGCTCCTGGCCCACTCCGGCCCCAGCGGCCTGGGTAGCGAGGCCCACGATCCCTGCGGTCGCGATTGGAAACGCCCCGCCTGCGACTGGGGCGACCAGGATCTGGAGCTGGCGATCGAGCGCATCCGCCGCCATCGGCCCGTGCCCCTGGTGGTGTTCGGGCACATGCACCACAGCCTGTGGCGCAAGCAGGGGGAGCGGCGCACCCTTGCGCGTGATCGCCACGGCACCCTCCACCTCAACGCCGCCTGCGTGCCGCGGGTGGGGGTGGATGGCCAGGGCCGCAGCCTGCGCCACCTCAGCTGGATCACCTGGGGCGAGCGGGGGCCCGTGCATCTGGCCCACCGTTGGTACGGCGATGGCGGCGAGCTGCACTACGAGCAGACCCTCTGGACCGCCCCCGAGCCCACCACGCCGGAGCCCGCGCCCCTTCCCCAACCCCCTCGATGCTGATCTACGCGTGCCTCAGCAGCCACGGCTACGGCCACGGCTCCCGCAGTGCCGCCGTGCTTGCCGAGCTTGCCGCCAGCCGCCCCTCCTGGCGTCTGGTGCTCTCCACCGCCCTGAGCGGAGACTTTTTAAAGCTGGCCTTCGGGACTGTCCCCTACGAGCGCCGCCCGTGCCAGTGGGATGTGGGCGTCATCCAGGCCAATGCCCTCTCGGTGGATCCCCCCGCCACCCTCGCCGCCCTGGAACGCCTTGAGGCCACCCTGCCCGCCCAGCTGGAGGCGGAGGCCGCCTGGCTGTCGGCCCAGGGGCAGCCCGTGGCGGTGCTGGGCGATGTGCCACCGCCGGCGGCCCTGCTGGCGGGGCGCCTGGGGGTGCCGCTGATCTGGCTGGCCAGCTTCGGCTGGGATGCCATCTACGCGCCGATGGGGGGCGCCTTCGCCGAGCGGGCCCGGGAGTACGGCGCGCTCTATGGCCAGGGCCAGTTGCTGCTCCGTTGCCCCCTCTCCCTGCCGATGCCCTGGGGGGTGCCGGAGGTGCGGCTGGGCGTCACCGCCTCCCGGCCCCGGCTCGCCCTCGCTCCCCTGGCCCAGCAGCTCCAGCTCCCCGCCGATCGGGAGAAGGTGGTGCTGCTGAGCTTCGGTGGCCTCGGCCTGAGTCTCGACCCTGCCCTGCTGGCCCGCTGGCCTGATCATGTCTTCGTCGGCCCCGACCCGGGCCTGGCCCAGGTGGCCAACGGCCGGTTGCTGCCCCCGGGGGTGCGGCCCCTCGATCTGATGCCCCTGGCGGCGCGGTTGATCACCAAACCCGGCTACAGCAGCTTTTGCGAGGCCTTCAGCCAGGGGGTCGGCATCCATCTGGTCGACCGCGAGGGATTTGCGGAGGCGCCGGTGTTGCGGGAAGCCCTCCAGGACCATGGTGCCCATCGCCTGCTCGACCAGGAGCAGCTGCTGGCGGGCGATTGGCAGCTCGATCAACCGCTGCTGGCTCCGCGGCGGGGACCGCTGCCGCTGGATGGGGCCGAGGTGGCGGCGGCGGCCCTGATCCGCCATCTCGAGGGGTGATCAGAAGTTCCGATCAGTGAGCGCGGCAAGGTTTGGGTTGCTGTTCATCGCATCCAAATAAATGCAGGCGGCCACGGTGATTTGAACCATCACGGTGATTCCTGATACGCGTGGGCCACTTGTTCGATTGGCACAGTAAAGATCGCGCCGCGGCCGATTGATAGGCACATTGGCTCGAAGTTTGAAGTTTCCCAACTCAGTTTCCGGTTTTCTCAGCGCGATTTCTTGATCGCGTCTTTTCTGCCGCTCTCTTGCCTTGCAAGTGATCTCGGCAGTCACCGGAGCACCGCTCCCTCCCGGTTGCGGATCCCGTCCCTCGCATTCCTCCGTTTTGTCTCTGCTTCAGCGCCACCAGCTGGCCCTTGCCGGCCTCGCCCTCGCAGCCACCGCCGTGGTTCCGGGCGCCGCCGCCGCCACCGAGCTCAGCTCCTGGAACCTGAAGGTCGGTTCGACGGCCCCGGCCCGTCAGTTGGCGGTTCTGCCGCCGCCCACCGCTCCGCGCGTCTTCGCGATGACCCCCGAGCGCCGGGCCCTGCTCAACACCATCCGCTACGCGGAAGGCACCTGGAAGAACGGCCACGAGATCGGCTACCGGGTGCTCTTCGGCGGCAGCCTCTTCCACACCTTTGAGCGCCATCCCGATCGGGTGATGTATTCCCCCGGCTACGCCAGCGCGGCCGCTGGGGCCTATCAGTTCATGCCCCCCACCTGGAGCATGGTTTCCCGCTCCATGGGATTGGTGGGCTTTCACCCCGAAAACCAAGACCAGGGCGCGCTGTACCTGATCCAGCGTCGTGGCGCCCTGCCCCTGGCCGACCGTGGCGAGCTGACTCCGGAGCTAGCTGCCCGCCTCGCCCCCGAGTGGGCCTCCTTCCCTACCCTGGCCGGCCGCAGCTACTACGGCCAGCCGGTGAAGCGCTTTGCTGAGCTGCGGGCCTTCTACCACCAGACCCTCGCCCAGCTCCGCAACGAGTCCCAGCCCAATGGTTGGGAGCGCGTGGCGATCCGCTCGGTGGCGCCCAGCTGCAAGTCCGGCAGCCTTGCCTGCCAGCTGGAGGCGGTGCAAACCGCTACGGGAGCCCGCTCCACCACCGTTCCGGCCCTCTCCGACTGAGGGCCTCCGTCGCCCTTCGGCTTGGGACAGAATGCAGCCCCTGTCCGGCCGGATCCGATGAAGCAACCCTCGCCTCCCCCCCGTCGGATCTTGCGTTGCGGTCCTCTGCTGGCCTGCCTGCTGGTGGTTTTGATCGCCCTGGGTTGGGGAGCACCCGCCCATGCGTTCGACAACCCCGACCTCCTGCCCGATCACCCCACCCCGGTGATCGACCTGGCCCGTGCCCTCACCGATGGCCAGAGAGCCGCCCTGGAGGACGAACTGCGTGACTTCGAGGAAAGCAGCGGCTGGAAGCTGCGGGTGCTCACCCAGTACGACCGCACCCCCGGAACGGCACTCAAGAACTTCTGGGACCTCGATGACCGCAGCCTGCTGCTGGTGGCCGATGAGCGTGGCGGCAACCTGCTGAATTTCAACGTGGGCGATGCCCTCTTCTCCCTGATGCCCCGCACCTTTTGGGTGGAGCTGCAGACGCGATTCGGCAACAAGTACTACGTGCAGGACAATGGCGAAGACGGCGCCATCCTCGATTCGCTGCATGCCGTCAAGGGCTGTCTTGTGATCGGCGGCTGCCAGGTGGTGCCTGGCCTGCCCCGCGAGCAGTGGCTGCTCACCCTCTCCACGGCCATTCTTGGCGGGTTGGTCGTGGGCTTCGCCGCCTTTCCCCGCCAGGCCGGTCGCCGCATCGAGTGGACCTGGGTGCTGTTGCTCTCGCCCCTCTGGCTGATCCTCTACGTGGCCTTGGGCCTGGGGCCGATCCTCACCCGCACCAGCGACTTGCTGCCGCTGCTCCGGAACACCCTTGCCTTCCTCGCTGCGGCGGTGGCCGCCTACCAGATCGCCGGGGTCACGGTGGGCCGCAAGCTTCGCCAAGGCGACGGTGGAGCCTGAGCCGGGGCCGGCCCCCCCGTGGTTGGCGGAGCGATTGCAGAAGGCCGGTGGATCGGTGCCGTTCCGCACCTACATGGAATGGGCGCTGCACGATCCGCAGCATGGGGCCTATGGCGCCGGCCGCCTGCGGATTGGCCCCCGCGGTGATTTCGCCACGGCCCCCTCCCTCGGCCCCGAGTTCGCGGGCCTGATTGCCCCCCAGATCGCCGCCTGGTTGGAGTCCCTGGGGGAGGGGCCGCTGGCCTTGCTGGAGGCGGGCCCCGGCGAGGGATCGCTCGCCGCCGATCTCGCCGCGGCCCTGGCCGCCGGCTGGCCCGAGCTGGCCGAACGCACCTCCCTGGTGCTGCTGGAGCCCAATCCCGGCATGGTCGAGCGCCAGCGCCAGCGCCTCACCAACTGCCCCCTGCCGCTGCGCTGGTCGTCCTTCGCCGAGCTGGCCCAGGATCCTCCCCAGGGGGTGCTGCTGGCCCATGAGGTGCTCGATGCGCTGGCGGTGGAGCGGATTGTCTCCACGGGCGAGGGTTGGTGCCACCAGGTGGTGGCCCTCACCGAGGCGGGATCGCTGTGCCTGGCGGCCGGCGAGCCCGTTGATCCGGGCGAGCAGCCCGCCCTGGAGCGGCTCGGGCTCTGGCCCCCTGGCCCCCAGCGGCCCGCCGGCTGGAGCAGCGAGCGCCATCCGGGTCTGGGGCCCTGGCTCGCCCAGGCAGGCGCCGCCCTGCGGCGCGGCCACCTGCTGGTGATTGATTACGCCCTGGAGGCCCGCCGCTACTACCAACCCTCCCGCTCCAGCGGCACCCTGCTCGCCTATCGCGAGCAATCCGCCAGCGGCGATCCCCTGCTCGATCCCGGCCACTGGGACCTCACCGCCCACCTCTGTCTGGAGAGCCTGGAGGCCGCTGCCCTTGCCGCGGGCTGGCGGTCCTTGGGGGGCTGCCGCCAGGGTCAGGCGCTGCTCGCCCTCGGGCTGGCCCAGAGGCTGCATGGGCTGCAGATGGGATCGGCCGCCGAATTGCCGGATCTGCTGCGTCGGCGCGAGGCCCTGCTGCGACTGGTGGATCCCCACGCCCTGGGCGAGTTCCGCTGGCAGGCCTTCGGGCGCGGGGAGCTGGTGGCCGCGGAGCCATTGTTTCTGCGCGAGCCCCCGGCGGCCTGAGCGCTGGCGGCCCGTGCTGGGGTCAGCCCAGCTTCGCCAGGGCCGCGCGGATCGTGGCCGGCATCACGTCGTCGCGGATCTCCACAGCGCCGACGGCGGTGGGCAGCACGAAACGCACCCGTCCGTCGCGCACTTTTTTGTCGCCCTGCAGGCAGAGCAGGACGGCCTCGGGGTTCAGATCCGGCCAGCGCAGCGGCAGGCCGGCGGCCGCTACCAGGGCGCGCTGGCGCTCCTGGTCGGCCTGGCTCCAGAGGCCCATCGCCACGGCGATCTCGCCCGCCGCCAGCATGCCGAGCCCCACCGCCTCGCCATGCAACCAGGTGCCGTAGCCGCAGAGGGTCTCCACCGCGTGGCCGAGGGTGTGGCCGTAGTTGAGGATCGCCCGCAGACCCCCCTCGTGTTCGTCGGCTGCCACCACCCGTGCCTTGGCGGCGGCGGAGCGCTCCAGCAGGGTCTGCAGCAGGGACGGTCCCACCGCCTCGATTGACGCCAGGGCACCGGCCGGATCCCGCTGCGCCGCCGCCTCCAGCTGGGCGAACAGGTCTGCATCGCCGATCACGCCGTACTTGATCACCTCCGCCATGCCGGCGCGGAATTCCCGCTCGGGCAGCGTGGCCAGGGTGGTGGGATCGATCAGCACCAGGCGGGGTTGGTGGAAGGCGCCGATCAGGTTCTTGCCGCCGGGATGGTTCACGCCGGTTTTGCCACCGATCGCCGCATCCACCATCGCCAGCAAGGTGGTGGGCACCTGCACCACGGCGATGCCCCGCAGCCAGGTGGCGGCCGCGAAGCCCGCCATGTCGCCCACCACGCCGCCGCCGAGGGCCACGATCAACGACCCCCGCTCCAACCGCCGCGCAAAGGCCCCGTCGTGGATGAGGGCCACGGTGGCCGGTGTTTTCTGCTCCTCGCCGGCCTCCACCACCAGCAGGGAGGCATCCAGTTGGGCACGCTCCAGGGCCGCCAGCGCCACGGCGCCGTAGTGCTCCTGCACCACCGGATTGCACACCACCAACACGCGGCTGCCTGGAGAAAAGCCCAGATCCCGCAGCCGATCCCCCAAGCTCGCCAGGGACCCCTCACCGATCACCACCGGGTAAGCCTTCTCGGCCAGGTCCACGCGGATCGTGCGGCTGGGGGCGCTGATGGTCATGGAGCACGGCTCGGCAAGGGGAGGTTACGGTCAGGCGATAGTTGCCCGCTGCCCTCGCAACCGCCTGCTCCATCGCCATGCCGCCGCCGCCCCCACCAGCGGCAGGGGCCCCGGCACGGATGGCGTGTTGGGGGTGTAGGTGTAGGTCACCTCCGCCTCGGTGATCACCCGCGCCTGACCGCCGCTGATGTTGATGGTGCTGATGCGGTAAGGCGTGGAGCCGCTGTAGCTGCCCAGAAAGGCGATCGAGTAGGGAATGGTTCCCGTGAAGGCGCCCCATACATTCCCATCGGCTGCCGTGAAGGTGTCGGAACGGCCGCTATAGGGCAGCCCGAAGTTGATGGTTTCACCAGGGCCCGCCCCGTAGCCATTCCCGCCGCCGTAGCCGTTGTACGGGAAATCATTGACCTTCACCGTTCCCCCGAAGTCCAGGCCCCATGACCCCCCTCCCGTTCCCGGGGCCACCGTCACGGAGCCATCGGCGCCGGAGGCCCAGCGGATGGTGGTGCTGGTGAGCTCGCCGAGGCTGGCGTCAAAGGGATCCACCGTGAATTGGGGGGCCGGGGGGTAAACGCTCAGGTTGCCCAGGCCGAAGCTGGTCTGCTGGTAGATCGAGCCGATGGTTTGGGTGCTGGTTGAAGCCTCTGCCGGCAGCGCTCCAACTGCGACCACCGCCCAGGCAAGGACTGCGCCCGGGCCCCGGGGAAGAAACCTGCCAAGAGCTGGCGCCAGAGAGGAAGCGGTCACGACGTTGGGACTTCTTCGTTGTGGATTATCCACTTAATCCCGCTGCCGCCACCACCGCCAGCACCGCCTCCCCATAACGCTCCAGCTTCGCGGTCCCCACGCCGCTCACCTGCCCAAGGGCCGCCGAATCCCCGGGGCGCCGCCGGGCGATCTCCACCAAGGTGCGGTCGTGGAACACCACGTAGGGGGGCACCGCCTGCTCGCGCGCCTGCTGCAGTCGCCAGCTTTTGAGGGCCGCCAGCAGCTCCCCATCCACCCCCTCCAGATCCACGCCCGTACCTGCGCCGCCCCCCGAACGGGCACCCGCGGCGCTGGCTGCCCCATCCCGCCGTCGCTCCTTGGCCGGGGGCGCCAGCCGCAGGGCCAGCCTTGTTTCCCCCCGCAGCAGCGGCCGCACCAACCCCTGATCGCCGAAGCACAGGCCCCCTTTCGCCTCCGATTCGCTCACCAGGTAGCCCAGGGCCACGAGCTGGCGGAACAGGGAGCGCCACTGCCCCCGGTCCAGCTCGCGGCCGATGCCGTACACGCTCAGCTCCTGGTGGCCCCACTGGCGGATGCGGGCCGTGTCGCCCCCCAGCAGCACATCGATTAAATGGTTGGCGCCGAAGCGGGCGCCGGTGCGGTGCACCGCCGAGAGGGCCTTGCGGGCTGGATCGGTCAGGTCGGTGCGGCGGTCGGGCTCCAGGCAGGCATCGCAGTTGCCGCAGGGTTCGGCCAGCCGCTCGCCGAAATGGCGCAGCAGCACCTGGCGCCGGCAGCTCGAAGCTTCCACGAAGCCGATCAGGGCCTCGAGCTTGCCTCGCTCCACCCGCTTTTGCTCCTCCGCTGCCTGGGAGTCGTCGATGAAGCGGCGCAGCTGCGGCAGATCCCCTCCCCCGTGCACCATCCAGGCCACCGCCGGCAGCCCATCGCGGCCGGCTCGGCCCGTTTCCTGGTAGTAGGCCTCCAGGCTCTTGGGCAGATCCACATGGGCCACAAAGCGCACGTCCGGTTTGTCGATGCCCATGCCGAAGGCGATGGTGGCCACCACGATCACGCCGCTCTCGCGCCGGAAGCGATCGAGCGCCGACTTGCGCTCGGATGCCTCCAGGCCGGCGTGGTAAGCCACGGCGTCGTAGCCCGCCGCCCGCAGCTCCCGCGCGAAGCCATCCACCCGGCTGCGGGAGCGGGCGTAGACGATGCCAGCCTCGCCGCGCCGCTCCGCCAGAAAAGCCAGCAGCTGGCTGCGCACCTCATCCTTTTC
>CANEWU010000078.1 GCA_947442825.1 Synechococcaceae cyanobacterium
CGGGGCATTGCTGCGTCGCCTCGTCCACCAGGACCCGGCCACCCGCCGCTGGCTTGGCACCGTTCCATCGCCGCCCGCCGACCCCCAGGCCCCGGGCGGCTCCCCCTTGGCGGGGCTGCTGCCCTGATCGCCCCTGTGAGCACACCGGCCACCCCCTCCACCATCGCCCTGTTCGGCACCAGCGCCGATCCCCCCACCCAGGGCCACCGCGCCCTGCTGGAGGGGCTACTGGCCCTGTTCCCCCAGGTGGCCACCTGGGCCAGCGACAACCCCCTCAAGAACCATGGCGCCCCCCTGGATGCCCGCACCGCCCTGCTGCAGGCCCTGGTGGCGGCGATCGACGATCCGCGCCTGGCGGTGATCCCCGAGCTGAGCAGCCCCTGGGCGATGGAAACCCTGAAGCGGGCGCAGCAGCTCTGGCCCACCGCCGCGCCGGTGTTTGTGGTGGGCAGCGACCTGCTGGCCCAGATCCCCCGCTGGCGCCAGGCGGAAGCCTGGCTGCCCGGATGCCACCTGGCGGTGGTGCCCCGTCGCGGCTGGCCGGTGGCTGCCGCAGAGCTGCAGGACCTGGAGCGCCGCGGCGCGCGCCTGCAGGTTCTGCCCCTGGAGATCCCCGCCAGCGCCAGTTCCGAGCTGCGCCGCGGCCTGGCGGCGGGCCAGCGGGCAGATGACCTGCCCGAGGAGCTCTGGCCGGTGCTGCTGCAGCACAATCTCTACGGCCTGCCCGCCCCCTGAGCCCCACCGCCGCCCCGATGCGCCTCGCCCTGGCCCAGCTCAATGCCCTGGTGGGCGACCTCGACGGCAACGCTGGCCGCATGCTGGCCATCTGCCACGAGGCGGCCGAGGGCGGGGCCGATCTGGTGCTCACCCCGGAGCTGTCGCTGTGGGGCTATCCGCCGCGGGATCTGCTGCTGCGGCCGGCCGTGATCGAACGGCAGCACATCGCCCTCGATGGCCTCGCGGCAGCCCTGCCGGCTGATCTCGCCCTGCTGGTGGGCGTTGCCGAGCCGCTGGTCGGCGCCGACCAGCCCCACCTCCACAACGCCCTGGCGCTGGTGGAGCGCGGCGGCTGGCGGATCGTCGCCCGCAAGCAGCTGCTGCCCAGCTACGACGTCTTCGATGAGCGGCGCTATTTCCGCCCCGGCGATGAGGCGGCGGTGCTTGAGCTGGAGCGGGGGGGCAGGCGCTGGCGGCTCGGGCTCACCATCTGCGAAGACCTCTGGGTGGAGGAGGAACTGCAGGGGCACCGGCTGGCGGGGGCCGATCCGGTCGGCGCGCTGCTGCCCCATCGCATCGACATGCTGCTCAACCTTTCGGCCTCCCCCTTCGGGCAGGGGAAGCTGGCCCTGCGCCATCGCCTCGCCGCCCGGGCGGCGGCCCGTCTGAGCGCGCCTGTGGTGTACGTGAACCAGGTGGGCGGCAACGACGAGCTGGTGTTTGACGGCGCCAGCTTCGCGGTGGATGCCAGTGGCAACCTGGAGTGCCAGCTGCCCTGCTCGGCCGAGGCTCTGGCGTTCTGGGATGGGCCTGCAGGAGCCGCAGAGCGTGCCGCGGAAAGCCAGGCGCCACTAGCCCTCTCCCCCCTTGCCCCGCTGCCGTCGGAGCCGGAGCAGCTGCTGCGGGCCCTGGTGCTCGGGCTTGGCGATTACGCCCGCAAGTGCGGCTTCCGCAGCGCCCTGCTCGGCCTCAGCGGCGGCATTGATTCGGCCCTGGTGGCGGTGCTCGCCGCCGCCGCCCTCGGGGCCGACCAGGTGGAGGCCCTGCTGATGCCCTCCCCCTACAGCTCGGAGGGATCCCTGGCGGATGCCCGCGCCCTGGCGGAGCGGCTCGGCATCGGCCAGCGGGTGCTGCCGATCGCGTCCCTGATGGAGAGCTTCGCTGGGGCCCTCACGCCGGTGCTGGGGGAGCCACCAGCGGGACTGACGGCGGAAAACCTGCAATCGCGCATCCGCGGCACCCTGCTGATGGCGGTGACCAACGCCCAGGGGCGGCTGTTGCTCTCCACCGGCAACAAATCGGAGCTGGCGGTGGGCTACTGCACCCTCTACGGCGACATGAACGGCGGGCTGGCGGTGATCGGCGACCTCTACAAAACCACCGTCTTCACGCTGTGCGACTGGATCGACAGCCCGGCGGCGGCAAGGGCGCGGGCCAGCCTCGGCCTACCGGCTGAAGGCGAGCTGATCGGTGCAGCCATCCGCCACAAGCCACCCAGCGCCGAGCTGAGGCCCGACCAGCGCGACAGCGATTCGCTCCCGGATTACTCGGTGCTCGATCCGATCCTGCGGCGCCTGGTGGAAGCCCTGGCCACGCCGGAGCAGCTGGTGGCGGAGGGGGCCGATGCCGCGGTGGTGGGCCGGGTGGCCCAGCTGCTGCAGCGCGCCGAATTCAAGCGCCGCCAGGCCGCGCCGGCCCTGAAGGTGAGCGGCCGGGCCTTCGGCAGCGGCTGGCGCATGCCGATCGCAGCGGTGCCCCTCTCTCCCGGGTCCAGAAACCGGGACGGCTTCGCTGGAAGGGGCCGGGCTTAGGGTCGCCCCATCGCCTCCGCAGCGTTCCCGGCCCATGGCACCCACCGGACCGGCGTCTTCCCTCAGCTCCCCGCTGGCCAGCATCGGCGTGCCGAAGGAGATCAAGCGGGATGAGCGGCGCGTGGCCCTCACCCCCGATGGCGCCCACGAGCTCGTGTCCCAGGGGATGGAGGTGCGCATCGAGGCGGGGGCGGGCCTGGGGGCCGGCATCGGCGACGACGACTACCGGGCGGTGGGCGCCCGGCTGGTGAGCCGCGAGGAGGCCTGGGCCGCCCACCTGGTGGTGAAGGTGAAGGAGCCGCAACCAGAGGAGTTCGGCTTCCTGCGCCGTGATCTAGTGCTCTTCACCTATCTGCACCTGGCGGCTTATCCGGAAGTGGGCCGGGCCCTGCTGGAGGCGGGCACCACCGCCGTGGCCTACGAAACCGTGCAACTGGAGGACGGCAGCCTGCCGCTGCTGGCGCCGATGAGCGAAATCGCGGGGCGGCTGGCGGCCCAGGTGGGCGCCCATCTGCTGGAGCGGCCCCATGGCGGCCGTGGGGTGTTGATCGGCGGCTGCACCGGTGTGCGGCCGGCGCGGGTGGTGGTGCTCGGCGCGGGCAGCGTGGGCTGGAACGCCGCCCGCATCGCCGCCGGCATGGATGCGGAGGTGTTCCTGCTCGACCGCTCCCCGGAGAAGCTGCGCCAGCTGGAGCCGGCGCGCCAGGGCCGGATGATCACGCTGGTCAGCAGCCGCATCCTGATTGAGCGGCTGGTGCCCGACGCCGACCTGCTGATCGGCGCAGTGCTCTTGCCCGGGGGCCGGGCCCCCACGTTGGTGTCCGAGGCGCTGGTGCAGCGCATGCAGCCGGGCTCGGTGATCGTTGATGTAGCGATCGACCAGGGGGGCTGCATCGCCACCAGCCGGGAGACCACCCACACAGATCCAGTGCACAACCTGCACGGCGTGCTTCATTACGCGGTGGGCAACATGCCGGGCGCGGTGCCCTTCACCTCCACCGAGGCGCTGATGAGCGTCACCCTTCCCTACATCCTGGTGATGGCGGGCCGCGGGCTGAGTGAAGCGGTCGCGGATCGGCCCGAGCTTCTCTCCGGCCTCAACACGGTCAACGGGGCGGTGTGCCATCCGGGGGTGGCGCGGGCCCTGGGGGTGGCGCCGCGCCATCCGATGGCCTGCCTGCGCTGATCAGCCCGGGGGCGGGCTACCGGCGGCAGGGTCCTGCGGAGGCGGAGCCTGGGTAGGGGCGATGGGAGGTATTGCCTCGGCGAGGGTGCGGCGGCGGCGCTCCAGCAGAACCATCCCGGCGCCGCCGCCGATGGCGGTGACGGCGGCCAGCCAGGCCCAGGGGGCTGGGGCCTGCCGCGATGGGGAAGGCGCACCGAGGCCCGGCCGTGCCGGCCCGAGGCGGGCAGGCGGCAGGGGCGGGAGAGGCGGCAGCCCAGCGACGGGGCCCGGCGGCATCCCCGGTCGGAATCCCGGGGGCATGCCCGGGCGCATTCCGGGCGGCATGCCCGGCGCCATCCCCTGGGGCATGCCGGGCGCCATGCCTGGAGGCATACCTGGAACCATGCCAGGAGGCATTCCTCGCACCATTCCCGGCCGCATCCCAGGAGGCATTCCCGGCACCATTCCCGGAGGCATCCGCCGCACCATGCCCGGCTGTCCCCCAGGGGACACCATGCCCTGCGGAGCAATACCCGGCGGAGCCATGCCCGGCGGGGGAGCGGCGGGGGCCGGCGCCGGCAGCACAGGGATCTCCCCGCCCCCAGGAGGGCGCAGCCGGGAGGAACCGGGAGCCGCTCCGGCAGACTCCGGGCCCAGCGCGGCGGGCCGGGCGGGGGGCGGCGGCCCCTCGGGTTGCCAGATCACGAACGGCGCCTCCTCCCCACCGCTGCCCCGCCCCGCCTCTGGGGCCTTCGCCGGGGTTTTGGCGGAGGCCTTCACCGGCTTTGGTGCCGCCGACTCGGGCGAGACCACTGGAGAAGACTGGGCCGCAGCCGGACCCGGCGCAAGGGAGAGAGCACCGGCCAGCATGGGGGCGCCGGCGATGGCGGTCAGGGGGAGCAGGGCATCGCGGCTCCATCCGCGGCGGAAGGGTCCCAGGGGTGCCGGACGGCCCATGGCGGCGCGCAAGTGGTGCACCCGACGCTACCCGTGATCCGCCCGACTCTCCAGCGGCGCCAGCGGCCGCCGCAGGGACGCCGGATCAATCCCCTCCCGCAGGGCCAACACCACCCCGGCCGCCTCCGCATAGCCCGCCACCGGGATCGTCTCCAGCCCAAGGGCGGCCGCCCCCACCTCGAGCACACAGGCATTGCCGACAACGCTGATCACCGGCACACCCCGCTCGGCGCAGGCCAGTACCGCCTCCCCCCCCAACGCCCCGGCAGGCACCACCACGGCCCCCAGGTCGCGGCCATGCAGCAGGGACGCACCGACGGCAGGCTCGGGCCGCAGATCGGGGGCGCGGCTCAAGCCCACCAACACGCAAGGAAGAAAGGTATGGCCGAGCTCCTCGGCGGCAGCGCGCGGATCGAGGGCCGGATCGGGGGCCAGGGGCGCCAGGGCCGGGGCATGGGCGCAGGGGATGCCGAGATGGCGCACCAGCAGGTGGCTGATCACCGCCTCGGCTCCCGCCAGGGCATCCACCCCGGAACCGGCGCGATAGGCGGCCAGGGACTCGCTTGCGGGGTCATCCGGGAAACGGGCCACCACGGCGATGGCGGTGGCGCCAGCCGCCACCAAGCGCTCGCCAGCACGCAGCAGGGCATCGGGCCGCTCCAGCGACCCCCAGCTGGCACCGCTGGGCCCCTGCCTCAGGCTCACCCCCAGGGGGGCCTCGGTCTCAAGCACGGGCCCGATCGAAAGGCCCAGGCTGGCGCGGCAGGCGTCCGCCACCTGGCGGTGGCGCAGCTGCAACTCCGGCTCGATGGCGGCATCGAGCAGCAAGCCCACCCGCTGGCGGGCCACCGGCGCCAGGGCCAGTTCGCCGGCGGCGAAGCGGTCAAGGCTCCAGCCTTCCACGTAGTGGATGCGCCGGTCACTCCAGTAGAGGGAGGCCGCGTTCATCACGTTGGGATGGGTGATCAGGCAACCACTGGCGGCCGCCAGCAGCCGCGCCGCCGGCAGGCCATCGCCGGCGTAGCCCCCCAGCTCGCAGCCGATGCCGGTGGGGATCAGCAGCAGGGTGGGCAGGGGCGGAACCGTCACTGCGGCGCCCCCTCAAGAACCACCGCCTCGACCCGCAAACCACGCTGGGGATCCACCGCCGTGATTGCCCAGCGCAGGGGTTCTGTGCCGGCAGCGGCCAGGGCGGCACGCAGTTGGGGCCGAAGGGGACCGGGCCCGGGCCGCAGCCAGAGCTCCAGGGGCGCGAGCACCGGCCCATCCCTCACTTCTGATACTGGCCGAACTGGGCCTCATAGAGGGCATCCTCCTGGCCGGCGAGCACCTCGAGATCGCTGCGGGGTTGGGCCACACAGAGCAGCGCGTAGCCCTGCTCCCGCAGCTGGGGGTTAACGCCCATCGCATCGGGCTGGTGCACCGTGCCGCTGCGCAACACGGCGGCACAGGTGGTGCAGACCCCGGCGGTGCAGGAGCTGGGCAGGGGCACCCCGGCGGCCTCGGCGGCGGCGAGAACCGTCTGGTCGGCGCGGCAGGCGAACTGGAACGGCTGGCCGTTGAGCTCAACGCGGATCTGGAAGCTCTGGGGTTCGGACACGGGGTCGGACAGGGCGGCGGACAGGGGACGGGCAGGAACGGGGACGGGGATCACACCGGAGGAAGCTGCGCGGTTGGCCCAAGCCCCCATCTTCTCCGATGGGCTTCCAGGAAGACGGAGGAGCGGCTGGGAGCGGCGGGGGCGGGTGGCGCACGCGGCGGGAACGGAGCGGGAGGCAAACGCCTAGCGATGGAGAGAAAAAGGACGGGAACGGAACAACAAATCACCACAGCTGATCCCCGCCATCGGCATCGCTGATCACATCCCCGACCGGTGATGGTTCTGGCGACGCTGGCGGTTCTCCACCCCCTGACACCAGAGCAATGGCGTAAAATCTGAAGGAATCCTTTCGTCGCGGTGCGATGTTCACTCTTGACAGGGCCACGCGGATCTTCCCGGAGACCCGCTCGGCCGACGTCGTTCCCGCGCTGACGGCCCGTTATCGCCTGCTTAGTGCGGAGGATCAACTGGCTCTCATTTGGTTTGCCTATCTCGAGATGGGCAAAACCATCACCATCGCAGCCCCCGGCGCCGCACGCATGCAGTTCGCCGAGCCGGTGCTCAATCGCATCCGCGGCATGAACTTTGCCGAACAGAGCCAGGTCATGTGCGATCTGGCCAACCGGGCCGATACGGAAATCGGCCGCTGGTATGCCTCCTGGTCGGTCAACATCAAGCTGGGCTTCTGGTACAAGCTCGGCGAATGGATGGAGGAGGGCATCGTCGCCCCGATCCCAGAGGGTTACCAGCTTTCTGCCAACGCAGCCGCCGTTCTTAGCTCCCTCAAGACGATCGACAAGGGCCAGCAGATCACCGTGCTGCGTAACTTCGTCGTCGACATGGGATTCGACCCAAACAAGCTCGACGATTCCCAGCGGGTGAGCGAGCCCGTGGTGTCCCCCACCGCCCCCGAGCTTCGCGAAAGTGTGGTCATTGAAGGCATCGATAATGCCACCGTGACCAACTACATGAACCTGCTCAACGCCAACGATTTCGATGCACTCATCGATCTCTTCCTCCCCGATGGCGCCCTGCAGGCCCCATTCCAGCGCCCGATCGTGGGTCGCGACGCGATCCTGCGCTTCTTCCGTGAAGACTGCCAGAACCTCAAGCTGCTGCCCGAGCGGGCCGTAAGCGAGCCCTCCGATGGGGGCTTCACCCAGATCAAGGTCACGGGCAGGGTGCAGACCCCCTGGTTCGGGGCCGGGGTGGGCATGAATGTGGCCTGGCGCTTCCTGCTTGATCCCCAGGGCAAGATCTATTTCGTAGCCATCGATCTGCTGGCCTCGCCCGCCGATCTGCTCGCCTTCGCCCGTTGAGCGAGCGCTCGCCCCGCTGGGGGTTGGGCTTCGCCCTGACCATCTTCGGGGCCTGGGTCGTCAGCCTGCTGCTGCTGCTGCGGGTGCCCCTGAGCGGGCCCTGGCTGACCCCGGCCCCGCTGGCGCTCGCCCTGGCGCTGCGCACCTTTCTGCAGACCGGGCTGTTCATCGTCGGCCACGACGCCATGCACGGCTCGCTGCTGCCGGAGGCGCCTTGCTGGAATGACCGGATCGGCCGCATCGCCCTGGCCCTCTACGCGGGCCTTCCCTGGGATCGCTGCCGCCACAACCACCATCTCCACCACCAGGAGCCCGCCGGCCCCGGCGATCCCGATCACCATGGCGACGGCCACGGTTGGATCCGCTGGTACGCGGGCTTTCTGGCGTCCTATCTGCGCCCCGGACAGATGCTGCGGCTGCTCTCGGCCTGGGGGCTGGCCCTGGCCTGGGCGTCCCCACGCACCGCCCAGCCGCTGCTCAACCTGCTGCTGTTCTGGACCCTGCCCCTGCTGCTCAGCTCCTTGCAGCTGTTCGTGGTAGGCACCTACCTGCCCCATCGCTCCAGCCGTGTCCGCAGCCGCGATCGCCACCAGGCCGCCAGCCTGGCCTGGCCCCCAGCCCTCTCGCTGCTGGCCTGCTTCCACTTCGGGTACCACTGGGAGCACCACCACAACCCCTCCCTGCCCTGGTATCGCCTGCCGGATCGGCGCCGCTGGGTGACGGTTCCCGACGGCTCCGGCTCTTCGCTCGCGATGGGCCCCATCCGTCGATAGCTTCCGGAGGAGGATTGGCGGGGCGCAACCATGGAAACGGAGCTGGCCGGCTGGACGGACCAGGAGCAACAGGTCGCCCGCCACGTGTTCGAGCAGGCGGTGAGCCGCGAGGTGGAAGCCCTGATCGAAACGCTGCGCAGCGAGGCGTCGTCCTTGCGCGGGCCCGAGCAGGTCTGGCAGTTCCACGACTTCCTGAGCATCCGCCGCCACCAGATCGAGGGCCGCGGCGACTTCTGCCTCGACGGCCTGCTCTTTGTGCTCGCCGATCTGGTCAAATCAGGCCTGGCCAGCCTCGAGGAGCTCGACGGTCTCTCCGTGGACAAGCGCGCCAAGATCCAGGCCATGGCCCGCTTCTGATCGGCCGCGGCCGGTTCAGTCCAGCGGATCCCAGTCGGAGGGGTGGGGAGCCAGGTATTCCGGTGGCGCGGTGCCCTCCGACTCCGCGGCGCCCTCCTTCTCCGTAGAGCGGCCCCCCTCCCCATCGCTCCCAGCTGCGGCCGGAGCCGTGAGGGCCAGATCAAAGCTGATCGACACCCGGTTGTCGTCGGGGTCCTGGTTCTCCAGCACCGCATGGTCCATGTGGGCGGGGAAGAGCAGCAGCAGGCCGGCCCTGGGGGCCACATCCACCCAGGGGGCATTCCAGAGCTGGGCCTCCTGGCTGTCAGCCCGGATCGGCCCGCCGTACCCCACCGCCAGGCCCGGCACCAGTTCGTTGGGCTGGACCGGCGGGAAGAAGCGCAGACAGCCGCTGCGGCCGCTGCCGTCGCCGTTGAGGTAGTAGACGCCGCTGAGGTGGGCATTGGGGTGGTGATGGCGGCCGATCCCCTGCCCGAAGGCGCTCACCACCGGCCAGCTGCGCTGCAGATGCAGGGCCACCCGCTCGCGCGCGAAGCCCACACGCTCCAGATAGGTGCCGGCATGGCCCACCAAGGTGCGCAACAGCGGGGCGAAGGCCGGCCGCCGGTGCAACTGCCAAACACGCTGCAGATCGCCGGTCCAGGCGCAGCCTTCCGCCGGATTGCCCGTGGCCTCACCCCGCAGCTCCAGGATGTCGCGCAGCAGCAGGGCGGTGTCGAGCGGATCGGGGGCCAGCTGCACCTGGCCGAGGGCGAGGGGGAAGAGCGGCTGGAGCTGCAGGGGGTGGGGAGAATCGGGGGCCATGGGCGCGGAGCGGGCGCCGCCCTAGGTTGGCCCCAACGCCGTCCCCCCGGAAGCCCGGCATGCCCCCCCAACTCCTTCCCTCCAGGTTTCGCCTCTCCCAGAGCGGCCCCGCCGCCGCCGGGGCGCTCCTGTCCGGCCTGCTCCTGGGCGGGGTGGCGCTGCCCTCCCCCGGCCTGACCCAGCCCGTGTGCCGCTTCCTGATGCCGATCGGCGGCAGCGGCGAACCCACCGTGCAGAAGCGCATCAGCGCCGACCGCCTGGTGGGCCGCACCAACTGGAACACCGACTTCGCGGTCGACCGCAGCTACCGCAGCTACCGCGTCAATTTCCAGTCGGTCTCCACCGACCGTGGCACCTTCCCCCTGGCGGTGTTCCTGCGCTTCACCGATGGCAGCAACCTGCAGGTGGTGAACGACACCCTCACCCTCGATCCCCAGCAATCGCGCCGCCTCGGCCCCTTCCCGGCTGTACCCGGCAAGCGCACCAGCCTGGTGAATGTACGGGTGGGCTCCAGCGCCATGCCCGCCGCCACCGGCTTTAGCTATCGGGTGTCGGTGGAGGGATGTGAGTGAGGGGGGGGGGTGAGTAAATGGCACACGTCACATCGAATGGCCCGAGTTGGCAGTCTTTTATCTAATTGAATTACCCCTTTCAAGACACGTAATCCACTGACGTTTGGTCGCCTCCGATCCTTGGCGATACCGACTGTTTCTGCATCGCTCATCTGAGCAGAGCGACCCGCCCGGCTGCACCCGCGTGGAGACCAGAGGGGAGCTTTCCTATCCCTTAACCGAACCGAAAGCCGAGGGTCATATCATGAGAGTGTTTACCCCCTTGCTTGCCACCATGGCCAACACGTCCAACCAGACGCCTCAGCCCCCTTGGCATTCCGCCAGCTTGCCAGTGGCCGTTGCCTGCGCTGGGGCAACTTTGTTGAGCTTGGTGGGTTGTGGGGGTACACCCTCGCTGAACGGGGCGGGGGCCTCCTTCCCTGCCGCAATCTACCAACGCTGGTTTCAGGATCTCGCCGCTAAAGGTGTGCGGGTGAACTATCAATCGGTGGGTTCGGGGGCAGGCGTAAGGCAATTTTTGAGCAAAACAGTGGATTTTGCCGCCAGCGATGTGCCCCTGACAACCAGCGAAATTGCCTCCCTTCCCCGGGGAGCCGTGCAAATCCCGATGACGGCTGGCGCCATCGCCGTTGCCTATAACCTCAACGGTTGCGATCTCAAGCTCAGCCAGGCGCAACTTGCCGATGTCTTCAGCGGCAAGATCACGAACTTCAACCAACTCGGTTGTGCCGCCACCCCAATCCGGGTGATTTACCGTTCCGATGGTTCCGGCACCACCGCAAATTTCACCGCCCACCTTGCCGCCATCAGTCCCGAGTGGAAAAGCCGCTTCGGAGCTGGTAAGAATGTGAAGTGGGCCACTGGCATTGGTGCGAAGGGCAACGAGGGTGTAGCCGCCCAGTTGCGCCAAATAACTGGAGGGATCGGGTACGTGGAGTCGGCATTTGTGAAGGCTCCACTTCAGGCCGCAGCCCTCACCAACGCCTCCGGCCAAACGGTCCAGCCCACCCTCGAATCCGAGCAGGAGGCCCTGGCCTCCATCGATCTGGGGCCAGACCTAACGGGCTCCAACCCCAACCCGGCCAAGGGCTATCCAATCGTCACCTTCAGCTGGATTCTTCTCTACAAAACGGGGAATGGCGAGCGGCTGGAGCCGCTGACCAAAGCCTTCCAGTACACGCTCAGCGATCCGGCGCAAGCGATGGCGCCGGATCTCGGCTTCATTCCCCTACCCCCTGACGTGCTGGCCAAAGGCCGTGCGGCCCTCGACACGCTGCAGAAGTAAGCCGTCTGCTGCAGTCGCCCCCCACCGGACTAGCGAACCTTCACCCGCGCCTGGTCGTCGTACTGGGCGCTGAGGCGCCGCAACGTGGCGGCCTCCTCATCGGTGCGGGTGCAGGCGAAGCCATAGCGAGCCCGCACCCGTTCGGAGGCCTCCGCCAGGGCCCGCAGACCCGCCTCCCGCAGCTCGGCCACGCTGAACTCACTCCCCGGTGGCAGGTGCTCGAGCACCACTGTGGAAGGCGAATAG
>CANEWU010000079.1 GCA_947442825.1 Synechococcaceae cyanobacterium
GGTGCGGGGGAGGGCCTCAGCCCTCCTCATCGCCACCGCGGTCCTGGGCGCCATCGCGCCCTTCGTTCATCGCATCGGCCAGGCGGCCCAGCACCAGTTGCACCGAGCGCACGGCGTCGTCGTTGCAGGGGATCGGCACGTCGCAGAGATCCGGGTCGCAGTTGGTGTCCAGCATCGACACCAAGGGGATGTCGAGCTTGCGGGCCTCGAGCACCGCATTGGTCTCGCGGCGTTGGTCGACCAGAATCACCACATCGGGGAGACGGCGCATGTTCTTGAGACCGCCGAGATACTTCTGCAGGCGATCGAGCTCACGGCGGAGCACGGCGGCCTCCTTCTTGGGCCGCATGGCAATAGCGCCGGAGGATTCCATACGCTCGAGATCCTTGAGGCGATCGATGCGGGCTCGCATCGTGGTCCAGTTGGTGAGCATGCCGCCCAGCCAGCGCTGGTTCACGTAGGCGGCGCCACAGCGGGATGCCTCTTGGGCAATCACCTCGGAAGCCTGTTTCTTGGTACCGACGAACAGGAAGCGCTTGCCGCTGCGTGAGGCATTGCGCACCCATTTGTAGGCATTGTTCATGCAAACGGCGGTTTGCACGAGGTCGATGATGTGAACGCCGTTGCGCGCGCAATAGATGTAGCGCGACATCTTCGGATTCCACCGGCGGGTTTGGTGCCCGAAGTGGGCGCCCGCCTCCATCATCTCGGCGAGAGTGACGACAGCCATGGGGATTCGTTGGGTTTCGGGTTGGCCACCACCTGCCAGGGACCCCAGATCGCCACACCCCGAAGGAGGGGAAGGCAAGAGGGTCACCCGAAACGCGCAGGTGTGCGGTGTTTGAGGACCGTACTAATTTATCAAATGGCCGTGCGGGCTTCGGCGTACAGGGCGCGCACGCCAAGGCGGTTGAGGGGAAGCCGCAGCAGCTCCATCGCCAACTGGGGATGGCCGTGGCGAATCAACCAGGCCAGCACGGGGCGCAGGCTGCGCTCATTGAGCAGGCCACCGAGGGTGAGGAGCTCCCAGAGCAGTCGGTGCAGCCAGGTGAACTGGATGATGAAGCGCACCCGACGGGTGGGGTGCTTGCGATAGAAGACCAGAGCCATCTTGGCCCTCTCCCGCTCCACGCGGATCAGATCGGGGATCTGCTCCAGGCTCAGGGGCGGGTGCCAGTGATACCCCACCGCCTCGGGGCAGCGCACCAGGCGCACGCCCAGGCGCCGCAGGCGTTCACCCAGCTCCAGATCCTCCCAGCCGTAGAGGCGGAAGGAGGTATCGAACAGTCCACTGCGCAGCAACACCGCCCGATCGATCGCCACGTTGCCGGTGGCGAAGTAGGCCCACGAGAGATCGGTGGGCTTGTGGGGCTCCCGGGTGGGCTCCTCGAAATTGGCGGTATTGATCACGGCCCCGTAGGTGAAGCAGAGCCGCTCGCCGCTGCGCTGCCAGTGCTCCTGCAACGCCCTGCCGTGACTCACCAGAAAGTCGGGCGTCACCACCAGGTCGCTGTCGATGAAGACGATCACATCGCCGCGGGCAGCCTCCACGCCGCGGTTGCGGCCCTCGGCGGGGCCGCCGTGTTCCTGGCGGATCAGCCGCACGTGGGGGAGCTGCTCGGCGTGGCCCTCCAGCCACGGGACCGTGTCATCGGTTGAGCCATCGTCGACGACCACCACCTCATAGCGCTGAACCGGCGGCGCCAGGCGCTGATCCTCCAGCGCTGTCAGGCACTTGCGCAGGATCGGCAGGCGGTTGTAGGTGGGAATGACAACGCTCAGGAACATGCGGACCCAGGGGTTGCGGAACGCGAAAAAGGGGACCCGTTCGGGTCCCCCGGCGAGCCTGCGGGCAGCGCTCAGTCGGCGGCGCCGCCGTTGTTGGCGGTACCGGTGACGCCGTTGCCGGCCCCTTCGCCACGGCCGTCATTGCGCAGCTTGCGCTTCTTGAACTTACGGGCATAGGCGCGGTTGCGCTCCTGCTTTTCCTTCTTGAGATTCCTGCGCTTGGCCATGCGGGCGGCGTTCCGGGAGTGTTCTGAACGACCATCCTACTGAACTGCATCCCAGCCGCCCGTGCGGGGAACCCTCAGATCACAGCTGCCGGCGTCCCCTCCAACAGCTGGCCGTCCTCCATCCGCACGAGCCGGTCGGCGATATCGAGAATGCGGGGATCATGGGTGACCATCAGCACCGAGATGCCCTGGTCGCGGGCCAGGCCCCGGATCAGGTCCACCACCTCTCGGCCGGTGCGGCTGTCGAGGGCGGCGGTGGGTTCATCGGCCAGCAGCAGGCGCGGACGGGCGGCCAGCGCGCGGGCGATGGCGACGCGCTGCTTTTGGCCACCGGAGAGGTCGTGGGGGAGCTTGTTGAGGTGATCCCCCAGGCCCACCGCGCGCAGCCACTGCCGGGCCACGTCACGGCGGGAGCGGTAACTGAGGTCGTCGAGCAGGTCGGAGCCCATCTGCACGTTCTGTTCGGCGCTGAGGCAGCGCAACAGGTTGTGGCCCTGGAAGATCATGCCGATGCGACGCCGCAGCCTCTGGCGCTCCCCGCGGCTGGAGCCATTGAGCTCCTGGCCGAGCACCTGCAGCGAGCCGCCCATCACCTGGCGCAGCGCCCCCACCAGGGTGAGCAGGGTGGTTTTGCCGCAGCCGGAGGGGCCGGTGAGCAGCACCACCTCCCCGGGCTGAATCGTGAGGTGCACGCCCTGCAACACCTGGCGGCAGGTGCTGCCCCTGCCGTACCAATGGTCGAGGTCGCGAATGGCCACAGCAGGCGGGGAGGCGGGCACGCTCATGGCCTCAGAAAATCTCCGCTGGGTCGGCATCGCCGAGCTTGCGCATGGCCAGGCCGGCCGAGGCCATGCACATGGCCAGAATCAGCACGAAGACGAGCAGGGAACGCTCCGGCTGCATATAGACCGGCAGGCGCGTGCCGGAGCGCACCACCATGTACAAGCCCTGGCCCGCCAGCCAGGCGGGCACGAAGCCAAGAACCGCCAACAGCAGACCTTCCCGCGCCACCACACCGAGGAGGGAGCTGAGGCGGTAGCCCATCGCCATCAATGTGGCGTATTCGGGCAGGTGATCACTGACATCCGAATGGAGAATCTGATAAACGATCACGCAGCCCACCACGAAGCCCATCGCCGCCCCCAAACTGAAAATGAAGCCGATGGCGGTGCTGGTGCGCCAATAGTTTTTTTCGAATTCCTCAAAGCCCGGCTTGGTGAGGATCTGAACGTCCTGCGGCAGATTTTTCCGCAACCGCGCCGCCACCGCCTCCGGATCAGCGCCTGGGGCGAGACGAACCAGCCCCAGCTCGATGCTGCCTGGAGCGGTATCGGGCATCAGATAGAGATAGGTTTCGCGGCTCACCAGCATGTTGCCGTCAGCGCCGAAGGAGGGGCCGAGGCTCACCAGCCCCGCAACCCTTACCCGCCTGCCGGCCACCTCGGTTTCCACCACCTTTCCCTGCCGGAACAACGGGCCGACCGGACCGAATTCGGGGCGGGAGAGCTCATCGAACAGCACCCGGCCCCGCTGGGTGAGGACCTGGGCCTTCTTGGCCAGTTGCGGGTCGGTGAACAGGGGATCCCCCGGCTCGAAGCCGATGGCCAGGATCGAGCGGGTACTGCGGGTGCTGGGATTGCGCCAGAGCATCAAATTCCAGTGCACGGGCGTGGTGCCGATGACATCTGGATCGGCCATGGCCTGCACCAGCCGCCGGCGCGGGAAACCGGCCATGCCGATCGAGCTGGTAGTCCGCGGACTGAGGACCACCAGGTCGGCGTCAAAGAGCTTGTGGATCGTGACGCTGGCGTCGAACAAGCCGTCGCGGAATCCCAGCTGCATGAACATCAGGATCCCGGCAAAGGCGATGCCAGCAAGCGCCACCGCCAGTCGTGCCGGCTGGCGGGTGAGCAGCAGCCAGGCCAGGGGAATGCGCCGATGGGACCAGGGACCTCTCATGGGCGCTCAGGGGGTGAGGCGGGCGATCACCTTGAGGCCGGTGAGATCCCGCACCCGTTGGGCATCCTCGGGATCCAGGCGCAGGCGCACCTCAACGATGCGGGCATCGGCATCGCGGGTGGGATCGGTGGAGAGCACCTCCCGTTGGCGCACCTGGGGGCTGATGCGGTTCACCGTGCCCGCCAGCGATCCCTCAAAGCCTCCGTTTTCGCTGGTGATGGTGGCGCGCTGGCCCACACGCACGCGATCAATGTCGCTCTCGTAGACCTCCATCAGCACCTCCATGCGATCGCTATCGGCCAGATCGAGGATGCCCTCCTCCCCAGGGCGCTCACCCACCCGGGCATTGAGCCGCAGCACGGTGCCATCGATCGGCGCCCGCAGCTCGGTGTTCATCAGATCGGTGCCCACCTGCACCAGTTCGGCCCGGGCCTCCTCCAGCTCCCCCCTGAGCTCCAGGTATGACTGCTCCCGCAGATCCAAAGAGGCGGTAGGGAAAGCGCCGGCGACGGCCAGGCGGCGATAGCGGGCCAGATCACGGCCGGAAATCTCGAGCCGGCGGCGCAGGTTGGTGATGCGGGTGCGAAGGATCTCCACCTCCGCGCGCTCTCTGGGGGCGGAATCGAAGCGGGCCAGCAGCTGGCCGCGCTTCACCCGCTGACCCTCCTCGACGAGCAGCTGGCTGATGCGCGGATTGCTGCTGCCGCCGGTGGTGGGAGGCGCCAGGGTGCGGATATCGCCGTAGGGCTGCAGACGCCCTAGTGCAGCCACCCCCTCCTTCTGACCCGCTTCCCCCCGGGCGGCCGAGGCGGCCGGGGCGGGCGTTGGGGTTGGGGGGCTGCGGCGGGCGGGGCCGCGCAGCTGGGCGTAGGCCAGAACGCCAGCGGCGATGGCCAGGCTGATCAAGCCGACGCCGAGGGTTCGGGAGGATCGTCGAACAACAGGCCCTCGATGTAGCGATCCGCCCACTCCGGACTGAACGCTTTCTCGAGCACCCGCCGCGTTTTGTCGTTCTTCTTCTGTTGCCTGCAATAGTGGAGCTGACCCTGCCAGCGGCTAACAGTAGCCCGGTCCTCAGCGAGTTGAGGAGTGGCAAGCGCGGCGGCATCGGCCAAGGCCTTCAGGTAGGCCGCGACAGTGTCGACAAACCAGCCCTCCTCCTCGGGGGTGACCGGCCTGACAAACAGCACGTGGGGCGAGAAGATCGCGCCCCAGTCCGGCAGCTCCCGGGGTTGGCTGAAGGGGGGCATCTCCAGGGCTGCCAGGGCCGCCGCCACGGGGGCCGGCAGTGTGTCGTGGACGGGCGAGAGGTCGACGATCGCGGCGGAGACCACGCCACGGCCCGCGACGATGTCGGCTCCGAAGACCGGCAGGTCGAAGCGGGGGTCGGGGAAGAAGACGCAGTGCAGGATCTGCAGGCCAGCCCCGAGACGCGCCGTCTCGAGGTGGAGCTTGCGCAGGCCGCGGGCGCGGTGCACCTCGTTGCGAATGAACAGCGCCTCGCCCTCCAGGCTGCCGCTGATCGCCTCCAGATCGTCATCGATGGCCAGGGGTTCCAGGCCCGGGAGGGCATCGCGGCAGCCGCGGATCCGCTCCGCCAGGGCGTCGACGAGGGGATGGAGAGCGGAGGTGGAGGCGGCCTGGGGCATGGTGGCCCTGGAAGCAGCAGAATGGCGATCTTGACACGCTTGGACGGGGCCGCGGATGCGGGTGGAACGAGACGGTGAACCCCCCACCATCGCGGCCGATCCCTGCGACGGACTGTTGCCGGGCCTAGGGCATCCGCTCCGCCATCAGCTCGCCAACGGTGCCGAGCTGGTGAGCCTGCCGCTGGCGGGGGCGCCGCTGGTCTGCCTTGATTTCTGGTGCCGGGCGGGCAGCGCTTTCGAAACGCAGCAGGAAAGTGGCATGGCCCACTTTCTTGAGCACATGGTGTTCAAGGGGAGCACCCACCTCGGCCCCGGAGAATTCGATCGACGCATCGAGGCCCTCGGGGGCAGCAGCAACGCCGCCACCGGGTACGACGACGTTCACTACCACGTGTTGATCCCCCCGGCCGCCGCCCCCGAGGCGGTGGACCTGCTGCTCGATCTGGTGCTCTGTCCGCGGCTCGAGGCGGAGGCCTTCGCCATGGAGCGCCAGGTGGTGCTCGAAGAGCTGGCCCAGAGCGAAGACCAGCCCGAGGAGGTGGCGGTCCAGACCCTGCTGGCGCGAGCCTGCCCCGACCACCCCTATGGCCTACCGATCCTGGGGCGACGCGAACGCCTGCAGGCCCATGACCCGGCCGCCATGGCCGACTTCCATCGGCGGATGTACGGCGCCGGCCGCTGCGAGCTGGCCCTGAGCGGCGCGGTCGACAGCGCCCTGCTGGAGCATGTGGCCCGCGGGCCCCTGGCCACCCTGGTGGCGGTGGCTGACCCCCCGCCGCCGCCGGCGCTGCTCCTCCAGCCCGGCGAGCACCGATTGACCCTGCCCCGGCTCGAGGCTGCCAGGCTGCTGATGGCCTGGTGGCAACCGGCCGCCTCCGATCTCAGCGGCCTGATGGGGGCCGACCTGGCCACCACGGTGCTGGCCGAGGGGCGGCGCAGCCGGCTGGTGGAGCGCCTGCGGGAGCAGCTGCGCATTGTGGAGAGCATCGATCTCGATCTGCATCCGATGGAATGCGGCAGCCTCGCGATCCTGGAGGCGGTCTGCGGTGAGGACGACCTGCCGGAGGTACGCCGGGCGATCGAGCAGGTGTGGTGCGAAGTGATGGACGAAACGCTGGGCGAGATGGAATGGGCGCGGGCGCGACGGCTGGTGGCCAACAGCTACCGCTTCGGCCTGGAATCACCCGGTGCGGTGGCCGGTGTGATCGGCAACAGCCACCTCTGGGGCCGTCGCACCCCCCTGAGCGCACCGCTGCGGGAGCTGGAGTGCTGGACGCCGGAGCGCCTGCGGCAGGAGGCGCTCCGGCGTCTCGAGCCCTCGCTGGCCACCGTGCTCGAGGTGGTCCCCGCATGAAGGGCTCCGAACCTCTAGTGCTCCAGGGAGGTCTCCCCCTCTGGATCGAACCCCGGAGCGGCCCGGCGATCCTGGCGGCCCGGCTGATCGTCCCCGGCGGCAGCGGCGCCGATCCGCGCCACGGTCGCGGCGCCCACCAGCTCCTCGCCGGTCTGATGACGCGTGGCTGCGGCAACCTCGACGCCGAGGCCCTCGCCGATCTCATCGAAGGGGCCGGAGCTGGCCTTCGGGCCGATGCCCAGGAGGATGCCCTGATGGTGGGCCTGAGGTGCGCCGCTGACGACGCAGCCACCCTGCTGCCCCTGCTGCTGCGAATGGTGCGCCAGCCGTCGCTGGCCGCCGACCAGTTCGAACTGGAGCAACAGCTCAACATCCAGACCCTGCAGCGCCAGCGGGAGGACCCCTTCCAACTCGCCCACGATGGGCTGCGCCACCTCCTCTACAACAACGGACCCTACGGACACGACCCTTTGGGGGTGGAGGAGGAGCTCGCCGCCCTTACCCCCGGGGCGCTCCCTCCCTTGGTGGGCGACCTGGGTCGCCGTGGTGCCGTCCTGGTGCTGTGCGGCGATGCACCCGACGGGGTGGTCGAGCTGCTGGAGGACGAGCTGGCGGCGGCCCCCTGGAGCACCGGCCTGCCCCAGGGGGAGCCCCCCCTGGCGGGAAAGGCGAGGGGGCAACGGCTCGGCCGCCAGATCCAGGACACGGAACAGCTGGTGCTGATGCTCGGCGCCCCCACCGTGCCCCTGGGCCATCCGGACGCCCTGCCCCTGCGGCTTCTCCAGGACCATCTCGGGGTCGGCATGTCCTCCCGCCTGTTCGTGGTCATGCGCGAGGAGCGTGGCCTGGCCTACGACGTAGGGGTGCACATGCCCACCCGTTGCGGCCCCGCCCCCTGGGTGATGCACCTCTCCACCTCCGCCGATCGGGCCGAGGAGGCCACCGCCTGCCTGCTCGACGAGTGGCAGCGTGTGCTCGAAACACCGCTGGCCGAGGAGGAGCGCACCCTGGCCCTGGCCAAGGTGCGCGGCCAGGAGGCGATGGGCCGCCAGACCTGTGGCCAGATCGCCGACCGCCTGGCCGTGCTGCTCACCCACGGCCTACCGCTCGATCACGTGGAACTCTCCCTGGAGCGGGCCGCTCGCCTCGAAGGGGCCAATCTGCTCGGGGCTGCCCAACGTTGGCTGAAGCGGCCCTGCCTGAGCCTGGTGGGGCCGGAAGCGGCGGTGCAGGCGGCCGAGCATGCCTGGCTCCGGCACCCGCTCAGCGGTGGCCCGGCGGCTCCGGCGTCGCCGGACTGAGGCGGGCCTCCTCGAGAAGAAAGGTGCCGCGACGGAAGCGCACCGCCCGGATCCCCAGGGCCCGCAACTCCACCACCACACCGGTCTCGCCCGCATCGATCAGGTCGGGGGGGCGCAGCATCGGCATCGGGTCGGCGGTCTTGAGATAAGGCAAGCTGCCGTTCACTCGCACCCTGCTCCCCAGCGGAATCAGGGGCAGGCGATCGCCTGGAGAGGCCGACTGGCTGGCGCTGGCGTCCTGCGGACCGTTCATCCCGCTTTCTCCGGCTCCCCTGTCCAGTCGACCCTAGCTGCAGCAGGATGGTCGGCAGTGAGGGGAGGTTGTCCGTGCGGGCCCTGGCCAATCTGAGCGGCGCAATCGCCGGCCTGCTTTTGATCCTCGTGGGAGGCCTGGTGCCTGCGGCCCTGCCCGTGTGGGATTCTTCCGCGGGCTGGGAGCTGCGGCCGTTGATGATCACCCTGCAGGTGCCGGCCCTGCTGCTCACCGCCCTGGTTTGCGGGCACCGGGCGGCGATTCTGGCTGCCATGGCCTATCTGAGTCTGGGGCTGTTCCAACTACCGGTCTTTCATGAGGGGGGCGGCACCAGCTACCTTCTCGATCCAGGATTCGGCTACCTGGCTGGCTTTCTGCCGGCCGCATGGCTCACCGGCAAACTGGGCCGCCAGCAGGGCTTGGAGGATCCCCTCTCGCTCGCGGCCCTTGCGGCGGTGGGCCTCCTGGTGATCCACCTGTGCGGCCTCACGAACCTGGTGCTTGGGGGCCTGGCGGGTCGGTGGGGAACCAGCTTTCTCCCCCTTGTGCGCGACTACAGCCTTGCCCTGTTGCCCCAGCTGATTGCTTGCTGTGCGGTCGGGGTGGTGGCCTGGCTGCTTCGCCGCCTGCTGCTGATCCCCTCATGAGCGGCGCTGGCCCGGGCCCTCGCCGCCCCCGCTCCAGCCGTGGGCCTGTGGCTCTGAGCTGGAGTCTGGCGCTGCTGGTGGTACTGCTGGATCAGGGCAGCAAGCTCTGGGCTCTCTCCCGGCTGCCGGCTGGGGAGGTGGTTCCCCTTTGGCCCGCTCTGTTACAGCTGCGGCGGGTGAGCAATACGGGCGCGGCCTTCAGCCTGTTCACCGGGTCCACCCCGGCCCTGGGGCTGGTGAGCCTGGCGGTGGCGGTGGGCATTTCGCTGCTGCTGGTGCGCCGCCCGCCCACCCTGGTCCTACCGGCGCTGGCCCTTGGTTTCCTGCTGGGTGGCGCCGTGGGCAACGGGCTCGACCGTTGGCGCCTCGGTGCGGTGATCGACTTTCTGGAGTTCATGCCGGTCCCGTTCCCCGTTTTTAACGTCGCCGATGTGGCGATCAACCTGGCCGTGCTGTGCTTTGCGCTCGACGCCTTGGCCGGCCTGCGGCGGGAGGACTCCCGCGATGCCTGAAACCCTCGAGAAGCTCCAGCGCCTGCCGGCCGCCCTGGGCATGGGCGCCGCGCCGCTCCCGGAGTGCCATCTGACGATCGAGCTTCCCGACGGCCCGTCGCGGCAGGTGCCCCTCCTCGGTGCCTGCTACCGCATCGGACGGGACAGCGCCGCCGAAGTGGTGGTGGACCACGCCGTGGTCAGTCGCCGCCATGCCCTGCTGGAGCGCCATGGCAGCCACTGGCTCCTGCGCGACAGCGATTCCACCAATGGTCTCTGGTGGCAGGGCCGGCGCGTCCACTCCCTCGTGCTCCGCGACGGCGACCGGGTGCGTTTCGGGCCGCAGAGCCAGGTGGAGATGCCCTCCTTGGTGTTCCATCGCCCCGGCGGTGAGCGCTGGCGCCCCCTGCTGCG
The DNA here is from genome assembly GCA_947442825.1 of Synechococcaceae cyanobacterium. GTDB lineage: Bacteria > Cyanobacteriota > Cyanobacteriia > PCC-6307 > Cyanobiaceae > Cyanobium. Next base: position 10,084 of record CANEWU010000079.1, read on the forward strand.
GCGCAGCGCGGTCGCCACGGCCTCCCTGGCCGGAGCTGGTCTGCTGCTGCTGACCCTCTCAGCCCTGCAGATGCCGATCCGCGGCAGCCTCGCCACGGTGCGTGGCCCCCTGGTGCTCTACGACCGCATCAACCAGCCGGTCGCTTCCGCCCACGACCAACGGCATCGGGAACTGCAGCGGCTCGGCGAGTACCCGCCGGTGCTGATCGACGCCCTGCTCGCCAGCGAGGACAGCCGCTTCTGGTGGCACCCCGGGGTCGATCCGATCGGCACGGCGCGGGCCCTGCTCGCCAACCTCGCGGGGGGTCGCGTGATGGAGGGGGGCAGCACCCTCACCCAGCAACTGGCGCGAAGCCTCTACCCCGAACAGGTGGGCGAGGGGGAGACTCTGGGGCGCAAGTGGCGGGAGCTGCTGGTGGCGCTGCAGCTGGAGGCCCGCTTCAGCAAGCGCGATCTGCTGCTCAGCTACCTCAACCGCGTCTACCTCGGCGCGGGCTGGGGGTTCGAAGACGCCTCCCGACGGTTCTTCGGCAAGCCCGCCGCCCGTCTGTCCCTGGAGGAGGCAGCCCTGCTGGTGGGGCTGCTGCCCTCGCCCAACGGTCACGACCCCTGCCTGAACCCCCAAGCCGCCCTTGCTGCCCGCAATGGTGTGCTCGCCAAGATGGCGGCTACCGGCCGGATCAGCGCCGACGAGGGTCGCCGCGCACGCCGCCGCCCGATCCGGCTGGCGGGGGACGCCTGCCGGGCCGGCGCCCGCCGTGGCGCGCCCTTCTACACCGATCAGGTGCGGCGGGATCTCGAGGAGATGGTGGGGGTTGATGTGGCCGCCGAGGGCAACTTCCTGATCGACACCCATCTCGATCCGGGCCTTCAGGAGACGGTGGAGCGCCTGCTGCGCCAGCGCATCGATGCCAATCGCGACCGGCAGGTGAGCCAGGGGGCGGTGGTGATCCTCGATAGCCGCAGCGGCGGCGTGCTGGCGATCGCCGGTGGGCGCGACTACCGCCAGAGTCAGTTCAACCGGGCTTCAATGGCCCTTCGCCAACCCGGAAGCACCTTCAAGCTGGTGCCTTACCTGGTGGCCTTAGAGCGGGGCCTGGCACCGGGTGATTCGGTGGGCTGCGGTCCGCTGCGCTGGCGCGGCCAGTTTTTCGACAGCGGTTGCGGCGGCAGCCTGAGCCTGCGCAGCGCCCTGGCCCGCAGCAGCAACACCGCCGCCCTGCGCCTGGCCCGGGACATGGGCTTGGAGGCGGTGGTGCAGAAGGCCCGCGATCTGGGCATCCGCAGCCCCCTCTCACCGGTGCCCGGTCTGGCCCTAGGCCAAAGCGAGGTGACGCTGCTCGAGCTCACTGCCGCCTATGCCGCCGTCGCCAACGAGGGCGTGTGGCATCCCCCCACCTCCATTCGCCGGCTCACCGATGCCGAAGCCTGCCCCAGCGCGGCCCGGGGCGGCGCCACCCCCCGGAGCACACCCACCGTGTCCTCATCCGACTGCCGCGCGGCCGCCCCAAGTCGGGGCA
>CANEWU010000080.1 GCA_947442825.1 Synechococcaceae cyanobacterium
AGCGCGACCTGAACAGCACCGCAAAAGCCGAGGAGCACCGCCTCCACCTCGATGGCCTCCGCAGCGAAGCCGACGCCCTACGGGCCGAAGCCGACGCCACACGCACGGAAGCCGACAACCTCCGCCTTCAACTCGTCCAGCTAACCGAGCAACTCGCCCAGCGCGATGAACAGCTCGCCCAGCAAGCCGAGCAACTGGCCGAGCGCGACCTGAACAGCACCGCAAAAGCCGAAGAGCACCGCCTCCACCTCGATGGCCTCCGCAGCGAAGCCGACGCCCTACGGGCCGCAGCCGACGCCACACGCACGGAAGCCGACAACCTCCGCCTTCAGCTCGCCGAGCGGGAGAGCGAGGGAGAGGAGATGCGCCAGGAGCTCTCCGGCCTGCACAGCGAGCTGGAACAACTCTTCCTCGCCGAACAGCACCACATCGGCGAGATCGACCGGCTCACCCTCGAGCTTCAAGCCCAGAGCCGATCCGACGCCGAGAGGGAGGAGCGCCACCGCCAGAACCTCAGCCGCATCGAGCGCTTGGAGGCAGACCTCGCGGCCCAAGAAGCCCAGCGGCAGGGGCACGAGGAGGCAATGCGCGAGGCGCTGGCCCGGCAGAAGGATGCCCAAGCACGGCTCGAGGCCGGCGAGCGCGGCAACGCTGAGCTGGCCGAGCGGCTGCGGAGCGAGCGGGAGATCCTCACCGCCCGCGACCAGTCCCTGCGCGAGGCGGCCGATCGGCTCTCAGAGAGCGAGCGCCTGCGGGAAGCCGAAGCCCTCCAGAGCAGCGCGCTGCGCGGCGAACTCAAGCGCGAGCAGGAAACCCTGGCCGCCCGCGACGCCAGCCTGGGCGAGACGCTGGAGCGCCTCGAAGAGAGCCTGCACCTTCTGGAGGCCACCGAGCGCGAGAGGGCGGAGCTGATGGAACGCCTCAGCGCGATGGAGAGGCAGCACGAAACCCTCCACGCAACCCTGGAGGAGAGGGACGGGCGCCTGGCGGGCCTGGAAGCAGACAACGGAGACCTCCAGCGACGGCTCCAGGAGGAGCACGACCGCCTCGCCGCCCGTGACCAGGCCCTCGGCGAAGCCGCCCGCCGGCTGGAAGAGGCCCTGCCGCGGCTGGAGACCAGCGAGCGGGAGATCGAAGCGCTGCGGGAGGAGCTCCAGCGGGAACGCAGCGACCTGGCCTCGCGTGATGACCAGCTGCGCGAATCCCTCGGCCGCCTGGAGCAGAACCTGCAGCGGCTGCAGGAGACCGAGCGGGAACTCGAGCAAGCCCGCGGCCGCCAGAGCGAGATCGAAGGGCGCAGCCAGAACGAGCGGGACACGCTGGTGGAGCGACAGCACGAGCTGGAGGAGGAACTGGAGCGCCTCCTGGAGCGCCGCCACCAGGATCAAAGCGAGCTGGAGCACTCCCGCGAAGAGGCCCGGCGCGTACTCGAGGATCTGCACCAAGCTGAGGAGGAGCTCGAGCACCACTTCCGCGACAGCCAGCACGGCCGGCGCCTGGTAGAGGCCCAGCAGATGCAGTTGCAGCGGGCGGCCGGCCTGCTGCAACGCATGGCGGTGCTCAAGGGGATGTCCGCCGGAGCCCTACCGCCGCCGCCCATCCAGGTGATGGCCCTCCTGGAGGGCTACCGCCACAGCCTGAAGCGGGCCGAGCGGCTCCTCAGGGGCGTGGGGGGCGATGGCGGCGAAGGCGGCAAGGACTCGCTGTAGGCGGCCTGCTCCGCCTGCTGCACCTGCAGTTCGAGCCGATCAATCAGGCCACGGAAATCCTCCAGGGCCTGCCAGTGGGCCTGGAACTCCACCGGAAGCTCCGCCAATGCAGGAGTCTCCACCAGCGCAGGCAGGGCTGCCGGGGTGAGCGCGACGGCGACCTCCCCTTCTGCCAAAGGCAGCCGCAGGGGCGCCGGCTGGGGAAGGCGCAGCTCCCCAGCCTCATCAAAACTCGCCCATACGCTGCGGCCTGCCGCCTCGGGCCAGTCATGCAGGGGCAGGGAGAAGCCACAGTCTTCGACGTGGCCCTGGGCAGCCATTCCGGGGCGGTGCTGGGTACAGCGCAGGGCCCGGCGCGCCCCCCCTTCCGCCTGGAGCCACACGGTGGCAACGGCGCCATGCTGGCCGTAGCACCAGCCCTGCAGCTCCCGTCCGTCGGGACTGAGGCCATCAAAGTGGCCGCACAACCCACGCATCGCCGGGGCTAGGGCGGACCGCAACCGCGCCTCGGTGGTTGCGGCCGCCGCGCCGGGTAGGCGGATCTCGAAGCGGGAGGACCCATCGGCGCTCAGGGCCAGCAGGCGCAGCGGCTCGCCAGCCCCAGGATCGGGGCGGTCGTCCGGCAGCACCAGCTCGAAGCCGAAGCTGCCGCCGCGGCCCAGGTGGGCGTTCACGTCGGGGCGGTCGCCCGCAATCGGGGCGGCGGCGATCAGGCGGGTGCCGCTCACCAGCCGCACCTCGCTCAGATCGGCCACTGGGTGGAAGACCCAACCGGAGAGCCGCGTGGGCGTGACCAACTCCAGGCAGCCCTGAAGCAACTTCTCCGGACCGTTCTGCGGCGCCCGATGGCGCCTGAACCAACCCAGCCTAGGCATCGCTCTCGCCCGCGGATGTTGCCTGAGACTGCTGGACGAACGGCATGGCGGTCAAGTCCAGTCGGCCCCAGGCCTCGGCGCTCCAGCGGCGCTGGCCCGTGCCGATGTCGCGGGGATTGCGCAGCCGCGGACCTCCCTGCTCCAGCGGGAAGCTGTCGAGGGGGGTGGTGTACAGGCAATCGTCGAAGAAATAGTGCACCACCTGGCTCCAGCGGCGGGCGGAGCGGCTCTGCACCGGGCTGCCTCCGTGCAGCAGATTGGCGTGCCAAAGCAACACCTGGCCTCGCCGCGGCAGAAAGCTCTGCTGGCTCAGACCCAGGCGCTCCACCGCCTCGCGCCAGAAGGGTTCGAACAACACCTGGGGGTGGGGCTCGGCCGCCACCTGGGCGGGGGTCAGGCGCCGTTCGCCGGCGCTGAGGTAGGGCAGGCGATGGCTGCCCGGGTAGTACGCCAGGGGGCCGCTGTCGGGCTCCACGTCGGCCAGGGGAATCCAGAGCCCGCAGAGAAAGCCCTGGGGTTGGGAGTGGAAGTGGACCGCGTCGCTGTGGAAGCTCTGCTCACTGCCAACGGCGAAGTTGAGGGTCTGGAAGGGGAAGGGACGACGCCCATAGACCACCGTCAGCAGATCGAGCACCTCGGGATGGAGGGCCAGCCGCCGCACCGCTTCCAGCTCCTGCCAGCCGTCCTGCACGCGCGGAGGCCCGCCGCGACCGGCCTCCCAATCCTCCAGTTCGTGGGCCAGCCGGGCGCTGTAGGCGGTGATCACCGCCTCGCAGTCCGCCAGGAAGGCCCCGTCCTCGAGTTCGAGGGTGCAGTAGCCCTGGGTAACCAGCCACCAGGCGTGGTTCATCCAGCGGCCGAAGTCGCCGGCGGCCAGACGCTCGTGGACATCGGGCCGATCGATCGGCGGGATGGCCTGGAAATCAAGGCTCATACCGCCCACCCCAGCGGCACCCCGCCCGCCCGTGCCCGCGCCGGCTCGCGCCGCAGGGCCAAGGAGAAGTTTTCCTCCAACAGCGACAGATGGGGGCTGTAGTGGGGGTCGGTCTGCAGCAGCGGACCCCAGCGCTGCTCCATGGCCTCGCGCTCCCGCTGCCACTGGGAGAGGGCCTCAGGCGAGGAGGGGGCCCCGCGGCTGCGGGATTCGTGATGGATCAGCTCGGCATCCGCGCAGTAGATGGTGCGGAGGCCCCGCGCCCCCAACCGCAGACACAGATCGACGTCGTTGTAGTTCACGGCAAAACGCTCCGCATCGAATCCTCCCACCTCCAGAAAGAGGCGGCGGCGCATCACCAGGGTCGCCCCCGTGACCGCACTCACCGCATGGGTGAGGCGTAGGCGCAGCTGGTAGCCCGCCGCGTCCGCTTCGGCGTACTTATGGGCATGGCCGGCAATCCCGCCGATGCCCAACAGCACGCCGGCGTGTTGCACGGTGCCGTCGTCGAACAGCAGGCGAGCCCCCACGGCCCCAATGCCCGGGCGCACCGCCTCGGCCACCATCGCCCGCAGCCAGCCGGGCCGCAGGGCCTCCACATCGTTATTGAGAAAGGCGAGCACCTCGCCGCGGGCCAGCTGGGCCGCTTCGTTGTTGAACGCGGCGAAATTGAAGGGACCGGGGCGCCGCAACAGCCGCACCCCCGGCCGCTCCGCCAGTTCGGCCAGGTAGGTAAGGGTGGCGGGATCGCGGCTGCCGTTGTCGATCAACAGCAGCTCGGTGGGGGGGCTCCCCTCCGCCTGGTCCTGCAGGGAGTCGATGCAGCGGCGCAGCATCTCGCCCCGGTCGCGGGTGGGGATGATCACACTCACCAGGGGCAGGGGGGCCGGCAGGGGCCAGTGCAGGCGATGGCCACCGCCGGCGCGCACGGTGACCGGCACCCGCTGACCGCGCCGGGCCAGGAAGCGCTCCACTGTCGCGGCGGTCTCCGGATCGCCGCGACGCTCGCCGGGACGGTCGGCACGGTGATAGAGCATCTCGGGCAGGTGCACGATCTGCTCGGCCCGGCAGGCGGCCGTGGCCTCCAGCACCAGCCCGTAGAGGCTCAGGGATTCGCCGGCAGCCTCCAGCTCTCGGGCGACGCGCTGGGCCAGGTCGGAGCGGATCAGCCAGCAGTGGGAGTAGTGGGGATCGGCGTAGAGCAGCTCTGGATTCCAGGCCGGCTTGAACTGCGGGCTGTGGCGCCGGCCGCCCAGGGTCAGCCGATCCTCATCCGCGTAGAGCACCAGGGCCCCGGGGTAGAGGGCGAGGGCCTCACCGCAGCGGCGCAGGGCGTGGGGGGCCAGCTGGTCGCCGCACTGCAGCATCACGAGCCAGGTGGCTGGATCAGCCACCTCGGCCGCCAGGGACGGATCGAGTCGTTCGTAAGGGCCACTGAGCTGGCGCTCGAGACTCGAGCGGGAGCGGGCGGTGTCGCCCCCCTGGCGGCCCTGGCCCCAGAGGCCGGGAAGAAAGCGCGGAAGGGGAGGGGAGGGAGCTGCAGCGGCGGGCGCCGCCGGGGCCAAGGGGAGGGGAACGGCCAGCTCCCGGGCCAGCGCCGGGCGCTCGCGGCGTTCGATCCATTCGTCGTAGCCCACCAGGTGGCGGTTCCCGCGGGCCAGCAGACGGTTGTAATCGCTCCAGAGGCGCGGCAGGGAGCGGCTTAGGCAGGAGGGGTCGTAGCCGGGGTGGAGCCGCAGCAGCTTGCGGCGCAGCAACCGCCCCACGCGCCAGAGGGGCTGGGGCACCAGGCGCAGCACGGGCAGGCTGGCCTCGCCGTTGAGGCCGTGGAGCTCCAGGTGGATCTCGCGGGCGCCGGGCGGAATGCGCACCAGGCGGCGGCGCAGGCGACCATGGACCAACACCCGCCCCTGGGAACCCTGGAACAGGGCGTAGCAACGGGTTTGCTCGCCCCGGTGACGCAAGCTCAGCATGTACCAGCCCGGCCGGGGTAGCGAGCGCAGGCTCAGGCGCAGCCGCAATTCATCGGGGACCGTTTGCCAGTCGCTGCGCAGGCGGATTCCGAGCCAGCGGTGCAGGCGCATCACGGCGGCTCGGTCATTGGCGATGGCTGGCCTGCATCCCAAGCACGAATTTGGTCAGGCTAAACATCACGATACAGCTGGCCAACACCGTGAAAAATCCCTTGCTTTTCCAGCCGTGCTGCGGGTCTTCGGGCAACTGGGGAGCGGAGAGCAGGGCCATGAACTTTTGCTGGCGCTTGCTCTCCACCCGTGCCTTCTCGACGGAGTTAAGGGCCAGTTTGTAAGTGTCGGTAGCGAAGGTCACATCGGATTCGAGCTTCACCACATCCGCCGCCTTGCGGTTGAGGTTGCGACCTTTGCTCGAAACCAGCGAACGGCGCTCCTGGGCAATCTGGCCCTCCAGCTCCCGCGCCTCATCGGCGATGGCCAACACCTCCGGTTCCCGCGGATCCTTGTATTGACGCCGCAGGGTGGCCAACTCCACCTTCCTCTCCACCAGACGCTCTTGCAGCTTGCTGATCGTGGCGCTGGCAAGCTCGGCCTCGCCCTTGGGATCGATCACAACGGCGTTGGCGTTCTGATAGGTGATGAGGCGATTTTTGGCCTGTTCGAGATTGGCACGGGTTCTCCGCAGCTCCTCCTCGGCAAATCCAAGCTGTTTAAGGCTGATGTCTTGGTTGAGACGGTTCACGAATTGCTCGCTTTTGGCAAGCATGAAGCGATTGAGATCAAAGGAAGACTTTGGATTCAGGCCAACGGTGCGAAGCACAATCGCGCCGGAAAGTTCATCAAGCGTCACCGAAACCTGCTTCTTGAAAAAGCCAAGACGCTTCTCGGGACTCAGCCCGGGCGTGATACCAGCGAAGGGGTCGCGGCGGTCGCGGGCATAGGCGGCATCGAGGTCGTAGCTGCGACTGAGGTCGTTGAGCACCTGCGGTGACTGCAGGTAGGTTTTGAGGAAGCGAGCATCCTCGAGCGAAAGCTGGTTGGTGCGACCGAGCAGGGAGCCGAGGCTGCCGCCATCGGCGTTGGCGGCATCCTCAGCCTTGCGGATCACAAAATCGGAGCGGGTGACGTAACGGTCCCGGGCGACCGCAAAGAAATAGAAGGCGGAAGCCGCAATCGGCAGCAGCAAAAGCTGGGCCACGGAAAGCCGCTGCAGTGGATTGACGCGGGGCCGGGGCGGCTTGATGGGAACCACCTTGGCATCGGTGGAAATGGCGTCGTCAGCGAGCTTTTCCTCCTCCTCCGGGCGGGCAAAGAAGCGCTTGAGCGGATTGGCGTTGTCGAGGTCGTACATGGCCGAGGAAGGGGCGAGTTCAGAAGGCGGGATCGCTGGAGAGGGGGGTGGCAGACTCCGTGCCAGCCGGCGAACGCTCCGCGTCCGCGGGGGAATGGCCAGTGCCGGCGAGCAGGCGCTCGGTGTGGATGGCCACGGCCTCGTCGAGATTCTCGTAGATCTCGATCTTACCGTCTTCCAAAATGAAAGCCCGATCGCAGTGCAGCTTGAGTCCCCAGAGGTTGTGATCGACCATCAGAAAATCAGCATACTTCTTGCGATCAAGAAGGACGCGCTTGCTCTTCTCCCGGAATCGCTGGTCGCCCGCAGCCGTCACCTCATCGATTAGGTATACATCAAAGTCGAACGCCATCGAGAGGCCAAAAGCCACTCGCGAACGCATGCCACTGGAATAGGTTTTGAAGGGGCGATCGAAGTAGACCCCCAGCTCAGCAAATTCCTCCACGTACCGCACCTTCCGCGGCACATCCGCCTTGCCAGCGTAGATACGGCTCACAAACGTGACATTCTCCCGACCCGTAAGGCTCCCCTGAAATCCACCGACAAGCCCCACCGGCCAGGAGATCGACGCATCGCTCTCAATGCTGCCGCTGTCGGGAAGGTCGATGCCGCCGAGCAGGCGCAACAATGTGCTCTTGCCAGCCCCATTGGCCCCAAGAATGGCCACCGATTCCCCCGTTTCGATGGTGAAGTTGAGGTCTTTGAGCACCACGCTGCGCTTGCCCTGATAGGTGAAGCTTTTCGTGAGGTTGCGAACGCGGATCATCAGAGGGTCAGCAGACGTCGCTCGTTGTTGGCGTAGATCCAGAGGGCGATCGTGGTCTGGATCGTGACCCAGATCAGCACGTACTCCAGATTGGCATCGGGGGTGAAGTAATCATCGCTGAGGGAGCGGCGGTTGAGCTCAATGCAGTGCATCAAGGGATTCCAGACGAAAAAGGGCTTGGACCAGACGGGAAAGGTCCAGTACCGAAAGGGAACCCCGGAGAGGAACCAGAGGATGCGCGGTATCCAAACTGCAACCTGGTTGAAGGCTGGTACCAGGTGGCCGGCGGTCATGAAGATCAGGCCCGTGGAAAATCCGAGCGCTGCGGACATAAGCAGAGAGATCAGGAAGAGGCCAAGATCAGCTATGACAACCTGATCAAGATAAATCCAGGTGCCCGCCAGAATAACAAAGAAGCAGCAGGTATAAAGACCGGTTTCGCATAGAGTCCGGGCAATTACAGTATCAATCGGCTTGACCGGCCGATAGAAGAGTAGCGCTTCATTGGCATCCATCGCCGTCAAGCTGCGATTGGCGATATGACTGAATATACTGAACAGTATAATACCAGAAGTAAGGAAAAGAATGATATTGAGGCTGCCGCCGCGATTAAGATTGATCGCCGAGAGGAACGCCAACCAGATCGCCAGCAGCCCCAGGGGCTGCAACAGCACTCCCAGGAAGCCGCCCCGCACTTCGCTGACGCGGGTGCGCAGCTCGCGGTACACCAGCGCATCGACGACGCGCCACTGGATCTGCCAGCCACTGAGGCCCTGGATCCCGTCCCGGCCCCGGCCCGGGGGGCCCCCGGGGCGTCTGCGATCGGCCGTGGTGAAGGACACCGAGTCAAGAAAAGTCCAGACACCTTAACCTGAGACACCAGGGTCCAACACCCAGGTGAGCAGGTCTTTGCGCAGACCCCGCTGCAGCCGCCGCTCGATCCGAGCCACCACCTGGTCGAGCCCCCGAGCCGCCAGCGCCCGCCCCCAGCCCGGCACGGCCGGCGCCAGGAGCAAGGACACCTCCAGCTCCCCCACCAGCCCCGGCAGCTCCCCGCTCCCCCCAGCCGGCAGGGGCTCCAGGCGGGCAGCCAGCGCGAAGGCCAACGAGTGCTCCCAGCGCCCCAGCCCCACCAGACGACAAGCAACGCTCGCCACCTCCAACCAGGGCTCCTGCCAGTGGGCCTGGAGCTCCAGCGTGGGCACCAGCGCGAAACGCAACAACCGGAACGGCCGCGAGCGATAGAGAAAGCGCCCGCCGCCGAGCCGCTCCAGCCGGTCCCGGGCCAGCAGGGCGGCCAGCGGGCGATCCACCAGCGCCAGGTACGCGGCCAGCCGCTCCGGGGTGGCCCCGGCCTCCGGTACCACCAGCAGGCAGCGCCGGGTGCGGACCACTGGCTCCCCCCTCGGGGGGGACGGCGCCGGAGCGGGACTGGCGGGCATGGGCATCGCCGGGGAGACTGACCGGATCGGAGCACGGGACGGGGCAGGAGGCGATGGAAGGTGGCCAGCGCACAAGCCTTCCCCTGCTGCGGGGGGCACCAACGCTGGGGGTGCCGACTGCGGGAGTCGCCCGGATCGCCACCCTCGCGCCGTTGCTGCGGCCGGCGCAGCTGCAGCTCGGGGCCAGGGCCTGCCGGCGCGAACCGCTCGATGCGGTGCTGGGATGGGGCAACAAGCCCTCCGCCGAGCGGGCCGCCCAGCTGGCCCGCCGCCGTGGCGTTCCGCTCTGGCGCTGCGAAGACGGATTTGTGCGCTCCCTGGGCCTCGGGGTCGACGGCCCGCCCCTCTCCCTGGTGCTCGATGACCTCGGCATCTACTACGACGCCAGCGGGCCGAGCCGGCTGGAGGCGCTGATCGCCGCCGCGCCGGAGCCCGCCCAACGCGAGCGGGCCGGCGCGCTCCAACGCCTCTGGTGCCAGGAGCGGCTCAGCAAGTACAACGGCGGCCCCGAGTCGTCTCCCCCCCTGGAGCCCTTCGTGCTGGTGGTGGACCAGACGGCGGGCGACCTCTCGATCCGCGGTGGCCTCGCCGATGGCGCCCGCTTCCAGGAGATGCTGCGCAGCGCCCTGGCCGAGCATCCCCAGCACACGGTGGTGGTGAAGATCCATCCGGAGGTGGCGCGCGGCCGGCGACGCGGCCACTTCCAACCCGCCGAGCTGGCCGAGCCGCGCGTGCGGATCTGCGCCGATGGCGGCCATCCCGCCGCCCTGCTGGAGCGGGCCGATGCGGTGTATGTCGTCACCTCCCAGCTGGGATTTGAAGCGCTCCTCTGGGGGCGCCCGGTGCACTGCTTCGGCATGCCCTTCTACGCCGGCTGGGGTCTCAGCCACGACCGGCTGGCACCACCCCAGCGGCGGCGCGGCGGCAGCGATCTGGCGCAGCTGATCCACGCCACCTTGATCGCCTATCCCACCTATCTGGATCCCCACCGGGGCGAAGCCTGTTCGCCGGAGCGGCTGATGGCGGTGCTGGGGCTGCAGCAGCGTCGCCGCCGCGAGCTGCCGCCGCGGATCGAGGCCTTCGGCTTCAAGCCGTGGAAGCAGCCGATCCTGCGGCGCTTCCTGGCCGGCAGCCAGGTGCGCTTCCGCCGCGGCCAGGCCAACCCGCACGGGTGGGCCCAGGCCTGCGCCATTTGGGGCCGCGACCCAGGCCCGGGGGTGGCCCAGCGGCAGCACCACCCCGAGCCGCCGGCGCTGCTGCGCCTGGAGGACGGCTTCCTGCGCTCGGTGGGGCTGGGGGCCAACCTGATCGCGCCGGTCTCCTGGGTGGTCGACCGCCGCGGCATCTACTACGACGCCGGCGCCCCCTCCGATCTGGAACGCCTGCTGGCGGACCATCCCTTCAGCGAGGCGGAGCGGCGCCGGGGGGCCGCCCTACGCCAGCGGCTCCTGGAGGCCGCCCTCACGAAGTACAACCTGCCCGCCCAGCCCTGGCACCGCCCCCCCCAGGCCGTTCGGGTGGTGCTGGTGCCGGGCCAGGTGGAAAGCGACGCCTCGATCCGCTACGGCGCCGGCCCCCTGCGCACCAACCGGGCGTTGCTGGAGGCGGTGCGGGCCGCCGAACCCGAGGCCTGGATTCTCTACAAGCCGCACCCCGATGTGGTGGCCGGTCTCCGGCCGGAACGGGGGGACGGTTTCGACCCCCGTGCCCTGTGCGACGAGGTGGTGACCTCGGCGGCCATTGACAGCCTCTACGACGCGGTCGACGCCGTGCATGTGCTCACCTCACTGGCGGGTTTCGAGGCCCTGCTGCGGGGGCGGGAGGTGCATACCTGGGGGCTGCCCTTTTACGCCGGCTGGGGCCTCAGCCACGACCGGCTGGCCTGCGAGCGGCGGCGACGGCGACTCGAGCTGGACGAACTGGTTTGGGCGGCTTTGATCGCCTACCCGCGATACGTGAGCCGGCGCAGCGGACTGTTCGTGGAGGTGGAGGAGGCGGTGGAGGAGCTCGCCCGCTGGCGGGAGGAGCCCGCCGGCTCCCTGCGGCTGTGGCAGCGCCTGTTCCGCCGCTGGGGACAGATGCGTGAACGGTTCCGGGTGGACAACATTGCGGGGCATAGGGGCTAGGGTAAAGTCCATTTCTGGGACCCTCTTGTCGCCTGCGGTCACCATCGAGGGCCCCGTGCTCCTGCTGATGGGCCCCCTCGGCAGCTTCTTCGCTCGGCTCGCCGCGCACCTTGAGGAGCGGGGCGTTCCTGTGTGGAAGGTTTCGTTCCCCCTGCACGAATTCGGATTCCCGCCCCACATGCGGCTGCCCTACGCAGGGGCGATGTCTGAATTTCGCTCGTATCTGCTGGAAGAGATCGAAGCCAAGGGAATCCGCCATCTGTTCATGTATGGCGATTTCATCGATCCCCACCGCATCGCCATCGAGCTCGTGCGTGAGCTCAATGCGGAGCGGCTAACCCCCTCACGAATCGACGCCTGGGTATTCGAACTGGGCGATGTGCGGCCCAACTATGTGAGCTTGGAGCGCGAACGTG
>CANEWU010000081.1 GCA_947442825.1 Synechococcaceae cyanobacterium
GTGAATTCCATGCCTCCCGCAGTCACCGTGCTCCCCGAAGCCGCGCCCGCCAGCGTCCCGACCATCGCCGTGCTGCTGGCCCTGGCGGTGGTGCTGGGGGGCATCCCGCCAGGGACGGCAGCCGACGATGGAGATGCCGCCCCGCCCCTGCAGACCTTCCGAGCCGAAAGCGCCGGCCTGCGGGGCTGCCTCGGCCTCGTACGCCCGCGCAGCCCCGGACGTCGCAGCGGGCCGGGGGAGCCGCTGCTCGCCGCTTGGTCCCTGGACGGGGGTTGGGGGGTGATGCGCATCCAGGGGAAACTTCAGCGCTTCGCGTTGGAGCCCGCCCGCCGCTGGAGCGAATCCGAGGCCACGGGCCCCTCTGCCTTGCCGTTGTGGCTTCTCGCATGGCGGGTGGGGCGCTACAGCGCTGAACTGCGCTTCCCGACCCAGCGGCTGACACCCCATCGATGGGGCGGCGATGGCCGCTTGCTGCTCCGCTCGTTGGCCACCGGCGACAACTACACCCTCCCGGTACGGGTGGAGGGCGGCTGTTGACGGTGGCCCAGGAAGGGGGCCGTGGGGGAGGGGGATGGGGTAGGACGGCGGCAGTCACCCCCCCTGCGCACCATGGCTGAGGACGTCGCGGCAACCGGGGATGCCGCCTCGGCGGATGCGGCCTCTGGGCCGGTGCTCAGCCTGCTCTCGCGCGGACTGGAATTCTGGGTGCGCCAGCAGTGCCAGGCGATCGAATCCCTGGAGATCCGCCTGGAGGGAAGCGCCCTTCAGTTGCTGCGCGGCAGGCTGGAGGGTGTGCGGGTGCAGGCCCGGGGAGTCCGCTACCAGGACCTGGAGCTGGCGGAGGTGCGGCTACGGGGTGAAGCGATGCGGGTGCGGATGGGGTCCTTGGTGCGGCGGCAGTCGCTGGAGCTGGAAAACCCCTTTGAAGTGGCGGGATCGATCGTGTTCAGCGGCGAGGGTCTGAACCGATCCCTGGCCCACCCCAGTTGGAGTTGGTTGGGGGATGAGCTGGCGGAGGGCCTGCTGGGAATTCGGCCGCTGTCGGGTCTGCGCCTCGAGGAGGATCGGCTGGTGCTGCAGGCCATACCCAGCGGCCCTGAGGCGGCGCCGGTGGAGCGGACCACCCGCGTGGAAGCTCAGGCGGGAACGGTGGCGCTCCGCAGCGAGAATGGTGAGCTGGCGATGAGCCTGCCCATGGATGATTCCATCCAGGTGGAGAGAGCGACCCTGGGGTCGGGGCTCCTGGAGCTGGTAGGTCGGACCACGATTCAACCCTGAAGGGCCGCGCAGCAGCGACGCGGCAGCGTCAATGGAATACGGGTGGGGGATCAGTCGTCGTAGCGGTACACCTCAACCGCCACAAAGTGCAGGAATTCAGGCTCCTGCAGCTGGAAGCGGATGAAGCGGGTTTCGTAGCCGGGGGTCACGATCCGCAGGGGATTGCCATCGGTGCCTCCGAAGGGAGGGGCCTCGGGATCACAGGTGTGAATGCGATGCCAGCCCTTACCATCAATGGAGATGTCCACAACCAACGTGCGGGCGCGCTGGGGCTGGTGCAAACGGTTGAAGACCAGAATCTCGTCGTAACGGACCGGAGCACCAAAATCCAGGAGAAGCCAGGGGTTGGGCTCGTAATCGGTATGGTGACGGTAGTCACCACTGCGATCAGGATTTGCAACGACGTTGTTGGCTTCGTCTACAGTGAAACTATGGACCGAAAGGGAGCTCTGGGTGCAGAAAGCCTGGCCGGCGATATTGGTTCCTTTGGTTTCGATTAGCACTGGTGCCTCAATCATGGCCATAAGGTTGTGCGTCCGAACGAGATTCGAACTGGGGGTGAGAAGCTGCGCTGACGCAGAACTTCACAAGATTCAACACCACGCCGCAGGGTCGGTCAAGCGGAGCGGCGCAGCGACGGCTGCACGGTAAGGCTTTCCTGACCAACTGATCCCGAAGTCGCTCAGCGCCGCTGCAGCCACGGCAGCACCAGGGTGACGAGGGTGTACACCACCGCCGGAACAAACAAATAGCTGTCAATGCGGTCGAGCACGCCGCCGTGCCCGGGGATCGCATCGCCGGAATCCTTCAGGCCCGCATCGCGCTTCATCATCGATTCGGTCAGATCTCCCACCAGTGCGAACACGGCCACCACGGCGCCGAGCACACCGCCGAACAGCCAGCCGATGCGCCAGCCCAGCAGGTGCCCCCCTAAAGCCCCCACCACAAGGGAGCAGAGCAGCCCGCCCACGGCGCCCTCCACGGTCTTGCCCGGGGAGATCGGCGAGAGGGGATGGCGGCCCAGGCGGCGGCCGATCACGTAGCTGCCGATGTCGGTGGCCACGATCAGGAAACAGGCCAGCAGGGTGAGGGCGAGACCGGCGCTGCCGGGCCAGCCCTGGGCGGCGAGGTTCGGCACCAGGGCCGCATCGGACAATTCGCGCAGCTTGATCCAGTGGCTGGGCAGGAAGCCCAGGTAGAAGAGGCCAAACACAGAAGCGGCCACATCGGCGATCGTGCCCGTGACCGGCTGCAGCAGCAACCAGCCGCAGATCACGGCCCCGGAGGCAGGAAGCACGGCAGCGGCCACATCGGCACCGAGCCAGCCACCGCCCGCAGCCGCCTGGGTGGAGAGCAGCATCAACTGCACCGCCACCAACGTGGTCTTGGTGGCGGGCCGGATGCCCTTGAACTGGGCCATGCGGAAGAACTCCTGCAGACCCAGGTGGACGATGAGGCCCACAGCCAGGGTGAACCACCAGCCCCCCAGCCAGACCACCAGGGCCCCGAAGCCGCCGACGGCCCAGCCGCTGGCCAGGCGGGCCAGGGAGGTGGCGGGGCGGCGGGGGCGGACGGTCGGGGGCAAGGGCGGCAGGGGAGCGGGCTTTTCAGCGCTCGGCGGCAATCATGAACAGGGGCTCGGCCGCCGCCAGCTTGGCCTGGCTGCCGCGGCGCTGCATGCGATGCACCGTGGCCTGGACCACCTGCACGTCGCGCGCACCCAGTTGGCTGAGGGTATCGGTGGCATCCACCAACCCCTCCAGGCTGGCGGTGCTGATCACCAGCCGGCCCGTGGGACAGAGCGCCTCCCACACCACCCGCAACACGTCCCCCAGGGGCCTGCCCACCTCCAGCAGCACGCGGTCGGGGTGGGGGGGGAGGGCGGCCAGGTCATCCGGGGCGCGACCAGCATGGATGTGGAGGTTTTGGATGCCGAAGCGCTGACGATTGCGCTCCAGCAGCTCGATCGCCTCCGGATCCCGCTCCAAGGTGTGCACCATCCCTGCGGGCAACAGACGGGCGATCTCCAGGGCCAGGGCGCCGGTTCCGCCGCCCACATCCCACACCAGGGAGTCGGCGCGGGGACGCAGGTGCACCAACAGCATCACCCGCAGCTCCAGGGGCGTGGGGCTGAAGCCGGGGGCGTCCTCGAAGAGAGCGTCGGGCAGGCCCGGGGTGACAAAGTCCCAGCGAATGGGGAGCGCACCGGGGCCGGGATCCGTCATGGGGCCCGACGCACGGTAAAGGGAATCAGCACCGTATCAGTGGATCACCCGAAGGCGGGCGGGCAGCTGCTCCGGCCAGAGTCGATGCTGCTCGATCAGCCAGACGGCGCGCGCCGGATCGATCCGCTCCCCCGGCACCAGCAGCGGGATGCCCGGGGGGTAGGGGCAGAGGGGTTCCGCCGCGATACGACCCACACAGCACTCCAGAGGAACCACTTCGGCCTCCGCCCGCCAGGCCGCGCCTGTCGGCATCTCCGGGGCGGCCAGCAGCGGCAGGGGTGGCGGCGAGAACGGGGGAAGCGCCGCTCCCCCCAAGGCGCGGCGCAGGGACAGCAACGCGGCGGGCAGGCGGCGCTCCAGCCCCGGTGGCGGCACCTGGCCGAGGCAGAAGGTGAGGGCACCGGGCTCGGGCAGCTCCGCGATCACCCCCCGGGGCAGCAACCAGGCGTCGGCAGCCAGACCGGTGAAACCAAGCGGCCCGGTGACCAGCACCACCCGCAAAGGATCGGCGTTGGCCAGCGGCGCCATCCCCAGGGCCGCCAAGCGGAGCCGCAGCCGAGCGGCCCGCGCCTCCGCCCGCCGCCGGCGATCCGCGCCCGCCCGCGAGAAGGTCTCCGCCACCGAGGCTGCCGTGGAGGCCAGCAGCAGGGCGCTCGGGCTGGAGGTCTGCAGCCACAGCAGGCTGCGCTCCAGAGCGCGCGCATCAACCCGCGGCCCCTGGGCCAGCAGCAGCGCGCTCTGGGCCAGCCCACCGGCGCTTTTCTGCAGCGAGAGCACGGTGAGATCCGCCCCAGCCGCCACCGCTTCGCCCCTGCCATGGGCCTGGTCCACCAGCACCGGCAGGCCGGCCCTGTGCAGCAGCGTGATCAGGGCCGGCAGATCGGCCGCCAGTCCTTGATAGGTGGGATCCACCAGCACCGCCGCCACCGGAGGATCCGGGCGGGCCATCGCCGCCGCCAGCACCCGCTGCAGATGGGCAGCACTGGCGGGTTGCCACAGGCCGCTGCGCGGATCGAACGGCAGATCAAACAGCAGCGGCTGCAGATCGCCGAGCACACAGCCATGCAGAAGCGAGCGATGCAGCGTGCGGGGCAGCAACACCGAGGCGCCTGGGGGTGCCAGGGCGAGCAGAGCCGCCTGCAGCAGGCCGGAGGCGCCGTTGACCCCGAACCAACAGCGATCGGCCCCAAACAGCGCAGCGACCCGGACCTGGGCCTCGGCCACCGCCCCCTCCGGCTCCAGGGGTCCGCCAACCTGCGGCAGCTCCGGCAGATCCCAGATCCCCCCGGGCCGCCGCAGCAACCGGGCCAGAGCGGGCGCCAACCCCCTTCCGCGGCCGTGGGCGGGGAGGTGCAGGGGCAGGACGGGAGGGCGGGAGGTCAGGACCGTCCGTAGGGGCCGCCAGGGATCGGCCATGGGGGCAGGGTTGCGATTTCTAGAGTCTGCGCAGCCGCGTGATCG
The DNA here is from genome assembly GCA_947442825.1 of Synechococcaceae cyanobacterium. Lineage (GTDB taxonomy): Bacteria > Cyanobacteriota > Cyanobacteriia > PCC-6307 > Cyanobiaceae > Cyanobium. Next base: position 4,965 of record CANEWU010000081.1, read on the forward strand.
CCCCCTGACCGTCCGTGCCCCCGGCGGCGTCGACGACGCCCCCCGCTACGAGCCGGCTGGCGACCTTCGCTGGCTGCTGCTGCGTCCCTGGATCTGGATGAGCCGGCTGCTGGTGGTGGGCTGGCAGATCGGCGCTCTGGCCCTCACCCTCGCCACCCAGGCCAACAGCCCCAACCCGGAGGTGCAGAAGCGTCTGGCCCGTCGCATCCTCACCACCCTCAGCCAGCTAGGCCCGTGTTTCATCAAGGTGGGCCAGGCCCTCTCCACCCGACCCGACCTGGTGCGGCGCGACTGGCTCGATGAGCTCACCCGCCTGCAGGACGACCTGCCCCCCTTCCCCCATGGGCGCGCCCTGGCCCTGATCGAGGCCGAGCTGGGCTCTCCGGCCGCCGCCCTCTTCGCCGAATTCCCCGACCATCCGGTGGCCGCCGCCTCCCTCGGCCAGGTGTACCGCGCCCGCCTGGCGGACGGTCGCTGGGTGGCGGTGAAAGTGCAGCGCCCAGATCTGCCCTTCCTGCTGCGTCGCGACCTGGTGATCATCCGCAGCCTCGGCATTCTGGCCGCCCCGTATCTGCCCCTCAACCTTGGCTTCGGGCTGGGGGAGATCATCGATGAATTCGGGGCCACGCTTTTCGACGAGATCGATTACTACAAGGAAGCCGCCAACGCCGAGCGCTTCGCAGGCCTCTTCGCGGACCAACCGGAGGTGACGGTGCCGGCGGTGGAGCACCGGCTCTCCAGCCGGCGGGTGCTTACCACCCAATGGATCAACGGCATCAAGCTGCAGAACCCCCGAGAGCTGGAGGCGCACCATCTCGACCCCGCCGCCCTGATCCGCACGGGCGTGGTCGCCGGCCTGCGCCAGCTGCTGGAGTTCGGCTACTTCCACGCCGATCCGCACCCCGGCAACCTGTTCGGCCTGGCCGGCCGCAGCCAGGGGATGGGCCATGTGGCCTATATCGATTTTGGCATGATGGATTCCATCAGTGACAGCGACCGCATCACCCTCACCGGGGCGGTAGTGCATCTGATCAACCGCGACTTCGAAGCCCTCGCTGGCGATTTTGTCAGTCTTGGTTTTCTGAATCCAAGGGCTGATCTAACGCCGATCGTGCCCGCCCTGGAAGAGGTGCTCGGCGGCGCCCTCGGAGAGAACGTGGGTAACTTCAACTTTAAGGCGATCACCGATCGCTTCTCGGAGCTGATGTTTGATTACCCCTTCCGCGTGCCGGCTCGCTTCGCCCTGATTATTCGCGCCGTCGTCAGCCAGGAGGGCCTGGCGATGCGGCTTGACCCCGACTTCCGCATCATCCGCGTCGCCTATCCCTACGTTGCCCGTCGCCTGCTCGCCGGGGATACGGCCGAGATGCGCGAAAAGCTCCTGGAGGTGATCTTCGATGGCGACGGCCGGCTGCGGGTGGAGCGTCTCGAGAGCCTGCTCGCGGTGGTGGAGAGCGACGGCGACGGTAGCGATCTGCTGCCGGTGGCCCGCGATGGCCTGCGTCTCCTCTTTGGCGCCCAGGGCGGCAGCCTGCGACAGCGTCTGCTTCTGTCGCTGGTGAGCGATAATCGCCTCAACACCGCCGACCTGCAGGCCCTGATGGGATTGATGCGGCGCACCTTCTCGCCGCGCCGCCTAGCCGGCGGCATGCTGGCCCGCCTCAATCCCCTGGCGGCCTGAGCGGGCCCCGGTCCGGGCAGTTAGGGTCTGGGTCCCTTGCAACCGCCCGACCGTGCCGCCGATCGACCCGTCGCCGATCGATCTCCAGGAGGCCGCGCTCGATCAGGCCAGTGGCCTGTTCGGCGATCTTGATGCCGGCGAGATCCTGCTGGAATATGCCCAGATTCAGAACCCTCCCTATCTTGTGGCGGCGGTGGGTCTGGCGATCGCCTTGCTGTGTGGCCTCACCTTCTCCCGCCTGGTGCAGAACCGTTTAGATGGTTGGAAGCAGGATCGATTGGCCCTCCTGCCCCTCGCCAGCGCTGAGACGATGCTGCCCTGGTCGGGCCTTGTGCTGGGCGTGACCCTCTTCCTTGGCAGCTGCCTGCAGGTGTTCGGCTTCGGGAGTGGCGCCGCCCTGCTGGTGGCCTTCGTGCTGTCGGTGGCCACAGCCGGAGCCCTCTGGCGGCAGCTCAGCCAGCTGATGCTCCAGGTGCAGGAGGGCAATTTCCGTGCTGTTGATTTCGATAACTTCGATCAATTCTTTTGAACGCTTTCGTCAACGAACCGCGCCACCTCGGATCTAGGCAACGCACGGTGACGATCGGCCATCTCCGTGGCGATCAGACGGACTCTTTCGCTATCAAGAGTTGAGTCTTCCCTGGCTCCGCTCCCTTGGCTGATCTGCTGCTGCTCCTCATTCTGGCGGTCGGCTTCATGGCGCTGCGGATGCGCGACCTGGGCCGGCGGCTGACCCGGCTGGAACAGCTGCTGGGCGAGCCAGAAAAGCAGTCCCCCCCCCGGGTGAAGCCTGCCCGGTTGGAGCCTCCCCGGTTGGAGCCTCCTCGGCTGAAGCCACCTCGGGAACTGCCGCTCCCGCCGAAACTCTCTCCCTCACCCCCTGCTCCCCCGCCAGTCCAGAAGCCCGCCCAGAACGGGAATGAATCCTGGCGCCGGCTGGAGCGCACCCTGATCGAGAACTGGACCGGCATCCTCGGTGTGCTGGTGCTGGTGGCCGGGGTCACCTTCCTGGCGGTGAGCCTGGCCCTGCGGCTGGGTCCGCTGGCGCGTTTCCTGCTCACCCTCCTGGTGGCCCTGGCGTTGATGCTCCCCTCGGCGTTGTGGGGCCGGCGCCAGCGCTGGCGCCGGCTCAGCCTCTGGATGCGCAGCGGCGGAGCAGCCCTGATCCTCTTCGCCTGCGTCGCCGCCGGTGGGTTGCCGGAGCTGGGCCTGCGTTGGCTGGACGATCCCCGCCAGGCCCTCGTCCTGCTGGTGGTAGGGATGGCGATCAACCTTTCGGTGACGGCGGTCGCCCGCCAGCAGACCACCGCCTCCCTGCATGTGGTGGTGAACCTGCTGCCCCTGCTGCTGGTCCCTGCCAACGGAACCACCCTGGCGATCGCGAGCCTGGTGTCCCTGCTGGGTCAGGTGCTACCCCGCCGCCGGGCCTGGAACCGCCACCGGCTGACGGTGGTGGCCGCCTACGCCCTCTTCCACGGCTCCTGGTTTCTGGCGGCGCCCACCAGCCTGCTCGCCAGCCCTGGGGTCCGCGCCGGCGGGGTCCTGGCGGCCGCTCTGGTGTTTGCCACCGGTTTGCTGCTGCAGCACTGGGGCAGGCCGCTGCGGCGGGCGCTCACCCCGTTGCAGCTGGCCACCCTGCTACTGCAGTGGGGTGGGATCGCCCTGGCGCTGCTGCTCTACCCGCGCCAGGCAGCCGTGCGGGCCACGGCCCTCGCCCTGGCGGCCGCCCTGGCCCTGCTGCTCTCCCGCCGGGCGCGGCGGGGTGGCGCCCCCTCCCTGGCACTCGCCGACACTCTCTGCGCCCAGGCCATGACGATGGCGGCGATCCTCAGCCTGGCGCCGCTGGTGGTCGATCCCCTGCTGCTTCTGGGGGTGTTGCTGGTGGAGTGCGCGCTCTTCCTGGCCCTCGGGCTGCTGCAGGGCGACATGAGGTTGCAGCGGATCGGCTGGCCGGTGTTGCTCACGGTGTCGGTGGTGCTGATGGTGGTGGGGCTGCTCGCCTCCATGGGCCTGGCGATGCCGCGGCCGCCGCCGCTGCGCAATGCCGCCGTCCTGCTCGCTGGCTCGGCCCTGCTCACCGGCCTCTCCTCGCTGTTGCAGCGCCGGCCGGGGGTGGCCAAACCCCCAGAGTTCGCCGGGGTGCAGGCGGCAACGCTGGCGTTTGCCGGCTCGTTCCTGGTACCCCCGGTCGCCTGGCAGCCTCCGCTGAGCTTCCTCTCCCTCGGGGCGCTGCTGCTCACGGCCCGGCGCTTTCAACCCCCCGGGCTGCTGGAGGGGGTGACGGCGACGGTGCTCGCCACCCATCTCCTGGAGATGCTGCGCCTGCTGCTGCAGGGCCAACGGGGCCTGGTGGCCCTGCCGCCCCTGCTCGCGCTCTCCGGCCTGGCGGTGCTGACGATCGCCTGCGGCGGGCGCTCCCGCCTGCGGCTGGTGGGGGTGCACCTCCTGGGCCTCGACCTGGGTCTGGCTGCCTTCCTTCTGCTCCAACCGATTTCCCCCCTGCTGCCGGGGGTGGCCTGGCTTCTTCTCTCCCTACTGGCCCTGGAGGCGGCCAACCGGCTGCGGCGGCAGGAGTCGTTGCATACGCTCGGCCTGGGGCTGGGCTATCTGGCCGCCTACGTCGTCAGCTATCTGCTGGTGATCAGCCAGAGTCCGGCCTACGTAGTGCTGCTGGGGCTGTCGCTGCGGGCCCGCCTGCTGATCCAGCTGTTCGCCCTGGCGGTGCTCCTGGGTTGGTGGTTCTTCCATCCCCGTCCCGCGCTGCGCAAGGCGAACCTCTGGAGCGCCGTTCACCCCTGCGTCCTGGAGTTGGCGCTGCTGGCGATCGGGGTGCTCATCCTCAGCGAGGTGGACGCCCTCTGGCGGCCCGTCGCCTGGTCGCTGCTGGCCCTCGGGCTGCTGGCCCCAGCGATGGGGCGCTGGTTCGGGCCGCGGCTGCAGGTGTATGCGGTGCTCACGTACTGGCTGGCGAGTGCCACCACCGTGGCGATGCTGAGCACCGGCGAGACCGCCTCGCCCCAGTGGCAGCAGCAGCCCCAGACGATCGGCCTTCTGGCCATCGGCCTGCAGGGGCTGTTGTTGCTGGTCGCCACGCGTTGGCTGCGACCCGCGGCGCTGCGGGCCCCGGGTGGGCTGCCCCTGCTGGCGACGATCGGCACCCCGGTAGCCCGCCAGCCCCATCGCTGGCTTGGCTACCCCCTGTTCCTGGCGGTTGCCCTCTATCTCGCCAGCCGCTACGACCGGGCCGTGCTCACCCTGCTCTGGGCGCTGCTGGCCTTCGCCATCTACATCCTCAGTGCCGTGCTGCGGGACAACCAGTTCCGGGCCGTCGCGCTGTTGGCCACGGGGGCCTGCATGGTGCGGCTGGTGGCGGTGGACATGGCCCAGGCCGATCTCACCCTGCGCGGGGTGGTGTTCGTCGGCGTCGGCCTGCTGATGCTGGCGATGAACGCCTTCTACACCCGCTTCCGGGAGCGTTTCCGATGAGGCGGCAGCGGCGGCAGGCCCGGCGTCGGGCGCTGGTTCTGGGCCTGCTGGTCGCCGTCGGCACGGCTCTGGCGCTCCTGCTCGCCCGCGAACGCCCGGCTACCCCCCTGCGCAGCTCCCTGGCTACCCCCTTCCAGCTCCTGGGTGCCCCCGTCAAGCTCGCGGACCGCCTTGCCAGCCGGGTCGTGCCGGTGGGCAGCGTTGAGGAGCGCGACCTGGGGGATCTGTACCGGCGCCGTTTCGAGGCCGAGATCGCCGCAGGCGATGCCGACCAGGCCTACCTCGACCGGCTGATGGCCGCCCTGCGCCCCTTCGCCCGCCGCCCCTTCCCGTACCGGGCCTTCCGCGCCGGGGCCCTCGGAGGCCCCAACGCCCTGGCCCTGCCCGGTGGCGTGATTCTGGTGAGCGACGAGCTGCTCCGAGACCTGGGATCGGAGGCGGAACTGGTGGCGGTGCTCGCCCATGAGATCGGCCACATCGAGCTGGGGCATTGCTTCGATGCCGTGCGCTTCCAGCTGCTGGGCCGGCGCACAGGGAGCGAGACCTTGGGCACCCTGGCCGATCGGGCCCGGGGGCTGCTGGTGCGCCACAGCTTCAGCAAGGCGGAGGAACACGAGGCGGATGCCTACGCCTTCACCCTGCTGACAAACAGCCGCTACGACCCTGCCGCCGTGGGCGAGGCATTCGCCTCGCTGCAGCGGGCCCTGGAAGGCACGAGCTCCAGGGCCAGCAGCTCGAGGGCCGATCCGCTGCGCAATTACTTCTCCTCCCATCCCCCGTTGTCCCTTCGCCGGGAGGAGTTCAGCCAGGAAGCCGCCGCCTGGTGGCGCCGCCATCCCCAAGAGCAGCGCTACCTGGGCGTCGCCAACCTGCGGCGCCGCCAGGCCCTGGACAGCCTGACGCTGCCGGGGGAGTGGCGTCAGGGGGCGGGGGGCTGATCCGGCTCCAGGGCAGCACTCGCTTCCAGGGCGGCGCCGATCCGCTCCGCCAGGGCCAGGCAGTGATCCATCTCCTGCCAGAGCAGCGCGCGGCGACTGGCGGACACAGCGAAGGATCGATGGTGCAGGTCGCGGCCGAGATAGAGCAGGGCATCGCGGATGCGCCGCCAGTCGTCGGACCCCAGGGCGGCGACATCGGCAGGGGACGACGGGGGGACAGGCATCGGCGGCCGCTGCCAGGGGGAAGGCAGACCTAGCCTGCCTCCTACCGCGTCAGCCCCGCCGCCATGAATCAGAAGCCGGCCTTCCAGTACGAACCCAGCGAGCGCTTCGGCGAGGGCCTCACCACCGCCCGCCCCTGGAATGTGCAGGCTCTGCA
>CANEWU010000082.1 GCA_947442825.1 Synechococcaceae cyanobacterium
CCACCCTGGGCAGCGGCCTGGCGGAATCGCCGGAGCTCGACCTGCGCGGGGTCTTCATCGGCAGTGAGGGCACGTTGGGGATCGCCACGGCGATCACCCTGCGGCTGCTGCGCACCCCCAAGAGCGTGGCGGTGTTGCTGGCGGATTTCGCCTCCATGGAGGCCGCGGGGGAGGCGGTGCGGCTCGTCACCTCGGCCGGGGTGTTGCCGGCGGGGATGGAGATGATGGATTCCCTCTGCATCGAGGCGGTCAACGACTACCTGGAGAAGGAGGAATACCCGCGCGATGCGGCCGCCGTGCTGCTGATCGAACTTGATGGCGGCGTGCGGGAGGTGGAGGCCGCCGCCGACATCGCCACCCGCCTCTGCCGCGAGGCCGGCGCCCGCACCGTGCGGGCCGCGTGGGCGGAGGAGGAGCGGGCGCTGTTGTGGAAGGGCCGCAAATCGGCCATCTCCGCCCTGGGCCGCCGCTTCCCCAGCTACTACCTGCAGGATGGCGTGGTGCCGCGCAGTGCCCTGCCCCAGGTGCTGCGCCAGATCCAGGCCCTCAGCGAGAGCCACGGCCTCCCGGTTGCCAATGTGTTCCACGCCGGCGATGGCAATCTGCACCCGTTGATCCTCTACCGCGCCAGTGAAGTTGGTGTGGCGGACCGGGTGCATGATCTCGGCGCCGCCATCCTGCGGCTCTGCATCGACGCCGGCGGCAGTATCACCGGCGAGCACGGGGTGGGCAGCGACAAACGCTGCTTCATGGAGTGGATGTTCACGCCCGACGACCTGGCGACGATGCAGCTCGTGCGCCAGGCCTTCGACCCTGCGGGGCTGGCCAATCCGGCCAAGATCTTTCCGAGCCCCGCCAGCTGCGCCGAATCGGCGAAGCGCAAGGCGGTGCTCCCGGAGGTGGCGGGGCTGGAGGTGTTCTGAGCGGTTGGTCGCGGGTCAGGCCGACTTCAGGCTGACTTCAGGCCGACTTCAGGCCTCCGCATTCCTCCCAGGAGCTCAACAACTGAACCAACTCCGCTTTCATGGCCACCAGCTCCGTCAGGCGATGGTCGATGGAGCTGATGCGTGTATGGATGCTGGATTTCAGAGACTCGCAGTTGCAGTGGCCCGCCCGCCGCACCGCCAGGATCCGCTTGATCTCCGGCAGGGGCACATCCATGGCCCGCAGGGAGCGAATCAGCTCCAGCTCCCCGACCACGGCCGGATCGAACAGCCGGTAGCCCCCAGGGGAGCGGCCCACCGTGGTGATCAGACCCTCGTCGGCGTAGAAGCGCACCGTTTTCACCGGCAATCCCGTGGCCTCAGCCACCTGGCCGATCCGCAGCGCCGGAGCCTTCAAGCGATAACCCTCCAGACTCAGCTCAGATGTTCCAACTTTAGGCAACCGACCCTGGTGCCGATCTGACAACACGAACACTCCACTGAGATCGGCCTGCTGGAGCCTTGCGCTACGTTATTTCTCTAGCTGACGCTCCCGTCCCATGACTCTAGGCCTCGCACCGAGCGGTTTGGTAAGGAAAATCACCTTCCGGCTCCTGGGCGCCATCGGCCTGGCAGTCCTTCCCCTGCTTGGGGGCAGCGCCCTGGCCAATCCCACAGCGGTCCCAGCCACCTACGCCACCAAGGCGGAAGCCGAGGCAGCGGCCAGCAAACTCGGCTGCACCGGAGCCCATCCGATGGGGAGCCGGTGGATGCCCTGCGCCCAGCACGGCCAGGCCAGTGGCTCAGCCCACAGCCACCACTGAGGGCTGGGCGTGAGCAGCTGCACGCCCCACGAACCGCTGCATCCCCTGGTCCCAACATCCATCCCACCATTCCCCTCGTAACCACGGAAGCCATGACCGCAAAGCACACCCTCAGCCTGGCGCTGGCCGCTGCCGTGCTTGTTGGCATCACCCCCGCCCTGGCCTGCGGTGGTGGTGGTTCCAGCAGCTACCGCAAACCCGCCAAGCCTGATCAGCATCAGCACAATTCTCCCGCCGCAACTTCCCAGAAAGAAACTGGTGCTCCCCAGGGCTCCCTTCGCTAGGGAAACCCTTGGGGTTCATCCAGGCTGAGAGGTGGACAGATCAGCTGCCGATCAGAACTTGAAGCTTGTTTTCACCAGCCCCCCGAATTGGCTGAAGCTCTCACCTTCCGGTGTCACCTGGCCAAAGGGGCGGCTGAGATAAATAAGCGCCGGGGTAACTGAGATGTTGTCAGTTACCTGGATCTTGTACCACCACTCCCAAACAAAGTTGCCGTCGTTCGGCGTGATGTCGTCGCTGAGCGCTGTGGCAAACACCGGTTGCCCCACGGCAAATCCGAAGTCATTGCCCTTGATCACGGCATCGGTCCACTGAAGACCCACCATCCACGACTGGCTGGTGCGCAGAGTGCCGGCAGGTTGGGCGCTGCTGTAGGAGGTGGTGTTGATGCCCCAGCCCAGGCTGATCGAAGGCAGCCAGCCGCTCTGGAGCGGTTGCCAATAGCCGCTGAGACCATAGGCGTTGGTCAGAGCATCGAGCGTGTGGTCAATGGCGCTGTGGATGAAGGGCGTCGTGCCTGGCACAAACTGGGTTTCGGGTTGTACCAGCGTCCAGATAGCGGCCAGACCCCACTGCTCCTGTTGATAGGCCAGTTGAACCGTGCCGGTGGAGCCGGAGAAGCGGTTGCCGATGCCACCACCACCGTCTCCGGCATCCACACTGGGATTACCGGAATCACCGTTGGCTGCCACATAGTTGGCACTCAGGCTCAGTCCATGGGCCTGCCACCACAAGCCGGCCCCCGTGCCTAGGTTTTTGCTGTAGGCGCCTGGGGCACCATTGACGGTGAACACGTTGAGAACCGTGTCAGCCGGGTACACGCTGGGCCACAGCGCCAGCATGTCCTCCTGTCCCACTCGCGCGCCGAGCGTGGCGGTGAACTGACTGCCAATGGGGAATTGGTAGAACAACTTGTCGATCGCCACGACGTCGCCGCAGTCGGCAAGGCCGCAATCCTCTTCAAAGGCAACTTCCAGCTGTGCCAGTGCCAGGGAATGGGGTTCACCACCAAACACGCTGTCGCCAAAATTGCCTGCCCGCAGATTGGTGCGCAGCAGGTCTTTTCCTGAGAAGCTGGTGTCGAATGTCAGTTGTACATCGTAGTTGAAGGTGGTGGCATTGGGGAGGCGCACGGCGGCGCGAGGAAGTCCTGTGAATGCATTGGGAGCTCGATTCACCGTGTTCGAGCCTGTGTTGATGGCTGAGCCGCTGAAGGTGTTGGCACCCACCACGAAGGTGGCCAGACCGGAGAGCTTGGTGGTGGTGGAGAATTGGTTGGCTTCCAGCTCGCCCACCTTGGCCTCCAGGCCATCAACCCGGCCGCGGAGAACGGCGAGCTCCTGCTCAAATTCCTTCAGGAGTCGCTTGAGCTCATCCGTCACCTCCGTAACGCGATCGAGGCAGGCGTTGAGTAAAGCTGCCGCTTCGTAGCGGCTCATCGCCTTGCCACCCCTGTAGGTGCCATCGGGGTAGCCGGCCACGCAGCCGTAGCGCTCGATCAGGTTGCTCAACGCCTGAAAGGCCCAGTCGCTCGGCTGGACATCAGAGAACTGGCTGATGCTGGTTACCTGCTCCTGGCTGCTGTAGCGGCTGACGCCGGCGAGGTTGAGGCTGCCGTTGAGATCAGCGGCGGCAGCGGCAAGATTGGTGCCCAGGGCCGCTGGAGCCAGCAGGCTGATGGCGGCAGCGAGGCCGGAGCGAGGAGGAAGCATGAGGAGTGGGCGCGGTTGACGCTTCAGCGCCGTTGGCCGGAATACTCGCCCATGTCTCCCGCAAGCAACACCTACCAGAGGGTTGCTGTCAGGATCTCCGCACGGGCTGCGATCCTTCGCCTGGGCGACCCCAAGGGGGCTTGAAGCGCTCAGAATGATAACCGTTCTCGTGCTTGACGTGTTCTTGCGGGCGGTCGGGTTCCCGCGAATGGGTGGTGCAGCGGGTCAGCGGGCCAATCAGATCGTCAGCAGCCAGCGGGGGCTGCGCAGCAAAGCCGACCTTGCCGATGCGCCAGTGATGGACGGCCGAGCAGCTCAGCGAGGAGAACAAGGCGTTTCTTGCTTCAAGGGCTGCGCCAACGTCCAGATCCAGTCCTCGCCGCAGCGCTCCAGGGTTGCCTGATGCCATGAGGGAGCCTGCGCAAGCTCGCTCAGGCCCAGGTCCCCCAGTGGTGTGCGGGCTGCCACGCCCCCCAGCAGCTTGGGGGCCACCACGGCGGCAACGCGTTGTACGCAGCCCTGGCCCAGGGCGGCGGCGGCCAACTCCGGGCCGCATTCCCACAGCACCTGGTTGGCGCCACGTGCGGCCAGGGCTTCCAGCAGGGCCCGCGGTTCGCAGGCCGCCAGCTCCAGCCGCTCTACGCCGCGTTGATCGAGGGCCGCGCAGCGCTCGGCCGGCGCCCCCGGGCCGTGGGCCACCAGGGTCGGCGCTGTCGAGGTATCCCACAGCCGGGCCTGGTGCGGAAGGTCCAGGCTGCGGCTCAGTACCACCCGCAACGGCTCGGGCGTGCGCCGGCCCCGGCTGGTGAGCAGCGGGTCGTCGTGGCGCACGGTGCCGCCGCCCACGATCACCGCATCGCACTCCCCCCGCAGCCGATGCACCCAGTCGCGGGCTGCTGGACCGCTGATCCACTGGCTGGCGCCATTGGCCAGGGCGGTGCGGCCATCGAGGCTCATCGCCCACTTCAGCAGCCCCAAGGGACGTCCCGTGGTGATCCGATGCAGAAAGGCCGCGTTGAGGGCGCGGGCCTGGGCCTCGGCCACCCCCTCGATCACCGCCAGCCCTGCCGCCCGCAGTTGGGCGATGCCGCCCCCATCCACCCGCGGGTTGGGATCGCGCATCGCCACCACCACCCGCGCCAGTCCCGCCGCAATCACCGCCTCGCTGCAGGGTGGCGTGCGGCCGTGGTGGCAGCAGGGTTCCAGGGTCACCACCAGGGTGCCGTCGCGGGCCCGCTCGCCCGCCTGGCGCAGGGCGCCCACCTCGGCATGGGGGCCGCCGGCCCGTTCATGGAAGCCCTCCCCCACCAAGGTGCCGTTGGCATCGAGCACCACGGCACCCACTACGGGGTTGGGGCTGGTGCGGCCGCGACCCAGCTCCGCCAGCTGCAGGGCGCGCCGCATCCAGGGCAGCCAGGGGGAAGGGGGGGAATCCAGCGGGGGCTCGGGACTGTTGCCAGTTTGGGGGAGCCCGTCCGCAGCGCCGGCGAACCGCGCGCCCGCCAGCATGGGAGTCGTGCGACGGGCCGCCGTGTCCCTGCTCTCTCTTCTGGTGGTGGTGGTGGTCGGGGGCCTGCTGATGGTCCGCTTGCTGGGCGGGTCGGCTTCCTCCCCCTCCCGGCCTCCCCAGCCAGCGCCCCAGCAGAGGGTGGAGCAGGTGGAGCGGGCTGTGGAGGCGGCAGGCCAGGCGGATCAGCAGCGGCTTGACGACGCCATGAAGGGCTTGCGCTGAGTCAACGCGGTCAGAAGTTCGTCAGTTTTTTCCTTTCGCGGTTAGGTTCCCGCCGCTTTGATTCTCCCTTGATGTCTTCTCTCGCTTTGAGCGCCGCCCTGGTGGCCTCGGCCCTGGTGACCGCCCTCCCTGCGACGGCCGTGCCTGCGACGGCTGTACCCGCCGCCACCGCGCCCCGGGTGACGCCGATGAGCACCAACATCAGCGAAGCGCAGGTGCTGCAGGCCCAGCGCGCCTGGTGTGATGCCCTGCTCTCGATCAGTCGGGCCTACCGCACCGGTGGCTTCCCCCTGGCCCGCGCCACGGCGGAGAAGGTGCTCGATAGCGCCTACGGCTATGCATACGGCCCTGTGGCATTCAAACCCACCCTTACCAGCGGCCAGCAGACCTTCCGCCCCACCCGAGCCGGTGCCCTGGCCTACTTCGTGGGGGGCGATCCCCAGTTCCCCAACGATGCCGGTTTTGCGATCAAGCCCTGGACTGCCTGTGCAATTCGCAACCAGGTGGTGCAGCTGCATGGCATTTTCGCCGTCACCATGGGCAACGTGGATCTCACCGACAGCGGCGGCAAGCTGACCACGGTCGACAAGACCTGGGGCTTCCTGCGGGAGCCGGATGGCGAAACCCGCATCGTGCTCCACCACTCCTCCCTGCCCTTTCAGCCGGCCCCCAGCGCCCCTTCCCGCTGAAGCCAGGGTGTGAGCGGAGGCCAGGCTCCGCGCCAGCGAGCTGCGGGGGAGGCGAATCTCAGTTGTATTCGCCCGGGATGTCGTTCTTGCGCACCGTGACCTTCTCGAAGCGCTGGCCCGAAGCCCGCAGCAGCTCGTCGCCGGAGAATTCGTAGCCGAGCCGCTGGCCGATCTGGGCTACGTCATCGGCGGTGGCGGCCGCCAGCACCTGCTGGCGCAAGCCATCGTCGTTCTGCATCCGCAGCAGGAACTGGCGTAGCTGATCGAGGGACATCGCCGGGGCCCGAGCGTTGCGGCGATCCTCTCAGAGTGGCCGGGGCCCAGCACGGGTGCACGCTTCGGTGGTTGGGGTCATGGCGCGACCCCTGCTTCAGGTACAGGGGACGGGTCCCTCTGTGTGCCGCCCTGGCTGCGTACGGCAGCAACTGTTTTGCATTTCCGCATCAGTGCTATGGAGTGTGGATCGTCGGATCGCGCCTACGGCGATCGCGGTGATTCGAGTCTGGCTGGCGCTGATCCGGTCGTTTCAATTCCCAGGTCTGACCACCAGCATCTTGCTGCCTGCATTGTTTAGGATTCACAAGTTCTGACGGGTGAATGTCATGCTTCGAGGCAGCGAACTTCTCAGCAGGGTCCGGGAGCTGGGCGATGTGTCCAAATCCGAGCTGGTGCGGGCCTGTGGCTATGTGAGTACCAAGAAGGATGGGGGCGAGCGGCTCAACTTCACCGCCTTCTACGAAGCCCTGCTCGATGCTAAGGGCGTCAGCCTTGGCGAAGGGGGAGGTAAGGGATCGTCCAAGCCTGGCCGCAAGCTCACCTATGTGGCCACTGTGCAGGGGAACGGCAACCTTCTCGTCGGCAAGGCCTATACCGCCATGCTCGGCTTCCAGCCCGGCGACGAGTTTGATATCCGCCTGGGCCGTAAGCAGATCAAGCTCATCCCCAGCGGCGGCGAGGAGGAGTAAGGCCCCTTGGGTCGGTTTCCCGCACGGAATGCCGCTGCGTCGGCGGGCCCATCACCGCAGGAAAGGCTGGCGCCAGGGCAACCTAAGCGAGGGTCTGGGGGAGGATAACCTCGCTCCGCCGTTGGGCAATTGGGCCTCCGATCTCCTCTGCAATCGTTTCGCCCATAACGAGCAAAAGGAGATCTGAGCTCAGCTCTCCCTAAGCGGCGATCGAATCAGCTACTCGTCCCGCTTATTCCCGAAAGAAGGAGCGCCTATCCCATGGCCTTCCGCTTTTCTTCGGGGTTCCTCCATCGTGCTTCCATCTCCTGGATGTGGGTCAACAGGTCCGGCGGGTTCGTCCCGTCGGACTTTTTTCTTTCCCTCTGCCCCTGTTTCCTGCGATCGCGCTTAGACCCTCAGGCTGCCCGCAGAGCTTCCCATCAGCTCAGGCGGATCCTCGATGCAACTCATGCCCGACGTGAACAGGAACACCGCCTCCCCCAGCCGGCGCGACTGGCCATCCATGGCCTGCACCCCACCGCAGGTGTAATCCACCAGGCGTTGGCCGAGGGTTGGGTCGAGTGCGGAGGCGTCGAGGACAACGCTCTGGCCGCTGCGGACGGCCTCGATGGCCCGCTGGCCGTCCGCCATCCCCTGGGGCTGCAGCACCAGGATGCCGGGCGCCATGGCCAGGGAGGGGCAGCCGTTGCGGGGGCTACGGGTTTCGGCGCGAGCCGGCAGGGATGGCAGGGCCGGGGCCATGGGAGGGGGGTGGCAGGGCAGCTGGCCTCCATAAGGCCATGTCCCGCCGCAGGCGTCAAAGGCGCACAGTCTCTCGTTTCGCGGTGCGACTCCTTTTGAGACCCCTGCCTGCAAAGGGCTCCATGGGCATCCGCCTGCTCCAGCCTTCCCTTTGTTGTGGATGGCCAGGGTTTGTCAAGGGGAGGACGAGATTTCCCCCTAGACCCCGTAGCTCCCCCGGTGCGCGGCGCGTTCTCAGGCGCGACATCTGGGGAAAAACCCCAGCCAGGCTGTGGAAATCCAGCCCATCCTGGGGAAAGAGGCCATTGCTAAGCATTCGTGATCAGTCCCGTTGCCGGTGGCGCATCCCCGCGCGCGCGCCCGAGCAGCCGCCGGCGGGTCTGGTCGCTGAGTTCCTCCCCTGCCAGCGTCAGCAAGGCATAGGCGGCCACCAGCGCCAGCACCTGATCCCAGGCGAAGGCACTCAGGCTCTCCACCAGCTGGCTGCCCAGACCGGTCGCCCCCATCAGCCCCACCACCACCGTCTCCCGCAGCATCACATCGGCCCTGTAGGCGCCATAGGCGAGGTAGGCATCGGCCACCGCGGGAAAGCGCCCGTACAGCAGGGCTGGTGCCGCCGCCACCCCGGCCGCCCGCAACCCCTGCTCCACCTCAGGCGGGCCATCCTCCAGCCCCTCCAGCAGCAGACGCCCCAGGACGCCGAGGTTATGGAAGGACAGAGCCAGGGCGGCGCTCAACAGTCCCGGTCGCAGCAGGAACAGCAGCAGCAGGGCCGTGAGTGGCGGCGGCCAAAGGCGTCCGAGGGCCCACAGACCCCGCACCACGGTCCGGCCCCCGCGCCAGCGGGCCACCAGCAACAGCAGCCAGGGGGCCAGCCCCACCGCCAGGCAGGCCGACAGCGCCGTGAGAGTCACCGTTCCCGCCACCAGGCGGGGCCAGGGCAGCGCCAGAGCCGATCGCCAGTCCCCCGCCCCCAGGCCTGGCAGGGGCTGCCAGTGCGTGAGGACGCGGGGATCCACCTGCAGCAGGACACCCAGCAGCACGGCCAGCGGTGCCAGGGCCAGCACGGCCACCGCCATCTCCCGGCCCCGCCGTCCCACCCCCCCGCGCGCCAGCCCCAGCCGCGGCGGCATGCACCAGCGCCGCCGCAGCGCCCCCAGCCCCCCTTCCAACGTCAACATCACCGCCAGCAGCGCCCACAAGCCGCTCCAGAGTTCCCGGAATTCGAGTGACTGCAGACTCAGCCGCAACTCCGTGCCCAGGCCCCCCAGGCCGAACACCCCGAGCAGGGTGGCGCTGCGCAGGGCGCACTCCAGCCGGTAGCCGCCATAGCTGAGGATGCCGGGCATCAGCGCCGGGCCGAGCGCCGTGACCAGGGCCGCCGGGGCCGGGACTCCCCCCGCCCGCAGCGCCTCCAGCGGGCCGAGCGGCAAGGCATCGAGCAGGTCTGACACCACCCGCGCCACCAGGGCGGCGAAGGGCAGGGCCAGGGCCAGCACAGCCACCGCCGGCTGGAGCCCCACCAGCTGCAGCAGCAGCAATCCCCAGATCAGTTCATGCACGGCCCGGGGGATCGCCAGCAGCCGGCGGATCAGCTGGGCCGGCGCCTCCCCGCCGCTGAGGGTGCGCCACACCGTGCGGGAACTGGCGATCCCCAGGGGAAGGCCCACCAGCAGGCTGAGCATCCAACCCAGCAGGGCCGTGGCCACCGTCACCCCCAGGCCATGGGCCACCGAGCGCAGCACCGTGGGATCGAGCGAGGGCGTGACCGCGGCCAGGACGAAGCGGCCGATCAGATCGATGCCGCCCCCATGCACCAGTCCCGGCAGCACAAGCAGAACCGGCAACAGGACCAGCCCGGGCAACAGCATCCAGGCCGGCCCCGGGATCTTCATGCCTCCTCGCCGGCGTAGAGCGTTCGCAGGAGCCCTGCGTCGACGCCGGTGGTGGGGAGGTCGAAGACCAGGCGTCCCTGGCGCAGGCCCACCACCCGATCGAATCCGGCCAGCAGATCCGGGCGGTGCAACGCCAGCAGCAGGGTGCGGGGAGGCGTCGCCAGGCCCAGCAATAGCCCCAGCAGCTCCGTGGCCAGGCGCGGATCCAGGCTGGCCAGCGGTTCGTCGGCCAACACCAATGTGGGCGCCTGGCGCAGCAGCCTGGCGATCGCCACCCGCTGCCGCTGCCCGCCGGAGAGGCAGGCCACCGGCTGATCCAGCAGGGCCGGCTCGAGCTCCACCCGCCGCAGCACCGCCAGACAGGCTTCGGTCTCCAGTGGTCGCAGCAGGTTGAGCAGGGTGCGGCCCGGGCCCCAGGCGGCGAGGCGGCCGGCGTTGAGGTTCTGCTGCACGCTCAGCTCCTCAATCAGCCGCAGGTCCTGCCAGAGGGTGCCGATGCG
This sequence comes from Synechococcaceae cyanobacterium, assembly GCA_947442825.1. GTDB lineage: Bacteria > Cyanobacteriota > Cyanobacteriia > PCC-6307 > Cyanobiaceae > Cyanobium. Next base: position 10,267 of record CANEWU010000082.1, read on the forward strand.
TGCGCGCTGGCGTCGCCGTGCCCGGCCCGAGCGCTGGGGGGGAAGCCCCTCCCACAGCACCGTGCCCCGCTCCGGGGGCAGCAATCCGTTCGCCACCGCCACCAACGTGCTCTTGCCGGCCCCGCTGGGACCGAGCAGGGCCACCCTCTCCCCGGCCCGCAGGCACAGGCTCAGATCGGTGAGCCGCGGCCGCTCCCGGCCCCCCACCTGGATCTGACGCAGCTCCAGCACCGCCGGAGCTTCCCCCGGGGCCACGACCATCAGCGGATCATGCCGATCTGCCGGCCCACCTGCTCGATCTGGGCGTAGCGCTTCGGATCCCCCTTCACGAAGCGCTGGGCGCCGAACAGGGCGAGGATCCGTTTCTGCTGCGGATCGCTGCTGCGCCAGGAGAGGATCGCGTTCTGCAGCCGGGTGGTGAAGCCCTTGCCGAAGCGCTGATCGAGGTCGGGCTGGGCCAGCCACTGGTAATCGGGATAGGGGGGTGTGCGCCAGATGGCGACCACCTTCGCTGGGTTGGCTTTGCCTTCGATCACGCTGGTGGTCCACACCTGCTGGTTCACGGCTCCGGCTTCATAGGCGCCGCTCTGCACGAGGGCGATCGTGGCGTCATGGCTGCCGCTGAAGCCCGCTGCGCCGCCGGCGAAATCGCTGGGCTTCACCCCCGCCTTGGCCAGGAAAAACTGGGGCATCAGCCGGCCCGAGGTGGAGCTCTCCGATCCAAAGGTGAAGCGCCGGCCCCGCAGCGCCGACAGGCCCGGTAGCGAGGTGATCGGCCGCAGGCCGCTGCTGCGGTTGGCGATGAACACCGAGCGGAAGGCGGCGTCGATGTCGCGCTGGGCGATCAGCTGGGTGCCGGGGCGCTGCAGCCGCGCCTGCACGCCGGTGAGGCCGCCGAACCAGACCAGATCGAGGTTGCCGGTACGGAATGCGCTCACGGCCGCGGTGTAGTCGACCACCGGCACGTAGCGCACCGGCACCTTGAGCTGGCGCTCCAGCTCCCGGGCCACCTCGCCGTAGAGGCGGTTGAGCTTCTCGGGTTTCTGGTCGGGGATGGCGC
>CANEWU010000083.1 GCA_947442825.1 Synechococcaceae cyanobacterium
GGCCACGTAGGGCGCGAACAGGGCCATGCCGCTGTACAGGAAGCTGGTGACACTGCCCGTGGAGGAGGGCATCTGGCAGGTGAGGCCAAAGGTGTAGAGGGCGAACAATCCGAAGCCCACGTACATCAACAGGATCACCACCATCCCCACCAGGGCGATCAGGCGGCTGCTGCTGGGCTCGAGCACCTTCAGCAGGGTGGGCGTCTCAGTGGTGGAAGCGATCCCCGCCGCCTGGCGCGACTCCAGGCGGGCCTGCAGATCCCCCTGGGACGACGTCCAGGCGGCATCCACCGGCACCTTGAGCTCGATCACCTCCGAGAGGGCATTCGCCAACGACCAGCGCGATCGCTTCAGCAGGAGGGCGATCTGGCTGAGGCAGAGCACCACCGCCAGACAAACCGCCAGGACGATCAACGCCACCACCGGCTGGGGCATCGTGGCGCAGGCCTCCGACACCCGACCCCCCTGGGCCTGCTGGGCGGCGGCCGGCAGGGCCAGGGCCGCCAGAGCCAGCGGCAGCAACACGATCGGGGCGGGGCGGGCCATCAGGGAAGGGGGGGAAAGGCCGGGCGTTTCAGGCGGGCGGCAGGCTGGGGTAGTCGGTGTATCCGGCGGGACCGGGGGTGTAGTAGGTGGCCGGATCGGGGCTGAGGAGCGGCGCACCACGACGCAGTCGCTCCGGCAGATCCGGATTGGCCAGGAAGGCGGTGCCGAACGCCACCGCATCCACTGCACCGGCCTCGATGGCGGCGGCGGCTTCGGTGGCGTCGTAGCCCATGTTGGCGATCAGCACACCCCGGTAGCCCTCGCGGGCCGGCGTCATCACATCCGCCTGTTGGCGGCCGAGGAAATCGGCGCGCATCAGGTGCAGGTAGTCGACACCGGCGGCATCGAGCCGCTCCGCCAGCCAGCGCACCAGGGCCACCGGATCGCTGTCCTCGATGTCGTTGAAGCTGTTGAGTGGCGAGAGGCGCAGGCCCATCAGCGGGGTCTCGGGCCGCACCGCCGCCAGCACCTCCAACAGCAGCCGGGCCCGGCCGGCGATCGGACCGCCATAGGGACCCTCGCGACGGTTGCTGCCATCGCGCAGGAAGGCATCGAGCAGGTAGCCGTTGGCCCCATGCACCTCCACCCCGTCGAAGCCGGCGGCGATGGCGTTGCGGGCGGCCTGGCGGAACCCCTCCACAATCGCGGGCAATTCCCCATCCGCCAGCTCCCGCGGCACCACATAGGGCTGGGGCCCCTCCGGGGTCGCCACCGTGCCCTCACGGATTGCCAGCGGGCTGGGGCCCACCGGCTGGCGGCCACCGTTGAGCAACGGGTGGCAGGCCCGGCCCCCATGCCAGATCTGCAGCACGATCCGCCCACCGGCGCGGTGCACGGCCTCGGTGACCCCTCGCCAGCCCTCCACCTGCTCCGGGCTGTAGATGCCCGGCTCCCGCCAGAAGGCGGAATTGCCCTCTATGACCATCGTCGCCTCAGCGATGATCAGGCCGGCCGAGGCGCGCTGGGCGTAGTACGTCGCCATCAGCGGGCCGGGCACGTGGCCGTCCTGGGCCCGGCAGCGGGTGAGCGGAGCCATCAGCAGCCGATTGGGAAGCTGGAGAGAACCCGCGGTCAGGGGCTGGAACAGGGGCAAAGCGGGATCGGCCATGGCGGCGTTGGCAGCAAAAGGTTGGGAAGGGCCAGAAGGATCTGAAGGGCCACAGGGATCAGAAGCAGGGTGCTCCGACTGGGGCTCAGACCTCAATGGGCAGCAGCTGGCTCAACCGGGCAACCAGGTCGTCAATGCTCTCGTCCTTGGCCGGCTTGGCCCGGGTGGCCACCAGCTGGCGGCCCACCACATGGGCGCCGAGGTGGGCGAGCTGGATGCGCAGAACGGTGAGCACCTCCACGCCGCCGCCGCCGGAGTGGGTGGCGATGGCGATCGGCCGGCCGTTGAAGAGGGAGCGGAAGTCGTCCCCCTGCACCGACAGCCAGGCGATGGCGCTGGTGAGCACCGGCGGGATCGAACCGTTGTATTCCGGAGCGCAGATCAGCCAGCGGGGGGCGGCGGCGAGGCGCTGGCTCAGGCCGGCCACCTCCGCCGGGATCCCCTCAACCGCGTGGCGCCGGGAGGTGTACAGGGGCAGGGGCAGCTCGGTGAGATCCAGCACCTCGGCCTGGAGCCCTCGCCCCTGGGCGCTGGCGGCGAAGCGCTCCGCCAGGAGAAGGTTCTCCCCATGGCTGGCCGTGATCACAAGCAGGTCGGGACTCATCCGGGGGGCCGGCACTGATGGCGTTCTAGTCAGAGCTGGGGGCATCGCGCCGGGCGATCACCGCAAAGAAGGGATCCCCCTGACCCCCCAGCCAACCCAGGGGACCGCTGGCGCGGGTGGATTCCGCCAGCACCCGCTCCACCCGCCAGCCGTGGGCCGCCACCACCTCGGCCACCAGGGTGAGCCGCTCCCGATCGCTGCCCTCCAACCACACCTGCGGCGCCTTGGTAGCGAACATGCGGTTGCTGAAGGCCACGATCAGCTGGCCGCCGGGACGCACCACCCGGGCCAGCTCGGCCGCCACCGCCTCCGGCTCCTGCAGATACTGCCAGCCGGCCACCACCAGCACCGCATCCACGCTGGCGTCTTCGAGGGGCAGGATCTGCTTTTGGTTGAGGTTCTGCACCCAGTGGCGATCGAGGCGGGGGTTGGCCGCCAGCTCCGCCGCATTGAGTCCGTGGCCGATCACCGTGGCGTAGCTCCCCTCCTCCGGCAGGTGGCTCACCCAGCTGCTCATCAGATCGAGCACCACCGCCCCCTCCGGCAGGCATTCGCGATACAGCTCCGTCAGGCGCTGCCGGAAGGCGGCGTCGAGGTGCTGCACGAAGCGGGGCTCGGCGTAGAAGAGGGCGTCGTCGCCGGGGTCCTGTTTGCGGCGCTGGTCGGGCCGCAGCAGCTGGGGGGCCATGGGGAACAAGGGGGTGCAGGGGGCCCTAGCCTCCCCCGATGACCCTCCCGTCGCCATCGGCAGCCCCTGCAGCCTTCCCGCCGCTGCGCCGCGATGCGCTCACCACCCTGCAGGTGAACCTGGGCTACCGCTGCAACCAGAGCTGCTCCCACTGCCATGTGAACGCCGGCCCCAGCCGCACCGAGAGCATGGATGCCGCCACCCTCGCCCTGATCGTGCCGGTGTTGCAGGCCCGGGGCCTGGGCTGCCTCGACCTCACCGGCGGCGCCCCCGAACTCCATCCCGGCTTCCGCGCGCTGGTGGGCGATGCCCGCGCCGCGGGGGTGAAGGTGATCGACCGCTGCAACCTCACGATCCTGGAGGAGCCCGGCCAGGAGGACCTGGCGGCCTTTCTGGCCGATCAGGGGGTGGCGGTGGTGGCCTCGCTGCCCTGCTATCTGGAGGACAACGTGGACCGGCAGCGGGGCAACGGGGTGTTCGCCGCCAGCCTGGCGGGGCTGCGGCGGCTCAACGCCCTCGGCTACGGCCAGCCGGGAGGGGCGCTGGACCTGCATCTGGTGTTCAACCCACAGGGAGCCCGCCTGCCCCCACCCCAGGCCGCCCTGGAGGCCGACTACCGGCGGGTGCTGGCGGAACGCCACGGCATCACCTTCACCGGCCTGTACACGCTCACCAACATGGCGATCCAGCGCTTTGCGGCGGGCCTCGCGCTCAGCGGCGAACTGGAGAGCTACCGGGCCACCCTGCGCGGGGCCCACCGGCCGCACAACATGGCGGCGGTGATGTGCCGCTCCCTGATCAGCGTCGACTGGCAGGGCCACCTGCACGACTGCGACTTCAACCAGCAACTGCAGCTGCCCCCGGCCGAGGGGGAACGCCGCCACCTGCGGGACCTGCTGACCTGGGATCCCCAGGGCGAGCCGATCCGCACGGCCGAGCATTGCTTCGGCTGCACGGCCGGCGCGGGATCCAGCTGTGGCGGGGCCCTTCGGCAGGAGGGGGAGGGCGGGAGCGCCTAGGAAGCGGCCGTCGGCCGCGCCTTGCCCAGCAGGCGGCAACCGATCTGGAGCTGTCCTTCGTCGAGGAGGCGACCGATCTGCAACGCCTTGGCCTCCTCCTCCCGGCTGAAGGACCCCTGCTGGGTCGTCAGCCAGTCGATCTCTTCCTGCGTGATGATCCCGGTGGCCATGGTTTCGAGGAACACCTCACCAACCAGCATGGGGAAAGGCGCCCAACCGCGCCGGATCGCTGCCACCGATCGTATGCCGATCGGCGCGGGGCACCACCTGCGGTGGGGGTGCTGAAACATGGGGGGCAGGCCGGGGGGGGCAGGCAGCCTCGAAAGGGCCCCCGGGCTACTGGGACCCACCTCCCCGCGGCTCTGCCCCCGTCGTTGCTGCCGAATCGCTGGCCTGCTCGCGGTTCACCAGCAGCTTGTCGACCCGGTTGCCATCCATGTCGACGATCTCGAACTGGAGGCCCTCACAGGCGAAGCGTTCGCCGGCTCTGGGAATGCGGCCAAGACGGTGCATGGCGAAGCCGCCGAGAGTATGGAACCCGCCCGTCAGGGCCTCGGGCCATTCCGGCCGCTGCACCAGATCCATGAAGGCGCCGAAGTCGAGGGCGCCATCGAGCAGCCAGGAACCGTCTTCGCGCTGGATCACCATCGGATCCTCCTCGTCCTCGGCGGAGGGCAATTCGCCCACGATCGCCTCCATCAGGTCGTTGAGGGTCACCAGACCCTCGATGCCGCCGTATTCATCGGTCACCAGGGCGATGTGCACACCGCTTTGCTTGAACTGCTCGATCACCGCCAGGGCGCGGGCGTTCTCCGCCACGTAGAGCGGCGGCTGCAGCAGGGGCTCCAGGTTCAGCGGGCCACCGGCCAGCCGCGCGGCCAGGAAGGCCCGACCGCGGATCACACCCAGGCAATCGTCGAGGCTGCCCTTGCCGACGGGGAAGCGCGAATGGTTGCCCTCCAGGATCGTGCTCAGGTTCTCCTCCATCGGGGCCTCGCTGTCGATCCAGTCGATCTCGGTGCGGGGGGTCATCGTCGCCTTGATCGGTCGATCGGCCAGCCGCAGCACCCGCTGCACCATTTCATGCTCCGCCTCCTCGAACACCCCGCTCTGGGCGCCCTGACGGAACAGGGCCTTGATCTCCTCCTCGGTGATCTCCGGCTCCTGGGAGGCGCGGACGCCGAGCAGCCGCAGCAGGGCGTCGGTGGAGGCTCCCAGCAGGTGCACCAAGGGCGCCGCCAGGCGGGAGAGGGCCCGCATCGGCCGGGCCAGGGCGCAGGCCATCCGCTCCGGCGCACTCAGGGCGATGCGTTTGGGCACCAGCTCGCCCACCACCAACGACAGATAGGTGAGGGCCGCCACCACCACCACCAGGCTGAGGGCTTCGCTCCAGGGGCGCAGGGCTGGCACCGTGTCGAGCACAGGGCGCAGCCGTGCCGCCAGGGTGGCCCCGCCGACGGCGCCGCTGAGAACGCCGATCAGGGTGATGCCGATCTGGACCGTGGAGAGGAAGTCGTTGGGGTCGGCGGCGAGTTTCAGGGCGGCCCGGGCCTGGCGATCGCCCTTGGCCGCCTGCTGCTCCAGCCGCACCCGGCGGGAGGAGACCACGGCGATCTCGGCGCCGGAGAACACCCCGTTGGCGACGATCAGCAGCAGGATCGCAAAGAGTTCCAGAGCGACCGCGCTCATCCGCTGGGGTGTCGATCGGCGAAGCCTAGGGGGAGAGGCCGCCGTCAGCTGTCGCCACTGATCTCACGACGCAGCAGAAGATAGAGATAGTCCGGATCGCGGTATTGGCCGGGAAGGCAGCGGTGCAGGCATTCCAGTCGCTGCCAGCAGACGGTGCGCTGAATGCGGGCCAGGCTGCGACCTTCGCGGATCAGCAGACGCATCGCCTTGCAATAGGTGGAGTAGCTGGCCTCAAGCTCGCCGATGGTGAGGCGTTCACCGGAGGGGGAGGGCGCCGCCGGATCGGGGCGCTGGGGGGAGAGGGTCATCGCCGGGGTGGAACCCGCTCAGGCGGGGCGACTGTGCCCCGGAGCCCCCGGCGATCGCTCCCCCCATCCGGGGACATTGCCCCCCCAGACTTTCAGAGTTGCACCATGCCACAGCGCATGCCCTTGAGCACCGCCTGCAGGCGGTTGTTGACGTCGAGGGTCTGCAGCAGTCGCTTGGTGTAGGTGCGGGCGGTTTCCTCGCTCACCACCAGGGCGCGGGCGATCTCCCGGTCGCTCAGGCCACTGGCCAGCAGGTCGAGCACCTGGTATTCCCGCGGGGTGAGGCGGGGGCAGCTGAGGTAGGGCAGGCTGCCGCTGCGCAGTGAGGGGCTGCGGTACGAGTGATGGCCCATCACCGCCATCACGGCAGCCTGCAGCGGGCGTTGGTCGTCGACCACATCGGCCTCCGCCACCACCGCCTCCAGCCAGGGGGCATTGGCGTACTCGGCGGGGATCACATCGCCGAGGGCCAGCACCACCACCTTGAGGGCCGGCTGGGCGCCGCGGGCCTTGCGGGCCAGCTCGAAGCCGTTGCCGCTCTCGAGGTGATCGGTGCAGATCAGCAGCTCGTAGGGCTCGCGGGCCAGATAGGCCAGGCAGGCCTGCTCCTCGGTGACGGCACAGCCGATGCGGCTGCGGTCTTGAAAGCTCTCGCAGACGGCCCGCAGCAGGAAGCGGCCCTTCATGGCGATCGCCACCTTGGCCTGCACCGCCACCGACAGCAGCAGTTCGTCGAGGGTGGATCCCCCCAGGCTGTCAAGGAAGGGCGTGAGGTCCATAGTGTCAACCTATCCAGATGGCTGACCGGGATGGGGCCCGCCGGCCGGATCGGACACGAAGCGCCAATCTCCCGATTTGCTTAGGATTTGGGGTGCACGCCGCTGGGGTCCCCTCCGTCCATGCACAACCACCACCCTGTCCTCCACTCCTTCGAAGCGCAGCTGCTGGCCCTGCGCGATCAGTACGACCGCAGCCCCAACGAGCAGACCCGCTACCAGCTGGTGCGCATCGAACAACTGATTTCCGAGTGGGTGCCTGGCGCCGATCAGGTGCTCGCGCTCGGCTGAGGCCCACCGCCTCCGAAGGGAATCCCGCTCCGAAGAAAATCCTGCGCTTCCTCCCTCCCATGGGCAAGGACAAACAGAAACGGCACCGCGAAGACACGGCCCCCCAGCCCTCGCCGGCTCGCTCAACCGATCCCCGCGGCTCCGATCGCTACCACCCCTCCCCCGTCTACGAAGACCTGCAGGAACCCGGGGAGGGCCACCGTCCCCGCCTCGATCGCCGCCTCTACGAACAGGAACTGGCCCGCCTGCAAGTGGAGCTGGTGAAGATGCAGTACTGGATCAAGCAGGTGGGCACCCGGCTGATCCTGGTGTTCGAGGGGCGGGACGCCGCCGGCAAGGGCGGCACGATCAAGCGCATCACCGAACCCCTCAATCCCCGCGGTTGCAACGTGGTGGCCCTGGGCACCCCCTCCGACCGCCAACGCACCCAGTGGTATTTCCAGCGCTACGCGGAGCACTTCCCCGCCGCCGGGGAGATCGTGCTGTTCGACCGCAGCTGGTACAACCGGGGCGGAGTGGAGAAGGTGATGGGGTTCTGCACGCCCGTTCAGGTGGAGGAGTTTTACCAGTCGTGCCCGGAATTCGAGCGGATGCTGGTGCGCAGCGGCATCACCCTGATCAAGTATTGGTTTTCGGTGAGTGATGAGGAGCAGGAAGCACGGTTCCGCTCGCGCCTGAAGGATCCGGCACGGCGCTGGAAGCTCAGCCCGATGGACCTGGAATCCCGCGATCGCTGGGTGGAATTCTCCAAGGCCAAGGACGCGATGTTTGCCCACACCAACATCCCCGAGGCCCCCTGGTTCACCGTCGACGCCAACGACAAGCGCCGCGCCCGCCTCAACTGCATCCGCCACATCCTCAGCAAGGTGCCCTATGAGGACATGACCCCCAAACCGATCAAACTGCCCCCCCGCCGCAGCCAGGGCGAGTACCAGCGGCCACCCATCAACGAACAGTTCTTCGTGCCGGATTCTTACGGCTGAGGCGCTTCAGTCCGCGCTTCAGTCGGAGGGGGCTCGCAGGCGGTCGGCTCCCCCCAGCGGATCCAGCCACACCAGCACCACGAGCCAGTGGAGCAGCACGGGGGACAGCAGGGAACCGGTGGCCCAGTAGCCCAGGGTGCAGATCAGGCCGAGGCCGCCGCAGAGGCCCAGAAAGCGGGGATCGTGGAAAAGGTCGCGGCCGGCGGGATACCAGAGCCGAGCCGCCAGGGGGTGATACGCCACGAAGGCCGCCAGGGCGAGGGCGGCCCAGCCCAGGGCCCCGGCGGTGGGCACCCCTTCGCCCGGCCGGGGCAGGAGCGCCACCCGAAAGAGCAGTTCCTCCACCAGCGACGGCATCCACAGCAGCGCCGCGGCCTGACGCAACAGCGGCCGCGGCGCAGACGGCCGCCAGCGGCGGCGCAGGAAACCGTTGCGGAGCCCCCAGGGCAGGGCCCAGGCGGCGTAAAGGCCCAGCAGGGCCAGGGTGAGGGCCAGGTCGGCAGGGCCCAGGGGCGCCTGCAGGGCCTCCAGGCAGCGCTGCAGCGCCACGGCCAGGGGCGCGCTCACCAGGCCCACCAAGCTCACCACAACCGCAGCTCCGGGCTCGGGGCATCCAGGCGCCAGAGCTGGCGGCGACCCCGCAGCAGCTCCTGGCCGGCGATCGCCTCCACCCCGAGGTGCTGGAAGATCGGATTGGCCGTCACGATCCCCTCCAGCGGCCGCTCCACACTGGCAACGGGCTCCCCCGGCAGACCCAGACCGGCGTAGGAGCGGCGGCTCACCAGCTGCTCCCCGCACACGCCCACCAGCCGGAGGGGCTGGGCGGCCCCCAGCGGTGCCAGCCGCTCCGCCAGGGAAGGGCTGAGGAACAATCCCTCGGCGCCGCTGTCGGCGAGTGCGGGGATCGGGCCGGCCTCGCCGTGGAGCTCCAGCAGCGGCACACCCCGGTGGAAGCGCAGGGGCAGCCGGCGCACCGGGGCACCGGCCGCAGCCGCCGCCCCCAGGGCTGGAGGGCCAAGCGCCAGGCTCCCGCCGAGGGGATCGACCCATACCGGCAGGCGCCGCAGCGTTGGCACACCGAGCACCCCATCCACCCCCGGCGGCAGGGCGGCGATCGGCAACAGCAGGGCCTCCAGCCGCTCCAGCCGCAGCCCCGCCAGCGTCAGCGGCGGCAGGGTGGTGCGCCGGGGGGCGCCCAGGGCACAGTCGCCCCCACCGCCCGCCAACGCCGCCGCGCCACCAGCCAACGGGCGGCTGGCCAGGCCGAGGCGCCGGGCCAGGGCAGGCGTGACCATCGTCGAGGAGGCGCCGCTGTCGAGCAGCAGGCGCACCGGCCCCTTGGCGGCGAGGAAGGGCAGCACGGGGGTGTCGCCCCCAGCGGCCCGCTCCAGCGGCAACAGCGCCCCACCCTGCAGGGTTCCGCCCTGGAGGGACTCCCCCTCCAGTTGCAGGAGAGCCGCCGGAGGAGGCAGGGTTAACGGGAGGGCGACCGGTGGCGGGAGCGGCATGGTCAGGGCTGCCGATGGATCGCCAGCGCCGCCAGCACGCCGCCGAGGAAACCGGAAACGTGCCCGATCCAGCTCACCCCCGGCGGGCTGAGGAAGGGCAGCAGGGTGGGCAACAGGCCGCCGTAGGCCACCAGGGCGAACAACGACAGGGCCAGCGAGAGGGGGCGCTTCTCCAGCCAGCCGATCACCAGCAGGTAGCCGAGCAGGCCGTAATTCACCCCCGACAGGCCATGGCTGCCCACCGGCCAGAACCACCACACCGGGATCGCCGCCACCAGCACCCCCAGCCACACCGCCAGGTAGGCGCGGCGTCCGTGCAGCAGCACCAGCCAGGAAAGCGGCAGAAACCAGAGGCTGTTGGCCAGCAGGTGGGCGAAGCCGGCGTGGCTGAAGGGGGCGGTCAGCACCCCCCAAAACGCCCCCCTGGGCAGCATCGGCAGGTTGAAACGGCCGCCGAAGAGGACCTGGTCGACCAGCTCCTGGGCCCAGCTGACCGCCAGGATCAGCGGCGGCAGCGCCACGGTCGCCCCAAGACGCTGGAGCGGGGCGCGGGATGGGCGGGAACGAAGAACGGGGCCGGCCATGGGGTGGGGGCGAGGCCAGGCGTGGGAAAGACCCCATCCTGGCGGCCGGCCTGGGGACTCCGTGTCAGGCTTGCGCACCAGGGAACCGCATCCCGCCGTGGTGGATGGTCTTTCTCGCTGGTTTCCGCGCCGCTTCATCTGTGACGACATCGAGGTGTTCACCGCGCTGTTGCATCAGGTGGGGCTGGAGCTTGAGGTGATGCAGCTGCGGCCCGGTCCCTTCCGGGCCAGCGGCATGGTGGTGCCGCTCGAGCACATTCAGGTGCTGCAGATGCGGCTGGAAACCCCCGTGCTGGCGGTGGGGGCCAAGCCACAACACTGCTATGCCTTCGGGCTCTCCCTGGCGCCGATCGCCCCGGGGCAGGTGGGGTTGCAGGCCCACGGCCAGGCGCTGCCCGAGCAGGCGATCTACGGACTTGATCCCTCCCGCGAGGTGCATCTGGTCACCCCCGACGGCTACGGCCTGGCGCTGCTGCGGGTGGAGCGCAGCCTGCTGCTGGAGGCGGCCGAGCGGCTGGGCTGCCCGGAGCTGGAAACGCCCTTGGTGCGCCACAACTGGCTGCAGCTCGAACCCCGTCGGCTGACGGAACTGCGTGCCTTCCTGCAGGACCTCTTTCAGCTGGCACGACACTCCCCGGAGCTGGTGGCACGGCTGGAGCAGCGGCGGCGGCTCGCCGGCGACCTGCTGCCCCTGGTGCTCGAAAGCCTGGTGGACGGCCTGGAGCGCAGGGCCGGGGCTAAGCGCGAACCCTCCCGCATGGAGCTGGTGAAACTGGTGGAGGAGTGGGCCCGCGAAAACCCCGCCTCCCCGATCACGCTGGAGGATCTCTGCAGCACGGTCTATGCCAGCCGCCGCAGCCTGATGCGCGGCTTCCGCGAGCACCTGGGCATGGGTCCGATGGCCTATCTGAAGCTGAGGCGGCTGCACGGGGTTCATGGCCAGCTGCTGCTGCATGAGCCGGGGAGCGTGCGGGTGATGGATCTGGCCAGCCGCTGGGGATTCCATAACGCAGGGCATTTCGCCCGCGACTACCGGGACCTCTTCGGCGAACAGCCCCATAGGACGCTGCAGCGGGTCAGCCGGGGGGCAGCCAGCGGAGCAGCAGCCCCCACAACGGCACGGTGACC
>CANEWU010000084.1 GCA_947442825.1 Synechococcaceae cyanobacterium
CAAGACCACCCTCTTTTCCCTCTTGCTCCGCTTCAACACCGCCCAGGGGGGCCGGGTGCTGCTCGACGGCCACGACCTGGCCGATCTGAAGGCGCGGGAGCTGCGCCAGGCGGTGGCCTTGGTGCCCCAGCAGAGCAGCCTGTTTTCCGGCACGGTGGCCGATGCGATCGCCTTTGGCCGGCCCGCGAGCCGTGAGCGCATCCGCGAGGCCGCCCAGCTGGCGAACGCAGCAGGCTTCATCGAGGCCCTGCCCGAGGGGTACGACAGCCGCGTGGAAGAACGGGGCAGCAACTTCTCCGGCGGTCAGCTGCAGCGCCTGGCGATCGCCCGCGCCGTGCTTGGCGATCCCGCCGTACTGCTGCTGGATGAGGCCACCAGCGCCCTCGACGCGGAGGCCGAGGAGGCGGTGCAGCGGGGCCTGGCCCAGGCGATGCGCGGCCGCACCGTGCTGGTGATCGCCCACCGGCTCTCCACCGTGCAGGAGGCCGACCGGATTCTGGTGCTGGAGGGGGGTCGCATCTCCGAGCAGGGCAACCATGATGCGCTGATGGCCCAAGGGGGGCGCTACCGCGAATTGTGTGAGCGACAGTTCATCCGGCTCGAGAGCTAGCTGGCCTCGGCCGCTCCCTAGTCTGGGGGGGTCAAGCACGCTTTTCGTCTGTGGAAGCTGAAACCTCCCAACCCCCGGTCCTCACCTTTGAGGGCAAGCGCTACGACCTCAACACCCTTCCTGACGACCTCAAGGAACTGGTGCGCGGCATGCAGGTGGCTGATGCCCAGCTGCGCATGCACGAAGACACCCTGAAGGTCCTGGCGGTGGGCCGTCAGTCGATGGCGATGCAGCTCAACCAGCGGCTGCAATCGGTTCCGGCCCTGCCGGAGGGCTGAGGGGAGGGGGTAAGCCCCCGCCCCCTCGCGGGCCCCGCCTCAGGCGAGGGGGCGGAGATCCTCAAAGGCGAAGCGGGTGCTCACGCGGGCGCCGCCGGGCTGGTCGCTCTCCAGCAGACGCTCCGCCAGCACCCAGGGGCCTTCGGCAGCGAGGGCCACGAAAGTGTCGGTGTAGGCGTTCTCGCCGCCCCGGGGCGCACCGGTGGCCGGGTCGCTGCTGCGGCTGGTGTAAGTGCGGCTGAGGTAGCCGGCGCCGGTATCGGTTACCGCCGTGGTGAAGATGGTCACCACCGTGCCGTGGATGTGGCGATGCACCATGGTCACCACGTTGTTCTTGATGCGGTAGCGGTCGCCGGCCGCCTTGCCGCCCATGATCACCTCCAGGCCCACCGCATCGGTGTCACCAGCGGTGAAGGTGTTCTCCCCGTGGGTCTGATCGAAGCTGCGGCGTACGCGATGGATCGCCACCTCCCACAGCTGGCCGGCAATCTCCTTGTGCACGGCCTCATCCTCGATGCCCTCCACGGTGGCCTTGAGGTCAGCGCCCACGCGGAAGCTCCCCTCAAGCCGGCGTCCGTCGCGCTCCCACACACAACGCCCCCCGTAGCCGGAGAAACCAGGATCCCAGGTGTAGCGGTTCTCGTAGGCGGCGCGGAACAGGGCGGTGCAGTCGCTGCCCGGTGCAACCGGGGACCCTTCGCCGATGGGGGACGGGGAAGCGGCGGAGGGGGCCAGGGGGGCGCTCGTCACGGGGCCGGGGATCGTGGGGTGTTCAGCCTACAAAGGCCGGCTGGGGGTCCCGTTGCCCCAGGGCCGGTGGATGTCCTGCAGGGCCACCACCTCCACCTGGCGATGCTGCTGGAGGGCACCGATCGCCTCCACCGCCGCCCGGGCACCGGCCAGGGTGGTGACCGTGGGCACCGCGTAGTCGAGGGCGGCGTGGCGCAGGTAGCGATCGTCGTGGGCTGCCCGGCGCCCGATCGGGGTGTTGATGATCAGCTGCACGGTGCCGGAGCGGATCGCGTCCTCGATGTTGGGGCGCCCCTCATGCACCTTCAGCACAGACGTGACGGACAGGCCTGCCTGCCGCAGCACCTGGGCCGTACCCTCCGTAGCCGTGAGCGCGAAACCCTCCTCCGCCAGCCGCCGCGCCACCGGCACCAGGGCGGGCTTGTCGCGGTCGTGGGTGGAGAGGAACACGGTGCCGGCGGTGGGCAGGGGCTCCCCTGCCGCCAGCTCCGCCTTGGCGTAAGCCAGGCCAAAGCCGGGGGCGATCCCCATCACCTCGCCGGTGGAGCGCATCTCCGGGCCCAGGAGGGTGTCCGCGCCGGGGAAGCGCTTGAAGGGAAGCACCGCCTCCTTCACCGTCTGCAGGGGGGGCACCGGCTCGCTCTCGAGCCCCAGCTCCGCCAGGGAGCGGCCGGCCATCACCTGGCTGGCGATCTTGGCCAGCGGCACGCCGGTGGCCTTGGCCACGAATGGCACCGTGCGGGAGGCCCGGGGATTGGCCTCGATGATGTACACGCGATCCTCGCCCTCGCTGTCGCGCTGGATGGCGAACTGCAGGTTGATCAGGCCGCGAACCTCCAGGGCCAGGGCCAGATCACGGCTCCATTGGCGGATCGTCGCCAGGGCCCCGGCGGAAAGGGAAACGGCGGGCAGGGCGCAGGCGGAATCACCGGAGTGGATGCCGGCGGGTTCGATGTGCTCCATCAAGCCACCAATCACCACGCGGCCCTCCGCATCGCAGAGGGCATCCACATCCACCTCGATGGCGTTCTCCAGAAACTGGTCGATCAACACCGGGTGATCCGGCTCCACCTGCACCGCCTCCACCATGTAGCGGTTGAGCTCCTCCTCGTCGTACACCACCTCCATGGCGCGGCCACCGAGCACGTAGCTGGGGCGCACCACCACCGGATAGCCGATGCGATCGGCCACGGCCCGGGCTTCCTCCTGGCTGCGGGCGAGGCCGTTGCGGGGCTGGCGGATCTCCAGGCGGCGCAGGATCGCCTCGAACTGCTCGCGGTCTTCCGCGCGGTCGATCGATTCCGGAGAGGTGCCCCACAGACGCGTGCCGGTGGCCTGGCCCTCCTCGCTCTCCAACCAGCGCAGCAGCGGGATCGCCAGCTTCAAGGGCGTCTGGCCGCCGAACTGCACGATCACTCCCTCCGGCCGCTCGGCCTCGATCACGTTGAGCACGTCCTCGAGGGTGAGGGGCTCGAAGTAGAGGCGGTCGCTGGTGTCGTAGTCGGTGGAGACCGTCTCCGGATTGCTGTTCACCATCACGGTGGCGAAGCCGGCCTCCCGCAGGGCAAAGGAGGCATGGCAGCAGCAGTAGTCGAACTCGATGCCCTGGCCGATGCGGTTGGGGCCGCCGCCGAGAATCATCACCTTGCGGCGGCTCTCGGGCGATACCTCATCGGCGGGTGGCAGGGTCAGCAGGCGGCCATCGCTGTCGAGGCGCTCCAGCGGCCTCTCATAAGTGGAGTAGTGATACGGCGTGCTGGAGGCGAACTCGGCGGCGCAGGTGTCCACCGTCTTGAACAGCACCCGCACCCCCAGGGCCTGTCGATGGCGGCGCACCGCCAGCTCCGGTGCGCCCACCGCCCAACCGATCTGGCGATCGGCAAAGCCCAGCTGTTTGAGCTCCAGCAGGGCCGGGGCATCGAGCGCCTCCAAAGTGCGCCCCTGAAGCAGGCCCCGCTCCGCCTCCAGCAGCAGCCGCAGCCGCGCCAGGAACCAGGTGTCGATGGCGCTGATCCGGTGAATCTCCGCATCGCTGCGGCCGGCGATCATGGCGGCACGCACGACAAAGATCCGGTCAGGCGAAGGGGTGCGCAGCTGCCGCTCCAACTCGGCGGGCTCCAGCGGCTCGTCCGGCCGGTCGCAGCCCCAGCCGGCGTGACCCGTTTCGAGGGAGCGCAAGGCCTTTTGAAAAGATTCCTCGAAGCAGCGGCCCATCGCCATCGCCTCGCCCACCGACTTCATCGAGGTGGTGAGCACCGGCAGGGAACCGCGGAACTTCTCAAAGGCGAAGCGCGGAATCTTGGTGACGACATAATCAATCGTGGGCTCAAAACAGGCCGGCGTAGCGCCGGTGATGTCGTTGACAATCTCATCGAGGGTATAGCCCACCGCCAGCCGGGCGGCGATCTTGGCAATCGGAAAACCCGTAGCCTTGGAGGCCAGCGCGGAGGAGCGGGAAACGCGGGGATTCATCTCAATCACCACCACCTCGCCATCAACCGGATTGACGGCAAACTGGATGTTGCTGCCACCAGTATCCACACCGATCTCGCGGATGATGGCGATCGACTGATCGCGCAGTCGCTGGTACTCGCGATCGGTGAGGGTCTGGGCGGGGGCAACCGTGATCGAATCGCCCGTGTGCACCCCCATGGGATCGAGGTTCTCGATCGAGCACACGATCACCACGTTGTCGGCGGAGTCACGCATCACCTCCAGCTCGAACTCCTTCCAGCCCAGCAATGACTGTTCAATCAAGATCTGGGAGACGGGGCTGGCCTCCAGGCCGCTCTGGCAGATCTGGCGGAATTCTTCAGGGTTGTAGGCGATGCCACCACCGGAGCCGCCGAGGGTGAAGGCCGGGCGGATGATGCGCGGATAGCCGCCGACCGTTTCGCCCACCGCCAGAGCCTCCTCCAGGTCGTTGGCGATGCCGGAGGGACAGACCCGCACGCCGATGCGGTTCATCGCCTCCTTGAACAGCAGCCGGTCTTCAGCCTTGCGGATCGCCTCCAGGTTCGCGCCGATCAGCTCGACACCGAAGCGCTCGAGGGTGCCGTTCTCCGCCAGGGCGACGGCCAGGTTGAGGGCGGTCTGCCCCCCCATCGTGGGGAGCAGAGCATCGGGACGCTCGATCTCGATCACGCGCGCCACCACCTCTGGGGTGAGCGGTTCGATGTAGGTGCGATCCGCCAGCTCCGGATCGGTCATGATCGAAGCGGGGTTGGAGTTCACCAGCACCACTTCGAACCCTTCCGCCCGCAGGGCCTTGCAGGCCTGGGTGCCGGAATAGTCGAACTCACAGGCCTGGCCGATCACGATCGGACCGGACCCCAGCAGCAGGATGCGCCTGAGATCCGTGCGGCGGGGCATGGGCGAGGATGGACCACTCGGTTCCAGCCTCTCACGCGGACCGGACTTCCCTCCCCCGCTCCCGCCGCCCCCGCGCCTGTGAGCATCGCTAACGTGCAACAAGGGCTTTCCCTTCCCCTGCCTTTCGCGGCACGCCGCCCCGAACCCTCCTTGATGAGCCAGCGCCAGCCTCGATGAGCGAACTCCAGCGACTGAAAGGCCTGCTGCCCCCGGAAATGCAGAGCTGGGTGTTCGTGGAGGCGGCCGCCTCCGTCGACCCTCCTCTGGTCACGATCGAAGAGATCGGCCGTGATGAGATCGAAATCCAGGTGGATCTCGAAAAGTGGGACGCCCTCGCCCTCGACCACCGCAACCTGCTGTTCTGGCACGAGGTGGGCCGCATCCAAAACGACGCGGTGCCCCGTGACGGCTGGGAGATGGCGGCCCTGGCGATCGGCCTGGGCGGGGCGATCGGCGAGCTGTGGGTGCAGGACGGCCTGCTGCTGCTGATGGCGATGGGCCTCTCGGGCTTCGCCGGTTACCGCCTCTATCTCAAGAACAATTCCGAGAAACGCCTGCAGGACGCCATCACGGCCGACGAGCGGGCGATCGACCTGGCCTGCCGCTTCGGCTACAGCCTCCCCAACGCCTACAAGAGCCTGGGGGGGGCCCTCAAGGAGCTGGTGGAGCAGACCCGCAAGAAGCGCCGCCGCGCCTTCTACGAAAACCGCCTGGAGGCCCTGCGCAAGAGCGCCGGCAAGGCCCGGGCGGAAATGGCCCAGCAGCAGGGATCCCGCCAATCCGTCACCAGCGAGAACGTCTATGGCTGATGCCTTCCCCGTAGGTGACAGCGAGGCCCTGGCCCGCCTCGCCGCCGAAGCCTGCGACGACCGCAAGGCGGTGGATATCCGCCTGATCCGCGTGGATGAGGTTTCTTCCCTGGCCGACTGGTTCGTGATCTGCAGCGGCCTCACCGATGTGCAGGTGCGAGCGATCGCCCGCTCGGTGCAGGACCGGCTGGAGAGCGAGGCGGGGCGCCTGCCCCTGCGGGGGGAGGGGCAGAGCGAGGGCCGCTGGGTGTTGATCGATTACGGCGAAGTAATCGTGCACGTGCTTACCCCCCAGGAGCGCAGCTTCTACGACCTCGAGTCGTTCTGGGGCCATGGCGAACAACAACGCTACGTGAGTCCATCCGCGCTGCTGGCATGAGCGAACGCGCGCCCCTGCCGGCCCAGACCGCCCCCTGCCCGGTGCCCCCGGAACAACGGCCGCTCCAGGAGTACGCCCAGTTGCTGGAGTCCTGGTTTTTTGCCTGGCCGGCGGCCGGCAGCCCCCGCCTGCTACGCGCCCTGGTGCTGGCCTGGTTGCTGGCCCTGGGGCCGTGCCTGTTGGTGGCCACCGGCAGCATCCCCCTGCGCCACGACCTCCCCCGATTGCTGTCGGCCGCTGCCGTAGCCGCTGTGCTCCTCCCCCTGCTGCTGCTCTGCCGCCAATGGCTGGGTTGGCGCTACGTGCACCGCCGCCTGATCTGTGAGCGGGTGGAGTACGAGGAATCGGGCTGGTATGACGGCCAGGTGTGGGAGAAACCGCTCGGCTGGCGCCAGCAGGATCTGTTGGTGGCACGCCACGAGGTGGCTCCTGTGCTCGTTCGCCTGGGCCGTGGCATGGCCCTGGCCGGCTCCCTCCTGCTGGTCGGAGCCGGGGTCTGTCAGGCTCTCTGACACGAGACCGGACTCTCCCCTGCCGATCCATGTCCCTGTCCTCCAGCTTCAGCGGTTCCACGCGTCCCGGGGTGCCGCCGCTGGAGGTGCGCCTGCTTCGGGAGGGCATCCTGGAATCGCGCCACCGGGTTCATGCCGTGGTCTGCGATCCGCGCGGGCGGGTGCTGATGCGGGCCGGCGACCCCCAGCAGCTCAGTTTCGTGCGCTCGGCCCTCAAGCCCTTCCAGGCGACGGTGTTCGTGAGCAGTGGGGCCGCCGAGTGGGTGGGCTGCGGCGAGAGGGGCCTGGCAATCGCCTGCGCCTCCCATGCCGGTAGCCCGGCCCATGCCCGCGAAGCCTTTCGCATCCTCTGGGGCGCCGACCTGGAGGCCTCCCAGCTGCAGTGTCCCGTGCCCGAGGGGGCCGGCAGTCCCCTGGAGCACAACTGCTCCGGAAAGCACGCCGCCTTTCTTGCCGCTTGCCGCCGTCTGCACTGGCCGCTGGAGAGCTATCTGCAGCCTGACCACCCGCTCACCCAGGAGGTGCGCAAGCGGGTAGGGGAATTGCTGGGGCTGCCCTGTGACGAGCTGGTGAGCGCCCGCGACGATTGCGGCGCCCCCACCCTGCAGCTGCAGCTGGCCCAGATGGCGCTGCTGTTCGCCCACCTGGGGGCCGGTGCCCAGGCCGATCTGGAGCAACTGAGTCGGGCGATGCTCGCTCACCCCGAGCTGGTGGCGGGCCCCGGACGGTTCGACACCGAACTGATGGCCCTGGGTCACGGCCAGGTGCTCAGCAAGGGGGGCGCCGAGGGGATCCAGTGCCTGAGCCGCGTCGGCGAGGGGCTGGGGGTGGCCATCAAGGCGGAAGACGGCTCCTCGCGGGCCAAACAGGCGGTGGCCCTCCACCTGCTGGAGCAGCTCGACTGGCTCACCCCCCTCACCCTCGACGACCTGCGCCAGCGCTTTCAGCATCCGGCGCCCCATCTGCGGCTGGAGGTGCGGGGCGAGCTTCGCTTCGACTGAGACGCCGGCAGGCCGGCTGATAAGATGACTTCATCGGCAGCCAGCCGAATGCCCGTCGCGGGGTAGAGCAGTCTGGTAGCTCGTCGGGCTCATAACCCGAAGGTCGCGAGTTCAAATCTCGCCCCCGCCACCATCTCCAAGACCCGGCCCTCTTCGCGATGGCCGGGTCTTGTTGTATGGGCCAGGCTCCGCCCGCCCGCCGCGCTCCCCGCCCATGCCCGCCCCCTCCGCCCCACCCGAGGACGGCTTCCAGCCAGACGCCATCGTGGTGGGGGCCGGAGCCACCGGCGGGGTGGCAGCGATGGTGCTGGCGGAGGCGGGTCTGCGGGTGCTGGTGCTGGAGGCCGGGCCGGAGAAAACCCCCGCCCAGGCCCTCGGCCGGGAACCCCTCAACAG
This sequence comes from Synechococcaceae cyanobacterium, assembly GCA_947442825.1. Taxonomy (GTDB): domain Bacteria; phylum Cyanobacteriota; class Cyanobacteriia; order PCC-6307; family Cyanobiaceae; genus Cyanobium. The sequence goes on from CANEWU010000084.1 coordinate 8,108, forward strand.
CCTGCGCCGGCTGGTCGGCCTCAGCAGCGGTCGCCATCGCCAGCAGGCCAACCATCCGGGCTACTGGAAACACAACCCCGATCTCTTCCTCGACGAGCGTCGCCATCCCTGGCTCACTCCGCCGGATGCCCCATTCCTCTGGACCCGCGGCCGCCAGGTGGGCGGCAAGAGCCTCACCTGGGGAGGCATCACCCTGCGGCTCTCGGAGAGCGAATTCCGGGCTGGGGAACGCGATGGGGTGGGCCCCTGCTGGCCGATCGGCAGCGCCGAGCTCTCCCCCTATTACGACCGCCTGGAATCGCTGCTGGGGGTCCATGGCGCCTGCGACGGCCTGCCCCAGCTGCCCGACGGCCGCTTCCAGCCACCGCTGCCCTTCACCCCAGGGGAGCGGCGGCTGCAGGAGGCCATCGGCAGGGAGCTGGGGCTGCCGTTCATCCACTCCCGGGGCTTCCCCCTGCATCGCCCCGCCAGCGACGGACCCTGGCCCCGCTCCAGCGCCCAGGGGATCACGCTGGCGCGAGCCCTGGCCAGCGGGCGGGTGCGACTGCGCAGCCGGGCCGTGGTCAGCCATCTGCAGATGAAGGAGGGAGCGGAGCAGGCGGATGGGGTGGTGCTGGCCCTCCCCAACGGTGTCCAGGAACTGGTGCGCGCCCCGTTGGTGGTGCTGTGTGCCTCCACGATCGAGACCATCCGGTTGCTGCTGCACTCCAGCGAAAACCTGCGGCCCGGCGGCCTGGTGGACCCCTCCGGCTGCCTCGGGCGCTTCCTGATGGACCACATCTCCAGCAGCCGCTTCTTTGTGCTGCCGGATGTGCCTCCGCCCGAGGAGCCCGCCGAGCTCTCCGGTGCCGGCAGCGCCTTTATCCCAAATACCGTAAATCTGGCCGGGCACCCGCTGGAAAGGGAAAGCCTCGGCTTCCGGCGCGGCTACGGCCTGTGGACGGCGGTGCAACGCTTCGATCCACCACGCGCTCTGCGCCGCCACCCCAGGGGAGCCGTGGGCTTCCTGATCGGCCACGGCGAGGTGCTGCCCCACCCCGACAACCGGGTGTGGCTGGATGGGGAGCAGCGTGATGGCGACGGGCTACCGGTGCCCCGGATCGAGTGCCGCTGGCGGGAGAACGAGCGGGCGATGGTGGCCCATATGCAGGCCCGCATGGCCGCGGTGGTGGCAGCGGCGGGGGGAGAGATCCAGCCGATCGAGGATCTGTTCGTTGTGCCGCTGCTGGAGCCGTTGGTGCGCCACTCGGTGGCGGTTTCGCCCGCTGCGCCCCCGCCTGGCTACTACATCCATGAGCTCGGTGGCGCCCGCATGGCCGCCCGGGAGGAGGACGGAGTGGTGGACCCCTGGAACCGCTGCTGGCGAGCCCGCAACGTGCTGGTGGTGGATGGGGCCTGCTGGCCCAGCGCCGGCTGGCAGAGCCCCACCCTCACCGAGATGGCAATCACTTGGCGGGCCTGCGAGGCGGCTGCCCGGGAGCGCGGCCTGTAGGCAAACGCCCACAGGGATGGGGTTCTGGTGTCGATGACCACAGTCCCACCGGGCGGGTATTTGCACAATGGCGGGGCGACCTTTCATCGGGTCGGGCAAGGGAGAAAAACCAGGCGGGGGCTGGCACCCCCGCTCTTTTTTGCCCGAATTTCCTGGCCGCATGCTCTGGCCTTCTGGGCTGGGGGATCTCTCTCCTCAGGGGCGGAGAAAGAGTCCGTCGAGGTAGTGCTGGGTAACGCTGCGGTCGTGGCAGCCGTTCTGAAAAAGGAAGCCAGCGAGCGCAGAGGTGATCACGCTGTACTGATCCCACTGCGGATGGTTCTCCAGGAAGCTGCGCATGCCCTGGAACAACACCTCGGGCACCTCGGCTTCAAGAGTCACGCACGTTGGTGCCCGTTCGGGATCAACGCTGGATCCTGCGGCGCTGTCCGCGCTGGGCGGAAGGTCCTGTTGGCCAGGATCGCCCTGCGACGGCAACCGCAAATCCATGCCCATGGCGTTTTGACCCATCCGTGTCTGCGCCCCACTACGCCACAGGAGGTGGGGCGGCGTCAAAGGGGAGCCCCATGGGCAAACCCAGCCTGGCTTCCGCTGAGACTGGCTGCAGCGGAAAGGGCGACAGGCGGCCCACCGCAGCCAGGGGGGCCCGGGGCAAGCGTCAGCCAAAGCTGTCAAGGCGAGGATGGGCAATTCCCCTGTTTCCCCAGATCGGCCGCCGCTGGATGCCCCGACCGCCGCCATCTGTGGAAAACCAGGGCCTGGATGGCGGAAAACACGAATCAAATGGGGAAAGCCCGGATTAATCAGAAAAACTGATGCGGATGAGTCAAGTGGGTCGCGGGCTGGGATGAGACGCCGGGAACGTTCAGCCGGCGCACTCAACCTGGCGGACGGCGCAGGGTGCGGGGCCCAAGCGGATGGTCGGCGTGGGGGTACGGCGCATGCCCGTGGTGCCCGTGCGCGTGATCATGTTGGTGGTCGTGATCGTGATCGTGGTCGCCCTGGCCATGGCTTGGGCCACCCAAGGGCAGGGGGACTCCGTCGGGCTGGCAGGCGCCCGTGCACTCCCGCTCACAGAGGGTGCAGCTCTCCACCAACCCTTCCACGTGGTGATGGTGGCTGTGCTGGGGGGCGCCCACCTCCTGCTCGAAACCGAGCACCTGGGCTCGGTACTTGCACAGCGAACAGTTCATATCGGTGTCGCCGCGCAGCACATCGGCCACCCGCTCCCGGAAGGTGGCCAGCACCGAGGGGTGATCCCCCAGATAGGAGGCCTCCAGGAACTCCACCCCGGGGTGGTCCGCCGCAACCAGGCGGCTGTGTTGCACGATCCGGCTGACCAGAACCCCGGAGAACAGGAAGTAGGGAAACACCACCACACGGCGATAACCCAGCCGCACCACCTGGCGGAGGCCCGGCTCCACCAGGGGAAACGTGACCCCGGAGTACAAGGTTTC
>CANEWU010000085.1 GCA_947442825.1 Synechococcaceae cyanobacterium
CGTGATCGTGATGCCGGTCACCACGCCCGAGGTGAAGGTGCGCTCGGTGGCCGCCCGCGGGGCCGAGGTGGTGCTGCACGGCGACACCTACGACGAGGCCTACACCGAAGCTCGGCGGCTGGAGGCCGAGCGCGGCCTCACTTTCATTCATCCCTTTGATGATCCGGATGTGATCGCCGGCCAGGGCACGATCGGCCTGGAGATCCTGCGCCAGTGCTCCCAACCGCCAGATGCGATCTACCTGGCGGTGGGCGGCGGCGGGCTGATCGCCGGGGTGGCCGCCTATGTGAAAAGCCTGTGGCCGCGCCTGCAGGTGATCGGCGTCGAGCCGGTGGATGCCGACGCCATGACCCGCTCGCTGGCGGCGGGGGAGCGGGTGAGGCTGGAGCAGGTGGGGCTCTTCGCCGACGGCGTGGCGGTGCGACAGGTGGGTGAACACACCTTCGCCCTGGCCCAGCAATACGTGGATGCCATGGTCACGGTGGACACCGATGAGATCTGCGCGGCGATCAAGGACGTCTTCGAGGACACCCGCTCGATCCTCGAGCCCGCCGGCGCCCTGGCGGTGGCGGGCATGAAGAAGGACGTGGAGGCCCGCGGCCTCCGCGGCCAGACCCTGGTGGCGGTGGCCTGCGGCGCGAACATGAATTTCGATCGGCTGCTGTTCGTGGCCGAACGGGCGGAGCTGGGGGAAAAGCGCGAAGCCCTTCTGGCGGTGGAGATCCCCGAAAAGCCTGGCAGCCTGCGGGAGTTCTGCCGGGTGCTCGGGGCCCGCAGCCTCACCGAGTTCAGCTACCGGCTGGCCGATCCCCGCTTTGCCCACATCTTTGTGGGGGTGCAGATCCGTGACCGGCAGGACACCGCCGATCTGATGGCGGCCCTGGAGGCCGCCGGCCTGCCCTGCCACGATCTCACCGACAACGAGCTGGCCAAGCTGCATCTGTGCCACATGGTGGGGGGCCGGCTGCCCGCCAGCGCCGGAGCGGCCCTGGAGCAGGGTCGGGAGCTGCTGTATCGCTTCGAGTTTCCGGAGCGTCCCGGGGCCCTGATGGCCTTCGTCAGCGCCCTTCACCCCAATTGGAACATCAGCATTTTTCACTACCGCAACCACGGCGCCGACGTGGGGCGAATCGTGGTGGGTGTGCAGGTGCCCGAGGCGGAGCTGGGCGACTGGCAGGCCTTCCTGGCGGATCTCCCCTACCAACACTGGGAGGAGACCGACAACCCCGCCTATCGCATCTTCCTCGGACCAGCCTCCCGGCTGGCGGCACCCCCCGGGCTGGTGGGGGTCTGAGGGCTGCGATACGTTGCGGGGTGCCCGCGCTGGAGCCCCTCCATGCCCAGCCAGTCCGACCCCGCTCCTGGGCCCCTCGACGCCATCCCCGAGCCCCGTGGCGAGGCAACCTGGGAATACGCCAGCCGCGAAGGCAGAGGCGTGAACCTTTCCCTGCCCGCCCGCCTCGAAGCCATCCTGTATCTCAAGGGGCGGCCCTTGAGCCTCGGGGAATTGGCTGAGATCGCCGCGGTGAGCCGCGAGCAGGCCGAGATGGCCCTGATCACCCTGATGGCGGACTACGCCCACCGCGACACGGCCCTGGAAATCCACCAGGACGGCCAGCGCTACAGCCTCCAGCTGCGGGAGAGCCTGGGGGATCTGGTGCAGGACCTGCTGCCGATCGACCTGTCCACCGCCGCGCTGCGCACCCTCGCCACGATCGCGCTCAAGAAGCGCATCCTGCAATCGGATCTGGTGGATCTGCGGGGCTCGGGCGCCTACGACCACATCAAGGAGCTGCTCGCCCAGGGCTTCATCGAGCGCAAACGCCAGAGCGAGGGTCGCTCCTACTGGCTGAGCCTGAGCGAGAAGTTCCACCGCACCTTCTCGGTGCGAGCGGAGGATCTGCCCTCGGGCCGCCCCTCCAGGAGCGGCCCCGAGACCCTGGCCCTGGATCTGGAGATCGGGGATCTGGAGATCGGGGGGCAGGCGGCCTGAGCGCAGCTGCCGTCGCCATACTGGAGAACGGATCGCGTCCGCCATGTCTCTTCTTGTTTTCCTGCTGCAGGTGCTCGCCCAGACCCTGGGCATCTATCTGCTGGTTCTGCTGGTGCGCGTACTGCTCAGCTGGTTCCCCAATCTCGATTGGAGCAACCCCGTCCTCTCGGGCGTGAGTGCGATCACCGATCCGTATCTCAATGTCTTCCGGGGCCTGATCCCGCCGTTGGGTGGCCTCGACCTCTCGGCGATCGTGGCCTTTCTCGCCCTGCAACTGGCCCAGAGCCTGCTCAACGGTGCCAGCGCGACCCTGATGGGCTCCGCCCTCCCCTACTGAACCGCCTCCGGAGCCAGGGCCTGCTCCAGCGGCAGCAGCTCCTGGCCTTCGGCAGCCCGGCTTCGCACCGGTGCACTGAACCCCCGGGCCCGCACGTTGCGCGCCTGCAGCGGCCCGGGGGTACCCGCAGGCACCGCCAGCCGCAGGGCGAAGGGGGTTGTGCCGGGCGGCAGGTCGCCAATCGAACCCACCCGGGTGCGGTTGGGCAGCACCGGTTCACCGCTGGCATCGAGGATCAGGGCGAAAAGATCGGTATCCACCACCGGACGTCGCCCGCCGTTGCGCACCTCGCCCCGCAGGGCCCAGCAGCTGGCGCCGGCAAGGCGATCGGGCTGGGCACCCACATCCTCCGGCGGGCAGGGCTCCAGGCGCACCTCCCCCACCACCAGCTCGGCGGCCATCGCCGGCAGTGGCGCGGCCAGCCAGGGCAGCGCCACTGCCAGAACGAACGCCAGCGCATGGCCCACCAGCCGCGGGGCATGGCGCCGCAGCAACCCCAGCGGAGCGCTGCACCAGCCCGGGGAGACTCGCCAAACCTGGGACATCCTCACCGCCGGTCGCCGCTGCCTCCGATCACGTTACGGGCGGCGCGGCTGGCCAGCTTGGCCAGATTGGCCTCGGCCACCTCGCCCAGGTCCAGCTCCAGCTCGGTGGCCAGCTGGGCGAGGTACCAGAGCACATCGCCGAGCTCGAGGCGCAGGTCATCGCGCACAGCGGCATCGATCACGCCGCCGCGGTCGCGCATCACCTTCTTGATCTTGTCGGCCACCTCGCCGGCCTCCCCGCAGAGACCGAGGGTGGGATAGGTGGTGTTGCGGCCCACGTCGGGGTAGCGGGCGGTCTCGCGGGCGCGCTGCTGGTAGGTGCGGAGGTCCATGGCGAGACGGTCGGAATCAGGTCCGGATGGTAGTTTCCGCCTTTGTACGCGTAGCTCCGATGGTCCGGCCCGATCTGATGCGTCGCACCAAGATCGTCGCCACGATCGGCCCCGCCACCGAGTCCCCCGAGGTGCTGCGCAGCCTGATCGAGGCCGGCGCCACCACCTTCCGGCTCAACTTCTCCCACGGCGACCACGAAGACCATCGGCTGCGCATCGCCACCATCCGCCAGGTGGCCCACGAGCTCGGTGTTCACATCGGCATCCTTCAAGATCTGCAGGGCCCCAAGATCCGCCTCGGCCGCTTCGAGAACGGCCCGGTCACCCTGGCCAACGGCGCCCCCTTCAGCCTCACTTCCCGGCAGGTGGCCTGCACCGAGCGCATCGCCTGCGTCACCTACAAACGCTTGGCCGATGAGGTGACCGAAGGCAGCCGCATCCTGCTCGACGACGGCCGGGTGGAGATGGTCTGTGAGTCGGTCGACGTCGAGCAGCAGGCGCTCCACTGCCGCGTGACGGTGGGCGGAGTGCTGTCCAACAACAAAGGGGTCAACTTCCCCGATGTGCAGCTCTCAATCCGGGCCCTCACCGATAAGGACCGCCACGATCTGGCCTTCGGCTTGCAGCAGGGGGTCGACTGGGTGGCGCTCAGCTTCGTGCGCAACCCCTCCGACATGCTGGAGATCCGCGAGCTGATCCGCAGCCATGGCCACAGCACGCCGGTGGTGGCGAAGATCGAGAAATTCGAGGCGATTGATTCGATCGATTCGATCCTTCCCCTCTGCGATGGCGTGATGGTGGCCCGCGGCGATTTGGGGGTGGAAATGCCGGCCGAGGAGGTGCCCCTCCTGCAGAAGGAGCTGATCCGCAAAGCCAACAGCCTCGGCATCCCGGTAATCACGGCTACCCAGATGCTCGATTCGATGGTGAGCAGCCCGCGGCCCACCCGCGCTGAGGTGAGCGATGTGGCCAACGCCATCCTCGATGGCACCGACGCCGTGATGCTTTCCAACGAGAGCGCCGTTGGCGATTTCCCGGTGGAGGCGGTGGCCACCATGGCCTGCATCGCCCGCCGCATCGAGCGCGATTACCCCCAGCGGGTGCTCGACAGCCACATGGCCACCACGATTCCCAACGCCATCTGCCAGGCGGTCAGCAGCATCGCCCGCCAGCTGAACGCCGCGGCGATCCTGCCCCTCACCAAAAGCGGCTCCACGGCCCGCAACGTCAGCAAGTTCCGGCCGAGCACCCCGATTCTGGCGGTCACCAGCGATGTGAACGTGGCGCGCCAGCTGCAGCTGGTGTGGGGTGTGAATCCGCTGGTGATCGAGGAGGAAGCCACCAGCAACGGCACCTTCAACGTGGCGATGGAGTTGGCCCGCGAGCAGGGGCTGCTGCGGGAAGGGGACCTGGTGATCGAAACCGCCGGCACCCTCTCCGGGGTTAGCGGTTCCACGGATCTGGTCAAGGTGAGCATTGTCTCGGCCGTGCTGGGCAAAGGGCTGGGGATCGGCACCGGCTCGGTGAGCGGCAAGGTGCGGCTCGCCAGCTCTCCCGAGGAGGCCGCCCGCCTCGAGACGGGCGAGATCCTGGTGGTGCGCGAAACCAGCGCCGCCTACCTGGAGGCGATCCGCAAGGCCCGGGGTGTGATCGCAGAGCAGGAGGGTCGCCAGAGCCATGCTGCGGTGATCGCCGAGCGCCTTGGTGTGCCGGTGATCGTGGGTGTGGCCAACGCCACCGCCGACCTGCGCGAAGGCGAGGTGGTGACCCTGGACCTCAGGGAAGGGGTGGTGCACCGCGGTGCCCGCGGCCCCATCTCCTTCCCGGTTTCGGCAGGCTTGTAGCCCCTCCCCTGCCGTCGCTGCGGCCGCCGCAATGAGCGCAAAACTTCCCGTTGCCGAAAGCGTGGCGATGGCGCTGCACACCCTGCAGACCAACCGCCTGCGCAGCCTGCTGACCATGCTGGGGATTGTGATCGGCAACGCCTCGGTGATCACCCTTGTGGGGGTCGGTCGCGGCGCCCAGAACCTGGCGGAAAGCCAGCTCAGCAACCTGGGGGCCAACGTGCTCTTCGTGGTGCCCGGCAACAACGACACCCGTCGCCAGGGGATCCAGACGCCCAAGACCCTGGTGCTCGAAGACGCCCGCGCCATCGCCGAGCAGGTGCCCAGCGTGCGCCGTGTGGCCCCGCAGATCACCCTGAGCGAAGTGGTGCAGGCGGGCAGCCTGAGCGCCAACGCCACCGTCACGGGAGTGACCCCGGAATTCCTGGAGGTGCGCAGTTTTGAGGTCGCGCAGGGCCGCTTCCTCAACGACGCAGACCTGCGCAGCGCCCGCAATGTGGCGGTGATCGGCCCGGATCTACGGGAAAAGCTGCTGCCGCGCGGGGCGGCGATCGGCCAGCGGCTGCGGGTGCGCGATCAGTCGTTCGAGGTGATCGGTGTGCTGGAGCCGAAGGGGGCGGTGTTCGGCTCGAACCAGGATGAAACCGTCTATGTGCCGCTCACCACGATGGTGGCCCGCCTGAGCGGCCGCGACCCCACCTACGGCATCAGCCTGTCGTTCATCAGCGTGGAGGCGCGCGACGAGGCGAGCACCGGAGCCGCCGCCTTCCAGATCACCAACCTCCTGCGCCAGCGGCACCGCATTCTGCGGGAGGACGATTTCGCCGTCCGCTCCCAGAAGGACGCCCAGCAGATCGTGGGAACGATCACCGGCGGCCTGACCCTGATGCTCGGCGCGATCGGCGCCGTCTCCCTGCTGGTGGGGGGGATCGGCATCATGAACATCATGCTGGTGTCGGTGAGCGAGCGCACTGAAGAGATCGGCCTGCGCAAGGCCCTTGGAGCCCGCAGTGACGATGTGCTTACCCAGTTCCTGGTGGAGTCGCTGGTTTTGGCCAGCCTCGGCGGGGTGATCGGCAGCGCCGTAGGCGTGGGCACCGTGGCGCTGGTGGCCGCTTTTACACCCTTGCCGGCCACGATCTCACCGTTGATGGTGCTCAGCACGGCGGCGGTTTCGGGGTCGATCGGGCTGTTCTTCGGGGTGGTGCCGGCGCGGCGGGCAGCCCGCCTCGATCCGATCGTGGCCCTACGCAGCCTCTGAGGAGCTTTGGGGAGCTCCCGGTTCGCGCTGCCCTGGCCGTCGGCCTGGCAGGGCCGCCGGCAAACCTGTGGAAATTCCCAAATCGTCGCCCTCGTCACCAAAGCCTGACCGGCCGCGATGGGTAGATGGGTCGACACTTCCGACTCCAGGCCCTTGACTCCGCTGTCGCCCGGCGATCGCTTCTTCCCCTCCCGGGTTGTCCCCGAGCCGAGCATCGCCGAGGTGAGCGCCGAAATCCTCGGGGACATGGCCGACGGAGGTGGCGGCATGGGGATGGAGTGCGGGTATCGCAACGCCTCCGATCGGATGGTGATCCTGCGCTGCCTGGGGCCGAACGCGTTTTTTCTCGAACGGGTGGTGTTCCCCTTCGAGCTGCTGAGCTTCGCCTGCCCTGCGGACAGCGAGGTGGAGATCTTTACCCACTGCCTGGGGGGGCCTGAGCTCCTCGAGGCGATGCCAGCGCGCACGCTGCGCCTGGATGCCCCTTTTGCCCTGGAGGCAAGCCCTTTGGAGGCGGTCGAGGGGAATGGCCCCTGGGCCCAAGCCGGCTGATCAAGACGCTGGGGCATGCTGGTGTCACGGCACGCCCGGGGCGCCGTTACAATTGTTCAAAAATCCACACTTTCGATGAACCAGCGCTGGCGCCTGATCGCTCTTTGGCTGCTCCCGATCATCGTGGCGCTCTTCCTTGGCTGGCAGCTGTTCAGCGGGGGAGCCGCCCGCTTCAGCCCCAGCAGTGCCGGAAGCCCCACCGTGGCTCCCCGCAACGCGGCGGTGGCCCGCATGAGCTACGGCCGCTTCCTTGACTATGTAGACGCCGGCCGCGTCACTTCCGTCGACGTCTTCGATGGTGGTCGCGTGGCGGTAGTGGAGGCCGTGGATCCCGACCTCGACAACCGCGTCCAGCGGATGCGGGTCGACCTGCCTGGTCTGGCTCCAGAGCTGGTCAACAAGATCAAGGAGCAGGGCATCAGCTTCGACATCCATCCGCCCCGCCAGGCTCCGCCGGCCCTAGGCCTGCTGGGCAACCTTCTCTTCCCGCTGCTGCTGATCGGATCGCTCGTGTTCCTGGCCCGCCGCTCCAATGGCATGCCCGGCGGTCCTGGCCAGGCAATGCAATTCGGCAAGACCAAGGCCCGTTTCGCGATGGAAGCGCAAACCGGCGTGAAATTTGACGATGTGGCCGGGGTGGAGGAGGCCAAGCAAGACCTTCAGGAGGTAGTCACCTTCCTCAAAACCCCTGAGCGCTTCACCGCCATTGGCGCCAAGATCCCCAAGGGCGTGCTGCTGGTGGGCCCCCCCGGCACCGGCAAAACCCTGCTGGCCAAGGCCATTGCCGGCGAGGCGGGCGTGCCCTTCTTCTCCCTCTCCGGTTCTGAATTTGTGGAGATGTTTGTGGGCGTGGGCGCCAGCCGCGTTCGCGACCTGTTTAAGCGCGCCAAGGAGAACAGCCCCTGCCTGATCTTCATCGATGAGATTGATGCCGTAGGCCGCCAGCGCGGGGCCGGCATCGGCGGCGGCAACGACGAGCGCGAGCAGACCCTCAACCAGCTGCTCACCGAAATGGATGGTTTCGAGGGCAACAGCGGCGTCATCATCATTGCCGCCACAAACCGTCCCGACGTTCTTGATTCGGCCTTGATGCGTCCGGGTCGCTTCGATCGCCAAGTGACGGTCGACGCTCCAGACATCAAAGGACGCCTGTCGATCCTGAAGGTGCACAGCCGAAACAAGACCCTGGCCGAGGGGGTAAGCCTCGAAGCGATTGCCCGCCGTACCCCTGGCTTCACCGGTGCCGACCTGGCGAACCTGCTGAATGAGGCGGCAATCCTCACGGCCCGTCGCCGCAAGGAAGCCATCACCCTGGCGGAAATCGATGATGCCGTGGATCGGGTGATCGCCGGCATGGAGGGCAAGCCGCTCACCGATGGCCGCAGCAAGCGCCTGATCGCTTATCACGAAGTCGGCCACGCCCTGGTGGGCACCCTGGTGAGGCAGCACGATCCGGTGCAGAAAGTCACCCTGATTCCCCGAGGCCAGGCCCAGGGCCTCACCTGGTTCTCCCCCGACGAAGAGCAGATGCTGGTGAGTAAGTCCCAGCTGCGGGCGCGCATCATGGGTGCCCTTGGCGGCCGGGCGGCAGAGGATGTGGTGTTCGGCTACGCCGAGGTGACCACCGGCGCCGGTGGTGACATCCAACAGGTGGCCTCGATGGCACGCCAGATGGTCACCCGTTTCGGCATGAGCGAGCTGGGGCCCATTTCCCTGGAGGCCGGCAACCAGGAGGTGTTCCTGGGCCGCGACCTGATGACCCGTAGCGATGTGTCGGATGCGATTGCCAGCCGCATTGACGAGGCGGTGCGCCACATGGTTCTGGATTGTTACCGCGAAACAGTCACCCTGGTGAACCAGCACCGCGACTGCATGGATCGGGTGGTGGAGCTATTGATCGAAAAGGAAACTCTTGATGGGGATGAGTTTCGTGCGATCGTTTCCGAATTCACCCCGATTCCAGAGAAGGATCGCTACTCTCCCCTCCTGCAAGAGAGCGCATCAGCCTGATTGCCCTTTTGAAGCCAGGAGAAAAGCCCCCAACCTCCGAAAAGGTTGGGGGCTTTTTCATGGAACTCTTCAAAGGAGCCGCAAGCGGCTCACAGTGGCCGCACTGATCGCTTCTCGATCACCTTGTCGATCAGCCCATAGCTGACGGCCTCGCCGGGGGACATGAAGAAGTCACGGTCAGTGTCTTCCTCGATGCGAGCTAGGGGCTGGCCGGTGCGATCGGCGAGCTCCTGGTTGAGCTTCTGCTTGAGATAGAGGATTTCGTCGGCCTGGATACGGATATCGCTGGCCTGGCCACGGGCCCCGCCAAGGGGCTGGTGGATCATGATCCGCGAGTGGGTGAGGCTGCTGCGCTTGCCGGGGGCACCGGCGCAGAGCAAAAAGGCGCCCATCGAGGCAGCCAGGCCGACGCACACCGTTTGCACGTCGGGCTTGACGTGCTGCATGGTGTCAAAGATGCCAAGGCCGTCGTAAACCGAGCCGCCTGGCGAATTGATGTACATGAAGATGTCTTTGTCTGGATCCTCGGCCTCGAGGAACAGCAGCTGGGCCACCACCCGGTTGGCCGATTCAGCGGTGACCGGTTCGCCCAAGAAGATGATGCGCTCCCGCAGCAGGCGGGAATAGATGTCGAACGCGCGCTCCCCCCGTCCGGACTCTTCAATCACGATCGGGATCATGGGCACGGCATTGTTCAGTCGCTGCTTGGGATCCTACCGACGCCAGGCACCGGCTCGGGCCCACGGGGCAGCGCTAAGGTCGGAGGCCATCAGAGGAATCCCCGCGTGGGTAGCGCTCTCACCGTCGCCGACAGCAAGCGTGCCTTCCATGCGGCCTTCCCGCATGTGATCAGCCCGCTCTACCGCCGGATGGTGGACGAGCTGTTGGTGGAGCTCCATTTGCTGAGCCGCCAGAAGGGTTTCCGACCCGATCCCCTGTTCGCCGTGGGCGTGGTGCAGGTGTTCGATGGCTTTTCGCGCGGCTACCGGCCCGACCAGCAGCGGGAATCCCTGTTCCAGGCGCTGTGTGCCTCCTCAGCCTTTGAGGCCGGCTCGTTGCGCAGCCAGAAGGAGGCGGCGGTGGCGGCGATGGGCGCGGTGGGGGTCGATCAGGTGAAGCAATGGGTGGAAAGCCAGGGGGAGGGGGCGCCCGAACCCCTGGCCACCGCCCTGGCGGAAATCCGCCGGCCTGATTACCACTACTCCCGCCTGATGGCGGTGGGGCTGCTGAGCCTGCTGGAGCAGGCCCGCGGTGCGGACTCCATGGACCCGCAGGAGCTGCGGGGCTACGCCCACGAGCTGGGGGAGGCGATGGGTCTGATGAAAGACCGACTGGACAAGGACCTCAGCCTCTACGCCACCAACCTGGAAAAAATGGCCCAGGCGGTAGAGCTGATGGAGGAAACGGTGGCCGCCGACCGGCGCCGACGGGAGCGGCGAGAGGAAGCGATCAGCGGCGCACCTGAAGGCGTCCCGTCAGCCGGCTGAGGGGCAGGGAGGGATCAAGGCCCATAGGCGGGCTGGCCTCCACCCAGAGCTGCTCCGAGCGGCGCAGCAGGGGGGGGAGCTGCGGCGGCAGCAGACCGGCGGCCTCAAGGGCTGTGGGCCGGGCCCGCAACCGCAGTTCGCCCAGGTTCGGGCGCAGGGTTTCCTCCCCCATGGGGGCGGCCACCGGCGGCGGCGGGCCGAGGAAGAAGAGGAGCTGGGGACGGCCATCAACGGCCTGCAGCCAGCGCCAGCCGCCCACCACGGTGCCGTCGGCGCGACGCCAGTCGATTGCCTGCAGGGGATCTCCGGGCGCAACGGGTTTGGAAGGCTGCTTGGGTTGGGCGGGTTGCTCGGCTGGGGCCGGCTTTTCCGCTTGGGCGGGCTCTTCAGCTTGAGCGGGCTCTTCGGCTTGGGCGGGCTGCTCAGCTAAGGCGGGTTGAGGGGCCTGGCCCTGCAGACCCTGCTTGCCGAGGGAGCGGGCCAGATCGCGAAGCAATCCTTGCCAGGCCGGACGCTCGCCCCCCAGTTCCAGCTGGAGCTCCAGAGCCGCCTGGAATGGACCCTTCGGAAGGGGGCGCAACCGCA
>CANEWU010000086.1 GCA_947442825.1 Synechococcaceae cyanobacterium
AAGGGATGAACACCGACGGCATCCAGGAAGCGGCAAATTCTCCAGTCATGGTGCGGGCCATAAGCAACCGCGGGTACTGTAAAGAGCACTTCCCTCACCATCCCTGCGGCCCAGAAGGGGTGACATAAAAATTCAGCAGCGCTGCCCTCACCCGTTCCGCCGATCTCTTTATGAACCCGTCCCTGCTCGGAGCCGCCGCCGCCAGCCTGCTCGTGACCCTATGGCTGGTACGAAGGCGCCAACCAAGGGCCTTCCTCCGCTCGGCCGACACCAGCGCCGTGGCGGCCCTCAACCGGGCCCAGATCCAGCGCGTGATCAGCGCCGCTCCGCCGCTGGCTCCTGCCACCAGCACCCCGCCGGCGAGTGTCGTTCCCTCCGCGGCTGCCCTCCTGGCCGCCCAGCCGATCCCCGCCCGCGGCGACCAGCACAGTCGCCGGCTGCTGTTGCGGCGCCTTGAGTCTGCGAGCAGGCGATCCCTGCCGGAGCGGATCGAAGCCCTTCGTCTCGCTCGCCGCTGGGGACACCCCGCCACCTTGCCGCTCCTCCGCCGTGGCCTGCGCGACGTCCACCCGGCGGTGGTGCGGGAGGCTGCCCTAGCCCTGGAGTCCTATCGCGGCAGGAGCATCCCCTCTGCCCCCCCTTCCGTGCCGGCCGCCCCGTCCGTACCGGCCCGGTCTCCCGGCTCCCCCCGCACCGTGGCCCGCACCCGGTAGATCGGCCGCCCCTGGCTCTCGTGGTAAGTGCGCATCTGCAGCTCCGCCAGCAGCCCGAACCCAAACAGCTGCACGCCGCTCAGGATTGCGAGCACGGCCATCAGCAGCAGGGGACGATCGCCGATGTCGGTGCCGAGCACCAGCTTCTCGCCGATCAGCCACAGCAGCAGGGCCAGGCCTGCCCCCAGTGTCAGCAGCCCGGCAAAGCCAAACACATGCATCGGCCGCGTCAGGAACCTCTTCATGAACCAGACCGTCAGCAGGTCCATCAGCACCCGGAAGGTGCGGTCGATTCCGTATTTGCTGCGCCCATAGCGGCGGGGGTGGTGGTTCACCTTCACCTCGCCGATGCGGGCCCCTTCGATGAAGGCCAGGGCGGGTAGGAAGCGGTGCAGCTCGCCGTAGAGGTTCAGATCGGCCAGCACCTCGCGGCGGTAGGCCTTCAGGGAACAGCCGTAGTCGTGCAGGCGCACGCCCGTGACTCCCGCGATCAACCGGTTGGCGAGCAGGGAGGGCAGCAGGCGGCTCACCGTGTTGTCCTGGCGCTGGTGGCGCCAGCCGCTGACCAGATCCAGCTGGCCCTGTTCGAGTTGCTCCAGCAGCGTCGGGATGTCGGCCGGATCGTTCTGTAGGTCGCCATCGAGGGTGATGATCACCGCACCGCGGCTGACGTCAAACCCCGCCGCCATCGCTGCGGTCTGGCCGTAGTTGCGCCGCAGCACCACCGCCACCAGTTCCGGCACGCTCCCGCAGAGGTCACGCAGCACCGGCGCCGTGCCATCGCGGGAGCCGTCGTCCACCAACACCAGCTCGAAGCTTCGGCCGAGGGGACGCAGGGCCGCCAGCAGCTGGCGCACCAGGTGGGGCACGCTGGCCTCCTCGTTGAAGAGGGGCACCACCACCGAGAGCTCCGGTGACGCGGCGGGTGGGGGAGTCAGGGGCTCGGCCATGGCCGCCAGGCTCAGCGGGATCGGCCCGACCTTACGGGGGAAGGGGGCTGCCGTCGTGACTGTGCATCACACGCCCGGCGCCGCGCAGCTCGGCCCGGTAGTGGGCGGCCACCGGATCGGGGTTACGGGGGTTCAGGTCGTCCAGGCCGATGCCGTTGCGGCCGTGTTCGCGGCCGGAGCTGTGCAGGTAGCGGCCGCCGCCGAGGTGGAGCCCCACATGGGTGCAGCGCCGGGCTGGTCCGAAGAAGATCAGGTCGCCCGGCTCCAGCAGGCCGCTCTCGCCGGGGCGCACCGCCACTGGGCGGCAGAAGCGCTCCTGCAGGTAGGCATCGCGCGGCAGCCAGATCCCTGCAGCGGCGAAGGCCCGCTGCACCAGCCCAGAGCAGTCGTAGTCCGGCCCCAGGCTGCCGCCCCAGAGATAGACGTTGGCCTGGCCGGCCGCCGCCTCGGCGAAGGCCAGCACCTGAGGCAGCCGCTCGGCGATGGCGGCGCGCCCCAGGCGGCTCAGCGGCGGTGGCACAGCTGGAACGGCGTGGGCCTGCAGGGTCGTCGAATCGATCCAGCAGGGGTAGCCGTCCTCCCACAGCCGCACCCGCACTCGGGGGCCGCCGCCGGCATCGGCCTCGAGCACCCGCAGATGGCGGCCGGCCCACACCTGGGTGGCGCGACCTTGCCCGCTGGGCCGGCTCCAGGCATCGAGCGGCTGCTCCAGCCGCAGCAGGGTGCCGGGGGCCGGAACGGTGCCTAAGGTCGCCATCGCGTGAGGAGCGGTGATGGCGTTCTACAACCCAGATCCCGCCATGGACCAGACCCTTGCCGCCGTGCTGGCGGCGCTGGAGCAGGAGGGCCGCCCCGGGCTGGGGGAGCGGCTGTCGATCACCTGGCTGCGCTACCCGGAGTCGCCGCGCACTCTGGCCGACCGGATCGGCCCGGAGGCCTTCTGGCAGCAGCGGCCCCCGGGGGCATCCTGGGGGGGGGAGCGGCTCCGCTACCCCGCCAGCGTGGTGAAACTCGTCTACCTGGTGGCCGCCGAGGCCTGGTTGCAGCGCCGCCTGCTGGAGGACGGTCCCGAGTGGCGCCGCGCCCTGGCCGACATGATTTGCAATTCCGGCAACGACGCCACCTCCTTGGTGGTAGACGCACTCAGCGGCACCAGCAGCGGACCGGCCCTCCCGCCCGGACCCCGGGAACGTTGGGAGAGCCAGCGCCAGCTGGTGAACCAGTGGCTCGAGGGCCTCGCCTGGCCCGAGCTGCGCGGCTGCAACGCCTGCCAGAAAACCTGGGCGGAGGGCCCCTACGGCCGGGAGGCTGAGTTTTACGGGCGTGATCGCGAGAATCGCAACCGGCTGAGCAGTGACGCCACTGCAAGGCTGTTGCACGCCGTGATCGGTGGGGCGATCGTCTCCCCACCAGCCTGCGAGCGGATGCGGGGCCTGCTGCAGAGGCCGCTCGAGGCCGACAGCCGCGCTGCCGATCCGGAGAACCAGGTGGACGGCTTTCTGGGGGGTGCCCTGCCGGAGGGGGCCCGTCTGTGGAGCAAGGCCGGCTGGATGAGCCAGGCGCGCCACGATGCGGCCTATGTGGAGAGCGAAGGGCATCGGCCGATGCTGCTGGTGGCCCTGGGGGAGGGGCCGGCCTGCGCCCGTGACCAGGATCTGCTGCCGCGGTTGGCGGCCGAGCTGCTCGCCTCCGGAGGGATCGGGGGCTGAGGGGGCTCAGGGAGGGGCCGGGGCGTCTGTTGTGGCAGGGACCTGCGGCGGCGGGGTGAGTGGTGGCGGTGGGGTTCGCGTGGGCGCTGGCGGGGGTGGTGAGGTGGGCGGCACCGGCCGAGGGGCCTGGGGCTCTGGCAGCACGGGCGCGGGTGGGGCGCCCTCGCCAGGCGCCGCCTCGGCGGGTGCGGAGTTGGCCGGCTCCGCAGGGCGTGGTTCCAGCGCCCGGCGGGGCGGCGGGTTTTCCCGCACCGCCTCCAGGCGGCCCTCAAGCTTCCCGGCGTCGGAGCGGGCGAAGCTGTCGCCGGGCACTTCATCGAGACGCGCCCGCGCCTCGGCCAGGGCATCCAGACGCTGGGGGCCTGCCGTGGGGTTGCGCTCCAGCTGCTCGATCAGGGCGGCCGCCTCCTCCAGGCTGCGCTGGGCCCGCTGTTCCTCCCGTAGCCGCCGATGGCCCCTGTCGGCAAGGCTCTGCAGGCGCTGCCGTCGCTCTTCCTGCCGCGGGGTGAGCCGACGGGAGACCAGATCCAGCAGGCTGGCGTCCAGTCGCTCGAGCGTGGCGGTGAACGCCTCCAGGCTGGCGGTGTTCTCCAGGGCCTCGGCTTCGCGGCCGGCCCGGCGCAGGCCCTCCTCGATCGTGGCGGCGGCCTCCCTGCCGCCGCCGCCCGGAAGGCACAGCCCGAGGGGGGGGCACAGGAGGTTGCTGCGCACCACAGCGAACAGCACTCCGCTGGCCAAGGTGGTGGCGGCGGTGAGGGCCACAAGCCCGAGCCAGCCGCCGGCCCGGGGGCCAGTGCCGCGCGGGCGGGGGCCGTGTTCGGCGGCGTAGGGCTCCAGCAGACCGTCGAGCACGGCGTCGAGGCGGGCCGCCATCCCGTCGCTGTAGGTCTGTCGCAATTCCTGGCCCAGCCCTTGCCGCTGCAGATCCCGCTGCCGGGCTCCCTCGCTGGCCAGCAGCCGCTGGAACGCTGATCGGCCCACTAAATCGTGAAGCGGCGCCAGCAGGCTGGTGTCCGCTCCCACCAGCTCCGGCAAGCGGGACCTCACGCGGACCGTGGCGGAGGGGCCCAGCCGGGCCAGTGGCTCGGCCAGCCGGCGGCCCAGGGCCCGGTCGGCCGCGGCGGCGGTCCCGTCAGCGGACGGGGAGGGGGGATCGGAAGGGGACACGGGCGGGCGGGCAGTGGCCCTGGGATCCGGAAGGCGCCACCAGCGGTACCCTCCGAGGGCGACCCTCCTACTCTGGGGCCCCGTTGCCCATCGCAGGCGTTCCGTTCCGCTGAGTGCTGTGCTGAACCGCTGGACCCTGATCGTCCCCTCGAGCCGCCGCGGCGCCAGTCACCAGCGCCAGGGGCTCCCCTGCCAGGACGCCTGCGCTGCCGTAGAGCTGCGCTCCCGCGACAACCTCCCGGTGACGGTGATGGTGGTAGCCGATGGTCACGGAGGCGACGCCTTCCCCTTCAGTGACGTCGGCAGCCGGCTGGCCTGCGATCGGGCCCTGGCGGAAATCGGTGGTGCCATCCTCCGCCGTCCCATTGGGGGCGATGGCCTGGCCGGCTGGCAGGCCTGGTGGCAGGACGAGTTGCCCCGCGCCCTTCATGGCAGCTGGCATCAGGCCATCCAGCGGCATTGGGAGCGGGTGGTGCGTGAGGCGGAGGCAGAGGCGGAGGCCGCTGGGGATCCCCAGCTGGCGCTCGCGGCAACCAGCTTCCGCCCCCACCTTTTTGGCACCACCCTCGGCGTGGTGGTGATGACCCCGGGCTGGTGGGGGCACACCGGACTGGGGGACTGGGACCTGATGCGGATCTGGGGGCCTGGGGAGGCAGAGATCGTCTCCAGCGAGACGGCCGCACCCATCGCTGAGGAGGTCACCGCCAGCCTGGCCCACGACCGGGCCTGGGAGCTCTTTCGCTCCCGCAGTGCCCTCCATCCCGTGCGATCTGGGGAGCGTCCCTTCGCCCTGGTGCTGAGCACCGATGGCCTGCGCAAGGCCTGCCGCGGCGAGGCCGGTCTGCTCGGCCAGGGGGAAGCGCTGCTGCGGGCCGCCCTTACCGGAACCGCCGATCCGGAAGGGGAAGGGCTGGAGGCGACTCTGGATCGCCTCAGCGGGGCAGACCCAGGCGACGACCTCAGCGTGGCGATGGCGGTGCGCGGACGCCTGCGACTCGTACCCGACGAGGTCGCGCCCCACGAGGCTTCGCCAGACCAGCAGGTCGCGCCAGATGAGGTCGCGCCAGATGAGGCGGCGGTTCCCGCCGGGGCAGGCCGTTCCCTGCAGCCCCGTCTCGCCGATGATCCGGGCCTGGAGAGTGCCCGCCGCCGCGCCCGCCGTGCCCGGGACCAGGCTGCGCGGGTCGTGGCGGCGCAGGAGGAAGCGGCGGTGAGCCGCGGGCTGCCCGGCCCCGTGGCTCTCCTCCTCGTCCTGGCCGTCCTGGCCGTTGCCTGGCCCCTGCTGACCCGCCTGATGCTCGGGGTGGCGCCGCCGGTGGCCCCGGAGGTCGGCCTGAGGATCCAGGACGAACTGTTGCGCCTCTGCCGCAGCCCCATGGTGATGGAGCGCAACCTGCGCAGCCGGCGCGACGTGTTCGACGGTCTGATGCTCGGCCGCCTTGATCCCGCAGTGCTGGAGGCCGATGCCACCCGCGACCCTCTCGCCGCCCTGATCGCCAGTAGCTTCGACCCCGCCTCCCGTTCGATGAGGATTCAGGAGACGATCGCCGGCTTCCCGGCCTGCCAAGCCCTGCGGGAGGAGCTGGAGCGGCAGTGGCGGGTTGGACTGACGCCGGCGGCCCCCCGCTGAAACGGCAAGGGGGCTGTCACGGGAACGGAGAGGGAGGGATTCGAACCCTCGACAGAAGTTGCCTCCTGTAACTCCTTAGCAGGGAGCCGCTTTCGACCACTCAGCCACCTCTCCAGTGGCAACGCGAGCTTACCTGACAGGGCGGCGAGAGGCCTCAGTCCCCCCGGAACAGGCGCTGCACGCGGCGGCTGTCGATGTTCACCAGCAGCTCGTAGGGGATGGTGTCGCAGCGGCCGGCCACTTCCTCGGGTCGCAGCACCTGCCCCTCATGGGCTCCGAGGATCAGCACTTCGTCACCCACCGCTGCGTCGGGCACCGGGTCGAGATCCACCGCCATCGAATCCATCGACACCCGACCGAGCACCCGCACGCGCCGCCCCTGCACGATCACCTCGCCGCGGTTGGAGCTGCGCCAGGGAACGCCGTCGTTGTAGCCGACCGCCACGATGCCCACCCGCTGCCGCTCGGCTTCCACCACGTAGGTGCCGCTGTAGCCGACCCGCTGCCCCCGCGGCCAGAGCGCCACCTGGGCGAGTCGGCTGACGAAGGCCACCGCCAGATTCAGCTCCATCGCCTCCGCCACCGCGGCGGAGGGGTGGATGCCGTAGAGCCCCAGCCCGAGCCGCACCATGGCGAACCGGGCCTCGGGGAAGCGCACCGCCCCGGCCGTGGCGGCGGCGTGTAGCAGCAGGGGCGGGTCGTCGCTGCTGGCTTCGCCCCGGATCGCCTCCACCGCCGCTTCGAAGCGCTGCAGCTGTTCCCGGGTGTGGCAGTCGGCGGCGGGGTCGTCGGCGCTGGCCAGATGGGTCATCAGCCCTGTGAGACGGGTGATGCCGGAGCCGCGCAACAGGCGGGCAGCGGCCAGGGCTTCCTGGGGGGACACTCCCAGCCGCCCCATGCCACTGTCGATCTCGAGGTGCACATCGCAGTGGGCCTGGCTCTCCCGCAGGGTCTCCACCAGGGAGCGGGCGAAGGCCAGCGAGTAGACCACCGGCGTCAATCGCCAGCGCACCGCCTTGTCCACCTCGCCGCTGTCCATCAGCATCACCAGGATGGGTCGATGCACGCCGGCGCGCCGCAGGGTGGCCCCCTCATCCGCGGCCGACACCCCGATCCAGTCCACGCCGCTTTCCTGCAGGGCCGTGCCCATGCGGGCCAGTTCGCTTCCGTAGGCCCAGGCCTTGAGAACCGCCAGAATCGCTACGTCCGCCCCGCAGAGAGCACGGAAGCGGGCGATGTTCTCCCGGATCGCGTCCAGGTCCACCAGGAAGCGGCGGGGCGCCATCGATTCCCAGATCGCGCAGGCCGCCGCCGTCAGCCCCTGTTGCGCCGGACCTTTGAGCAGCACGGTGTCCCCGCGGCGGGCAAGGTGCCGCAGGGTTTCGCGCAGCTCGCTGCTGTCGGTCAGCTCCAGCACCGGGGCTTGGGGCCGAGCCGCCCGCCAGGCCGAAGCGGTGTGGGTCCGCGCCGGGTGGGGCAGGAGAAGGAGGTGGCTGAACTCCCGCTCCGCCGCCAGCCGGCCGATCAGGGCATGCTCGCTGGCCTGCCGCTCCCCCAGCTCGTTCATGCCCCCGAAGACGAACAGCCGCCGCCCTCCTTCGGCCGGAGCCGCCGCCACCGCCTCCAGTGCCGCCTGCACCGAGAGTGGGTCGTCGGAGGCGGTGTCGTTGATGATCGTGATCCCCTCGGGCGTGCGCCAGGTTTCCAGGCGGGTGGGGCCGAAGCGGTGGTCCGCCAGGGCGGCGATCACTTCCTCCACGCTCACCCCCAGGCGGCGGGCGGCGCGGATGGCGATCACCAGATCATCCAGCAGTGGTGCGGAGCGGGTGCGCACCGTGAGCGACTCGATCCGGCCGTGGAAGTCGAGGTTGAGCACGGTGCCGAGAGCGCAGGTCCGGCGTTCCCGCTCCTGCGGGTCCCCGTCTGCGGCCCGCAGCCGCTCGCAGGCCAGTGGCACGGCTTCCACCAGCGGATCGTCCGGCAGGATCACCCACCCCGTCGCCGGTACGGCGCGGAACAGGCCCAGCTTCTCGCGGGCGGTGGTCTCCCGGTTGCCGAAGCCGGCGATGTGCGCCAGCCCGATGTTCACCAGCACCCCGTAGTCCGGCTGAAGGATCGCGGCGAGGCGCTCCATCTCGCCCGGGGCTGAAACCCCGGCCTCGAACACGCCGATTTCGGTCCCCGGTGGCGCGGCGAGCACCGCGAGGGGGACCCCCACCTGGCTGTTCCAGCTGCCCGGGCTGGCGGCCACCCGCCAGCGCCCGGCCAGCAGGGCCGTGAGGGCGTTCTTCACAACGGTTTTGCCATTGCTGCCGGTGATTGCCACCACGCGGCCGATGTGGTGGCGGCGATACCAGGCCGCCAGGGCCTGCAGGGCGTCGAGGGGATCGTCGACCGCCAGCACCGGGCCTGCTGTTGCGGCGTCGCTCAGGCCCGACCACGAGCGGCGCACCACGACCAACCCCGCGCCTGCTGCCTGGGCAGCCCCCACGTAGGCATGGCCATCGTGGCGGGCGCCGCCAAGGGCAAAGAACAGATCGCGCGGATCCACCCGCCGTGAATCGATGCGTACGGCGCGCAGCTGCCTCTCGGGGGCGGGACCGCAGAGGTCTCCGCCCAGCAGGTCGGCCAGAGCGGCGGGAGCGGGGAGAGCCATGGCCCATTCACGCTAGCGGCAGCTCTGGCGTTGGAGCGCGCGGGCCTGCTGGGGGCGGGGGGATCGGTCGTGGCCGACACCAAGGCCCCGGCTGATCCTGCCTAGATTGATCGGACCCTTGATCAGGGCATGGGCCAATCACTTGCCGTGCTCGTTCTCAACGCCTCCTACGAGCCGCTCAACATCACCACCTGGCGGCGGGCGATGGTGATGTTGCTCAAGGGGAAGGCCGAAGGTCTCGAACACAACCCCAACCACCGCATTCGTCCCGATCTGCTGCTGCCCACGGTGATCCGGCTGCGCCAGTTCGTGCGGGTTCCGTACAAGCAGGTGCCGCTCACCCGCCGCAACGTGCTGCAGCGCGATGGCCATATCTGTCAGTACTGCGGCTTTGCGGGCGAGCCGCTCTCGATCGACCATGTGCTGCCCCGCAGCCGCGGAGGCGGCGATGTGTGGGAGAACGTGACCACCGCCTGTCTGCCCTGCAATGTGC
This sequence comes from Synechococcaceae cyanobacterium, assembly GCA_947442825.1. Taxonomy (GTDB): domain Bacteria; phylum Cyanobacteriota; class Cyanobacteriia; order PCC-6307; family Cyanobiaceae; genus Cyanobium. The sequence continues at coordinate 9,319 of CANEWU010000086.1, forward strand.
GCAAGGGCAATCGCACCCCGCGGGAGGCCGGCATGGCGCTGCGGCGCGAACCGCGTCGCCCACCGGAAAACCTGAGCTTCGAGGCGCGCCGACGCATCGGCAGCGGCCTCAACCTGGAGTGGGAGAAATACCTGATCGGTGGGTGAGGGCGGCCCTACGCGGTTCCCCCGGCCTCCCGGCTGAGATCCTCCAGCCTCTGCCGCTGCTCGGCGGCGAGGCAGCTCTCGATTACGTCGTCCAACCCACCGGCGAGCACCGTGTCGAGGGAGAAATTGCGTCCCAGCCGGTGGTCCGTCACCCGATTGTCCTTGACGTTGTAGGTGCGGATCTTCTCGCTGCGATCGCCGCTGCCCACCTGGGCCCGCCGCTCGGAGCTCTCCGCTGCAGCGGCCTCCGCTAGCTGGCGTTCATAGAGCTTGGCCCGCAGGATCTCCAGCGCCCGCTCGCGGTTCTGCAGCTGGGAGCGCTCCTGGGTGCAAAAGACCCGGATGCCCGAGGGGCGATGGAACAGATCCACGGCTGTTTCCACCTTGTTGACGTTCTGGCCGCCGGCCCCGCCGGAGCGGGCTGTGCTGATCTCCAGGTCCTTTGGATCGATCTGCACCTCCACCGGATCGGCCTCGGGCATCACAGCCACCGTGGCGGTGGACGTGTGCACCCGACCCTGGGATTCGGTGGCCGGCACCCGCTGCACCCGATGCACTCCGGCCTCGAACTTCAAGCGGCTGTAGACGCCTTCCCCCTGAATCGAGAGGATCAGCTCCTTGAAGCCCCCCAGTTCCGCCTCCGACGCGCTGACCGGATGCACCTGCCAGCCCCGGGTTTGCGCGTAGCGCTCGATCATGCGCGCCAAATCCCCGGCCCAGAGGGCGGCCTCATCGCCGCCCGCGCCCGCGCGGATCTCCAGCATCACGCTGCGTTCGTCGCGGGGATCCCGCGGCAGCAGGGCCACCGTCAGCCGTGTCAGGAGGGCTTCGATCGAGGCTTCGAGGCTCTCGAGCTCCTCGCTGGCGAGGGCGGCCAGTTCCTCGCCCTCCGGATCCCCCGCCTGGACACTGCGTAACAGGGCGCGGGCCTCCTGACGTTCCCGCTCGAGTTTCTCCAGGCTGCGGTAGTCCTGTACCAGTGGCTCCAAGCGGGCCCGTTCGCGGGCCAGGTGTTGGAGGCGGGAGGGGTCGGCCGCCACGGCCGGATCGGCCAGCTGGCGCTCCACCGCGCCAAAGGTTTCGCAGGTGGCCCCCAGTCGTTCGCCCAGCAGGGTGCGGTCCATGGCGGCGGCGAAGCGGGCGGCGGGGGAAAGGGGAGCGGAAGACGGGCGTCAGGGGAGCGGCAGGTCTGGCGAACGCCCAACAAAAAGCCGGATGCCCAGAGGCACCCGGCCGGAGCGCAGCGTCGGACGCTTCAGGCCTGGGCCACTGGAGCCGCCTCGGCCGGAGTTTCGGCTGGCTTCTCGCTGGCATTGCCGGTTGCCTTGTCAGCGCCGCCCATGCCGTAC
>CANEWU010000087.1 GCA_947442825.1 Synechococcaceae cyanobacterium
GACGTGATCGCCGCTATCTTGGTGGCACGCTTTAACGGCCGATCAATCCAGGAGCTCTGCGCCATGGGCGGCATCACCCTCGACGACTTCACCCAGAGCGTGGCCTACCGCGAGATCTTTGGGCGGGGTGAGGCCTCAGGGGAAGCCAGAGGCGTCGCCCTGGGTCAAGTCCAAGGAGAAGCCAAGGTCACCCTGCGCCTGCTGAGTCGCCGCTGCGGGCCCCTGAGCGCTGAGCAGGAAAACGTGATCCGCAGCCTGCCGCTGGAGCGGCTGGAAGCCCTGGCGGAGGCCCTGCTCGATTTCGAGGGCATGGCCGATCTCAACGCCTGGCTGTCGGCCAACACCTGAGCACGCCTCCAACCGTGCTGGCAGCGGTGCCTCTGCTGTACCTGTCGGGCGATGGCAGCCCGCCATCCCCACAACCCCGCCTAACCTGAAACCCACGCCTCCACCGGGGAGATGACCCTCGCCCCCCCTGCTCCCGCCGCCCCGCAGGCCCCCGCCACCGGTCTGGAGCCCCTGGTGCTGCCGCCAGGCCTGCGGCTCACCCCCGAGCAGTTCGCCCTGGTGTGCGAGGCCAACCCCGAGGCGGTGCTGGAACTCACGGCCGCTGGCCAGGTGATCGCGATGACCCCAACCGGTGGAGACACCAGCGCCCGCAACAGCCTCCTGAGCGCCCGCCTGCAGGTCTGGGCCCTCGGCCAGGGGGGCTGGACGGTGTTCGACAGCTCCGGCGGCTTCCGCCTCCCCGATGGCTCCGTGCTCAGCCCCGATGCGGGTGTGGTGCGGCTTGAGCGGTGGCAGGCGATCACGCCTGAACAACGCCGAGGCTTCCCGCCCTTGTGCCCCGATCTGGTGGTGGAGTTGGTGAGTGCTTCGGATGAGGGCGCCCGCGGCAGCGAAGCCCTGCGCCGCAAGATGGCCTCCTACCTCGCCAACGGCGCCCAGCTGGGCTGGCTGCTGTTCCCAGAACAGCGGGCTGTGGAGATCTGGCAGCCGGGAGCTGATCCTGCGGCGCCGGTGGTGATGCAACGGATCGAGGCGGCCGAGGTGCTGGAGGGGGGCGAACAACTGCCGGGGCTGCGGCTGGAGCTGGCAGAGATCTGGGAGGGTTAGCCGCGTTTCCCTGCAGCCAGCGGCAATGGCCCAGGCAACGCCAGAACCCCCCATCGAGCCACTGACTAGGGCAACAATCAGCGCTAGACAAGGGTCCAGAATTCAGATTCGATGGCCCCTTTGGCTTTCCTTCTCCCATCCCAGACCCGGCCTCTGTGCGCCCTGCTTGCAGCCGCCTTCCTTAGCGGAGGAATGGGCATGAAGAACGCGGCAGCCGCCGCCACAGCGGCCACGCTCTACACCGGCGGGCCGATCCTCACCATGGCCGGGCCGCAGCCCCGCTACGCCGAGGCCCTGGTGGAGCGCGACGGCCGCATCGTTTACGTGGGTCCCCTCGCCGGGGCGATCCAAGCGGCCGGTGGTGGGGTGAAGCGCGTGAATCTGGCCGGCCGGGCCCTGCTGCCGGGCTTCATCGATGCCCATGGCCATCTGCCCGATTACGCGCTCACCTGGGGACGGCCCGACCTGAGTCCGCCGCCGGTGGGCACCACCCGCCGCATCGCCGACATCCAGGCCACGGTGCGCGCCTACCTGGCCAGCCACCCCGCCCCGGCCGGCCAGCTGCAGTTCTTCGTGGGCTACGACGACAGCCTGTTGGAAGAGAAGCGCCACCCAACCCGCGCCGACCTCGATGCGGTGAGCACCACGGTGCCGATCCTGCTGATGCACGCCTCCGGCCACCTGGTGGTGGCCAACAGCCCGGGCCTGGCCCTGGCTGGGATCGGCAAGGCCACGCCCGATCCGGCCGGCGGCCATATCCAGCGGGATCCCGCCACGGGCGAACCCAATGGGGTGCTGGAGGAAACGGCCGGCCTGCCCTTCATGGCCCTGATCCCCCAGCCCGACCTGGCCGAGAAGCTGCGTCGCTTTGATGAGGTGCAGAAATGGTGGGCCAGCTATGGGATCACCACCGCCCAGGACGGCCTCAGCAACAGCGATAACTTGGCCTTGCTGCGGGAGGCGGGCCGCCAGGGTCGGCTGATCCTCGATGTGGTGAGCTACCCCTTCTTCCGGGTGCTCGGGGATCTGGCCAGCCTCGATGAGCGCGCGAAGGGAGTGGAGATCGTCTCCCCCGGCAGCGACCCGAGGGCCGCCGGGGCGGCAGCGGCTACCGCCCCGATCAGCTCCATGCAATCCAACGCCGGCCGGGAATTCGCCGGCGGCGCTGCCGCGGCGGTGGCCCCTCCGGGCGATGGCGCCGGCACGGCCGCGCGGCTCAAGGTGGGCCTCTATGAGAACCACCTCAAGATCGGCGGCATCAAGCTCACCGGGGATGGCTCACCCCAGGGCAAAACCGCTTACATGAGCGAGCCCTACATCTCACCCCCACCGGGCCAGAAGGCCGATTATCGCGCCTACGCGGTGATGAACCAGAAGGAGGTGAGCGATTGGGTGGCCTTCGGCTACCGCAACAACATCCAGATCATCACCCATACCAATGGGGATGCTGCCCTCGACCAGTTTCTCATCGCCGTGCAGCAGGCCCGCGCCACCTATGGTCCCAAGGACCTGCGACCGGTGGCGATCCACGCCCAGCTGGCGCGCCATGACCAGGTGGACCGCATCAAGGAGCTGGGCATCGTGCCGAGCTTCTTCACCGCCCACACCTTTTTCTGGGGTGACTGGCACCGCCAGAGCTTCGGCGAGCAGCGGGCGGCGGGAATCAGTCCCACGGGCTATGCCTATGGCAAGGGCGTGATCTTCACCAACCACAACGACGCGCCAGTCGTGCCCCCCGATATGCTGCTCCTAGCTCAGACCGCTGTGGTACGCACCACCCGCAGTGGCTTCCTCCTGGGCTCAGCGGAGCGGATCTCCCCCTACGTGGCCCTCAAGGCAATGACGGACTGGGCTGCTTATCAGTATTTTGAGGAGAAGAGCAAGGGCACGCTCGAGCCCGGCAAGCTCGCCGATCTGGTGATCCTGGAGCGTGATCCGCTCAAGGTGAATCCCACCACCTTGAGCACGATCAAAGTGATCGAAACCATCAAGGAGGGCCGGCCGATCTTCCGCCTGGGCGTTGATCGGATCGATGCCGCATCGGCCAAAGCCGCCAGCCGCGTAGCCGCCACACCTGAGCTGGCGGAGCAGCGGATTCATGGGCACTGACCCTCTTCTTCCAAGCCGGTGACCCCAAGCAAGACCCAGGGCCGCCAGATCACCTCCGTGATCACTTCAAGGCACCCCGAAAGGTCACTTCGATGCCTTCACCGATCTGGCGGAAGCGATCTGGGCCGCCCTTCACAACCGGAACATCACCTGCGAGATCACCACCCAGGCGTCCTTGTCGCCGAACACGTCGTAGGTGGTGAGTTTGTAGTTGCCCTCCAGGCCCAGCTGCAGCCAGGCATTCACATCCCACGCCACATTGGCGAAGATACCGCTGTTGACCTGCAGGCCGAAGACGCCGGAATCCTGGGCATGGTCGATGCCGTAGCCGAGGTTGAGGCGCAGATTGTCGGCTAGGTAAACGTAGAGCTGGCCCCAGCCGCCGGCGGTGGGCACAGCCTGGTTGGTGTCGCGGTTGTAGGTCTGAAGAATGCCGGCCATGTATTCGCCCAGACCATGGCCGATGTAGAGCTCACCGCTGAGGCCGAAGCGGCGGCCCAGGGCGATCTGACCATCGAGGGCAGCACCCCACACGTTCACCGTGGAGCGATCGGACACCAGGGTGAGCGGATCGCTGGGGCGGATGTTGTCGAGCACCCGCAGCTGCCCCATCACGCCTGACACGCCCAGCTCCACCGGCCGCAGGCTGCGGCCGCCGGCGCGGTCGGCGTAGGCGCCGAAACCGAGGTTGAGGCGCGCCTCCAGGTTGGGCCAGCCGTTGTCCTCCACGATCTCCTGAGCTTGGAGATTGGTCAGATCCACATCGCTGGGCAGGGCGGTGGTGATTGGCGAGGAGACCCCCAGCTGCACCACCCCACCGAAACCAGGGCCCGCCTCGAAGTGCCGCTCCAGCCGAAACTGGGGCCGATAGGCGCCGGGATTGCCGGTGGCGGCCAGCTTGCCGTTGGGCAGAGTGTCCGGGTCGCGGGGAGCGAACACATCGAAGTTCTGGCCGGCGGCAACCCGCCAGGCTCCATTGCCGATCTCGCCGTAGACCACCACCGGCGTGAAGCTGTAGCCCTCAGACAGCAGGTTGTCCTGCAGCCAGAAGAGGGCAAAGGCGCCGGGGGTCCAGGACCCCCACTTCGGCCCGCGGAAGGCCGCGTACACCATGCTCTGCTGGGCCGAGAGGTCGTAGGAGTGGGCCGGATCCTTTGGGCTCACGATCAGGGGCTGGCCCGGGTTGAAGGTGTAGCGGCTGCTGGAGAAGCCCAGCAGCTTGGCCTCGGCCCAGAGGCGCAGGGTGGCGTCGCCGGCCTGGAGGGTGAAGCCCTTGCCGGGGGTGTAAGTGGCTGAGGTGGTGGTGGCGGAAGGAGCTGGAGCGGACGCGGGTGCTGATGCGGTTGCAGGACCGGCGGATTGGGAGGGTGTCGCAACGGGCAGGGCCCCACCGGCAGGGCGATCGGAGGCTGTGGGAGCGCTGGAGCTGGCAGGATCTGGGGGGGCGGGCTGGCCGGTGAGCTGCTGACGCAGCAGTGCCAGGTCGGCGGCGAGGGCTTCCTGGCGAACGGTTTCTGCGGCCAGTTGGCTCTGCTGGGCGGCGATGCGCTGGCGCGAGGTGGCCAGTTCCTGCTCCAGTCGCTCCAGCTGGCTCAGGGCATCGCCGGGGTTGCGGCAGGCGGGGGCGGCGGCCAGCTTCGCCGCCAGGGCCGGGTCGGCCCGCAGGAGCTCGGCCGGCGTTGGGGTGGCAGGCAACCCCAGGGCGCGGCGGCACCCGGGCAACGCCAGGCTGGCCGCCACATCCGGCGGCTGAGGCGCATCGGCCCGGGCAGGGGGAAGGAGGGCGATCGCAGCGCCTCCCGCCAGCAGCAGGGGGAGCAGAAACGGGCAAGGCCAGCGCTGTTGGAGCAGACCGTTTAGGGACCACGGGCCAAGGGGAAACGCCAGGGCAGTGGGGGCCGGGTTCAACACGCAGGCAAGGGATGATTTGGCTGGATGATCGCTAGTGCCGCGGCGATTCGCCATCGATCAGCCGCGATAGCACTGCGCAGAAAACGCAAATCAGCAGCATCCGCTCTAGGGCAGGCCTACCTTTTGCCCGTCGCTCCAGCCTTTGCATGGATTCCAACTGGTCGCCTTCGACGAAACCCTTGCCGTGGACGGCGAGGGTTTCGTGTAGCCAGCCATCCGCCCAGGTCCGGCGATACGGCACTTCCGGGGTGGTGGCCCTGGGGCTTGCGACCCTTGTGCTGGCAGCACCCGGAGCCGCCGAAGTCCCCGCCAGCGATCAGGACGTTCAGGCGGCTCAAGCAGACCAACCCGTGATCGCCCAGTCCCAGTCCCCGGCCCCGGCCCCGGCCCCGGCCCCGGCAGCTGCCGGTGGCCAGGGGGAGGAAACACCCCAGGAGCTGCAAACCGAGGAGGCCGGCCTGGCCAAGCAACTGGCCAACCCGGTGGCCTCGCTGATCAGCGTGCCGTTCCAATTGAATTATGACCGTGGCATCGGCGCTCAGGAGAATATCCAGCGGGCCAACCTCAATATCCAGCCGGTGGTACCCATCAAGCTCTCGACCGATTGGAACCTCATCTCCCGCACGATCCTGCCGGTGGTGAACTTCCAGGGGGAGGCGGGGCCGGAAACCGGCCAGCTCAATTTCGGCGACACCGTGCAGAGCCTCTTCCTCTCCCCGGCGAAGCCTGGACCCGGGGGCGTGATCTGGGGCATCGGGCCGGTGGCTCTGCTACCCACCGCCACCGGCCAACGCAGCGGCATCCACCAATGGGGCCTCGGGCCCACCGGCGTGGCCCTGGTGCAGCGCGGGCCCTGGACGGTCGGAGCCCTGGCCAACCACCTCTGGAATGTGGCCAATAACGGCTCCAACGCCAATATGAACACAACCTTCATGCAGCCGTTCGTGAGCTACACCACCGCCAACGCCTGGACCATCAGCCTCAACACCGAATCCAGCTACGACTGGGCCGCCGACCGGTGGGCCGTGCCGATCAACCTCCTGGTGGGCAAGGTGACCAAGGTGGGCGACCAGTTGGTGTCGCTGGGAGCGGGCGTGCGCTACTGGGCCGGTGGACCCGACAATGGTCCCCACGGCTGGGGGGCCCGGGTGGTGGCAACCCTGCTCTTTCCCACCCGCTGAAACCAGCTGCGGGTGTCGCCCGTCCCGGCGCTCGGCCCTTCCCCCTCCCGATCCCATCCCCATGCCACCCCTTCCCCCTCTGGTTGTCCCTGGCCTGCGGGCCGCCGGCCTAGGCCTTGCCGTCGGACTGATCGGTGCCATCGCCACCCCGGCGGGAGCGGCACCCACCACCCAGCCCGCCGCCACCCTGTATCGCGGCGGCGACATCCTCACCATGGCTGGGCCCAAGCCCGCCTACGCCGAGGCGCTGGTGGAGAAGGGCGGACGCATCCTCTATGTGGGGCCCCTGGCTGGGGCGATCAAGGCGGCCGGTGGCGGCGCTCGCCAAGTGAACCTGGCCGGCCGCACCCTGCTGCCGGGCTTCATCGATGCCCACGGCCACCTGGTGCTGGCCAGCCACACCCTGCTCAACGCCGAGCTGATCGGTGTGAAGAGCATCCCCGAGCTGCTGGGGCGGATGAAGGCCCACGCCGCCACCCTGCCGGAGGGGGCCATGGTGGAGGGCCTGGGCTATCGGGCTGAACAACTCGCCGAAAACCGCCACCCCACCAAGGAGGAACTCGACAGCGTCAGCACCAGCCGGCCGGTGTTCGTGCAGGACGGCTCCGGCCACCAGGGTTCGATCAACTCCGTGCTGCTGAAGCAGATGGGCTGGAATGCCAGCAGCAAGGATCCAGCCGGTGGGGTGATTTCCCGCAAACCGGGCAGCAACGAGCCCAGCGGTCACATCGCCGAAGCACCGGTGTTTGCGGTGCTGGCGGCCAAAGCGCCCCTCAGCCCGGCCCAGATTCGCCTGGGGGTAGACAAGGCCGTGGCCCTCTGGACGGCCAATGGTCAAACCACAGCGTCGGAGATGGGCTTCGGCCTGAGCGATGACGACATCGATGTGGCCCGCCAGATGCTCAACGAGAAGCTGCTGCCGATCGACCTGCTGCTCTTCGTGAAGCATTCCTTCCTCGAGCAGGCCAAGGCGGGACGCAAGGCTGTGATGACCCAGTACGCCGATCCCGCCTCCCGCGCGCCGCGGGTGGATGGGGATGAACGCTATGTCAACCGCGTGCGGCTGGCGGGGGTGAAGTTCTGGCTGGACGGCAGCATGGACAACGCCTTCATGTCCCAGCCCTATACCAACAATCCGCCGGGCAATACGGAGAAGAACTTCCGCGGCCTGGCCGTGGATCCCCAGGCCGCCGTGGAGACCACCGTAGCCACCTATTGGAAGAGCAACCGCCAGGTAGCCGGCCACAGCATCGGTGACCAGGCGGTGGACAACTTCCTCACGGCGATCGAGAAGGCCTACGCCAGTCAGGGCCCTGCCGATCACCGGCCGATCATCCAGCATGCCCAGTTCCTGCGGCCCGATCAGATTGTGCGGGCCAACAAGGTGGGCGCCATCACCAGCTTCACCGCCGGCGGCATCTATCCGATGGGCGACTACCTAGCCCGGTTGATGGGCCCTGATCGGGTGGCCTGGGCCGGCGCGGCGGGCTCGGTGCAGCGGGCCGGCATCCCCTGGACCATGCACCACGACATGCCCGCCGGCGTCAGCCCCAGCCTGATCTATGCCCTCTGGAACATCGTGAACCGCACCACCAAATCCGGGGTGGTGCTGGCACCCCAGGAAAAAGTGAGCCCCTACGACGGCCTGCGGGCACTCACCATCAACGGCGCTTACCAATTCCACGAGGAGAAAAGCAAGGGTTCCCTGGAGCCCGGCAAGCTGGCCGACCTGGTGGTGCTGAGTGCTAACCCGTTGAAGGTGGACCCCATGACCATTAAGGACATCCAGGTGGTGGAAACGATCAAGGAAGGCACCAGTCTCTACCGCAACCCATCCGTCACCTCCGGCGGGGCCTCCACGGCGGCAGCACCGATCAACGAAAAGGACAACTGCCTGGTGCCCCATGACCACCCCCAGAAGCCCCTCACTTCAGCCCAGCAAGCCACCATGGACCGGCTGCTGGCGCCCGGCCCCTGAGCCGATCCCCGTGCAGGGGGAGGTCCGCCGTCCCCACGGACTGGCCTGACAGCACCTGCCTGGGTCGCACATGCCTGAAATGGGGCAGCGACGGTGAGCTCACGACTGTGGATCTGCTCCTGGTTCTGGAGCGCCTGGCCCAGGTCGACCAGGAGGTGACGTGCCCCAGTGCTGGGCGTGTCTGGACAGAAGGCGGGCCCGCTCACCTTGACCAGGCAGACCATTCGAGGTGAATACTGAGATGACGCATGGATCCTCTCACTTAACCCCCTAGTGGATGGGAGATTGGGCCGGAGCACCCATTGCCAACACCTGCGCTTAACCCGCGCTTAAGCGGAGCTTGAAGCGCGCATAATGCGTGAGCGAGCGATGGATGCCAGCATAAAAAAGAAGATTGCTGTATATTTTTTTCGATTCCGGCTTAGCCTGTACGAACAACTCAATCCCAAGAGAACATTTCGATGAAACGCGCGGCTTTTATAAAGTTTCTTGGAGCTGGATGCACCCTTTCCTTGGCCACGCAGCTTCTGGATCAGCAACCTGCTCAGGCTTCCCCTACTGTCAAGATATACGATACCTGCATAGGCTGTACGCAGTGCGTCAGGGCTTGCCCCACAGATGTACTGGAGATGATTCCCATGCCCTCAGCGAGGTCTGGGCAAATAGCCTCGGCTCCTCGCCCGGAAGATTGCGTTGGCTGCAAACGATGCGAAGCTGCATGTCCCACTGACTTCTTAAGCATCAGGGTTTACCTTGGATCTGAGAGCACTCGCGGCATGGGCCTTGCCTATTAGACCTAGAAGGAATTATAATCAATTTGACTGGTCCTTAAATCTCTTATCCTTCCACTACCACAATGATTCGAACTTCTATCCAGTTGACGAGAAGACACCTTCTACTTTCCCTACCATCTCTCGCAGGCGTGAGCGTGCTGGGCGCACAATCCCTGGCCCGTGCTGGCTCTAAAAAAGATAAATTTTCAGTTCAACAGAAAAAAGACATTCTCAAAGTTCAAGAGGAAGCTGAAAAGCAGATTTTCGATGTCCTGTCTCCAGAGCAAAAGGCCGCTCAAAAAGAGGCTATCAAGCAGGGCAACGAAAGGCCGGATCTAAAGCTTACCGATCAGCAAAAAGCTGAAATCAAGAAAATCAGGTCTCAGGCAAACCAGCAAACCAACACCATTCTTGGCATTAAGTAGCCAACGCCAACATAGAGCGACTAGACGCCAGACACTCATACAAGTGTATATAGTACCGCGGGTGTCACAAGCCGCACTCCTTGCTGCGCAGGCAATCATAAAAAGACAAATCCACTACAGCTCCACTGTCCGCTGCGACAGATGACCGGCTGACTCGCCACCAACATGGCATCAATAAGCGGCTTCTTGGCTTGACCAATTCAAGGCCGTCGAACAACTCGGAGAATAACGGTAGAGCAGCGGGCGGTGATGAAGATCCCGCCGCAACGACCACGGCCAGAACCACGATTCAGCCCAGTCCAGCCCCGTGCAGCAGCAGATCGAATCCCAGGGCCGCCATGGCCAGCCGCATGGCCAGCGAGCCGATGCTCCAGGCGGAATGAACCATGCGATGAAGAGCCATGAACCGGGGGGGAATCATCGGCTCGGCTCGCTGGCGAGGGGCCGCACCTGGTCGGCCGGGACCCCGAAGGTCGGCAGGCGCCCCTTGCTGAGGGGAAAGCGACGCAGCCAGACGCAATCGCTGTAGTCGTCCACGTTGACAACCTGGTAAGTGGCGTCGGGGCTGGCGCTGTAGCTCACCAGGGCGCCGGGTTGGAGGTGCATGGTGGTTGGCCGAGAGGCCGGAGTGACCCTATGCAACAGCAACCGCCAGGGAAAATCTGCAAAAATGCTTAAGCCCTGACGAACGGGGCGCACCACCTCCCGCCAGCCTCCTCTGCTTCTCTGGTCCCAGCGTCCTCATCCCTGGCGATATTCGACATCCTGCTGCAGTCCGCACCGGTTTTTTCCGACATCGGCCTGCCCCGCGCCTACTCGCCTGAGCACTACCAGCAGAAGCGTGAGGCCGTGTGTTCGTCCCCATCGAGCTGCCCTACCCGGATCGCAACCAGAGCGTTTACGCGCTGACGAGCAACCCGCCCGCCCTCTGAAGCCATGCCAGCCTCAGGGCTGATGCACGGCGTGCATGGATGAGGCCGACAGCAAGGAGTCGCCCATCTCGGAGGTCCTGATGACAATGCCAGAAACCAACCAGACGCTGGCCCACAGCCAGCGGTATACCGAAGCTCTTGGCTGGGCGGCAGAGCTCCACAGCCAGCAGCGGCGCAAAGCCAAGGACGTTCCCTACATCTCCCACCTGATCGCCGTCAGTGCCCTCGTCTGGGAAGACGGTGGGGACGAGCCGTTGGCAATCGCCGCTCTGCTCCATGACGCCATCGAGGACTGCGGCGTCAGCCAGCAGCAGATCGCCCAGCGCTTCGGGGAGCGGGTGGCGCAGATCGTGGCCGACTGCACCGACACCA
>CANEWU010000088.1 GCA_947442825.1 Synechococcaceae cyanobacterium
GCGCAAAAAGGCGGAGCCCACCTTGCCCCGACGGCCCCGGGGTAGCTCCGCCCGCAGTACATCGAGCAGGACACCCCCCACCGACTCGAGGAACTTCAGCAGCACGTTGCCGGTGTACCCGTCGCAGACCACCACGTCGAAGTCGCCGGAGAGGATGTCGCGGCCCTCGCAGTTGCCGGCGAAGCGCAGGCGCGGCTCCGCGGCCAGCAGGGGAAAGGTGCGTAGGCAGAGGTCGTTGCCCTTGCACTCCTCCTCCCCGATGTTCACCAGGCCCACGCGGGGCTGCTTGACCTGCAGCACGTCGCGGCTGTAAATGCTGCCGAGCAGGGCGAACTGCAGCAGCCATTCGGGCTTGCAATCCATGTTGGCGCCCACGTCGAGCACCAGCACCTGCTGGTCTGGATCCTTGGTGGGGAACAGGGCACCGATCGCCGGCCGGTCGATGCCCGGCAGCCGCCCGAGGCGGAAGATGGCCGAGGCCATTACGGCGCCGGAGTTGCCGGCTGAATACACGGCCAGGGCCTCGCCGCGCTTCACCATGTCCATCGCCAGGTTGATGCTGGCGTCGCGCTTGCGGCGCACCACCGTGGCCTCATCGTTCATGCCGACGGAGGGGCCGCTGGGCACCAGCTGGATCAGGCCCCGGGCCAGGGCGTCGTCAAGGTCGTCCTGCAGGCCGAGCTCGCGGACTGCCCGCTGCAGGCGGTCGCTCTCGGCCACAAAGCGGATGCGCAACGGCAGCAGGGCCACGGCCCGCAGGCAGCCCTCCAGGATCGGCCCGGGGGCATGGTCACCCCCCATGCCATCGACCGCCATCCAGAGCCGTTGGCGATCGTCGATCGGCGCCCCTTCGCCGGGCCCTCCGGCCCCCTGCTGGAGGCGCCGCAGCGGATCGAATACCAGGGGCTGGAGCACGGAGCCGGCCACGCTGCCAGCGGCCCCGGCCATTTCCGTGGCTACCTCCACCGCCGCCGAGGCAGCTCCGGAGGCGGCTCCGGAGGCGCTGCCCACCAAGCTGGTGACGGCAGCGTTGCGCCGATACCAGATCACCAGACGGCGGATCGGCCGGCTCGGCTTGTTGCGCGTGCCGGCGAGGCGCCGCCTGGGGCGGCTGGCGGGATCAGGCTCCTTCGGAGGCAACGGGTTCAACGATGCGCTGGAACAGATAGCCAGTGCCCCGGGCCGTGAGGATCAGCTCGGGGTTGGCTGGATCATCTTCCAGTTTGGAGCGCAGCCGGGAGATGTGAACGTCGACGACACGGGTGTCGACGTGACGCTCGGGTGTATAGCCCCACACCTCCTTGAGGATTTCGCCGCGGCTGAACGGTTCTCCCGAGCGGCTCACCAGCAGCTCCAGCAGGCTGAACTCCATCCCGGTGAGCCGGATGCGCTCCTCGCCGCGGTACACCTGGCGTTTGTTGGTGTCGATGCGCAGCTCGCCCACCTGAATCACGCCGGAGTTGGGGATGCCGGCCACATGCTCCTTCTCCACCCGCCGCAGCACGCAGCGGATGCGGGCCTCCAGCTCCTTGGGGCTGAAGGGCTTCACCACGTAGTCGTCGGCGCCGAGCTCCAGGCCGGTGATGCGGTCGGCCACGTCGCCCAGGGCTGTGAGCATCACGATCGGCACATCCGATTCGCGGCGCAGCTCCTGGCAGACGCCGTAGCCATCGAGCTTGGGCATCATCACGTCGAGGACCACCAGGTCGGGCTGGGTCCGGTGGAATACCTCCAGGGCCTCCTCGCCATCGCTGGCGGTGACCACCTGGTAGCCGATCATCGAGAGGCGGGTCTCGAGGATGCGGCGGATGCTCGCCTCGTCGTCCACCACCAGGATGGTTTCCTTGGCGCTGCCGGCGCTGACACCGTGATTCTGGGCTGGGGCTGGGGCGGGAGCCGTCATTAGATGCTGGACGCTTCTACAGGCATCCGTCCCACTGAAGGTTCCAGGGGTCCCCTTCGTTCATCGAACGTCACCTTTCTTCATAGTTGGCCCCGCCCCGCCGTTCCACCCCCCGCCGCCCCATCCGCCGTGCCCCGTCCCACCAGCGCCTACGTCTGCCAGAGCTGCGGCGCCCGCACCCGCCAGTTCTTCGGCCGCTGTGCCGGTTGCGGGGGCTGGAACACCTTGGTGGAGCAGGTGGAGGCCGCCGCTGACAGCCGCCGCCGCCGCCCCGTGAGCGATTCCGGGGCGGCGGATGCCCCCGGCCGCGCCCGCCGCTCCGAGCCGATGTCGGCGGTCGGGGAGCGGCCCCTACAGAGGCTGGGCAGCGGCTACGGCGAATTTGATCGGGTGCTTGGTGGCGGCCTGGTGCCCGGCTCCTTGGTGCTGCTCGGCGGTGATCCCGGCATCGGCAAGAGCACCCTGCTTCTTCAAAGTGCCCGCGCCATGGCCGAGCGGGCCTCGGTGCTGTACGTGAGTGCCGAGGAATCGGCCCAGCAGGTGAAGCTGCGCTGGCGCCGTCTGGCGGAGGGGGCCGCCGCAGGCTCCCCCCCCCCGGCCGACCCCGATCTCCAGCTGCTCTCGGAAACAGATCTGGAGCTGGTGCTGCAGGAGCTGGAGTCCCTGCGACCCCAGGTGGCCATCATCGACAGCATCCAGGCCTTGCACGATGCCGAGCTGGGCAGCGCTCCGGGATCGGTGGCCCAGGTGCGGGAGTGCGCCGCCGCCCTGGCCCGTATCGCCAAGCGTCAGCACACCGCCCTGGTGCTCGTGGGCCACGTCACCAAGGAGGGGATGCTGGCCGGCCCCAAGGTGCTCGAGCATCTGGTGGATGCCGTGCTCACCTTCGAGGGTGACCGCTTCGCCAGCCATCGGCTGCTGCGGGCCGTCAAAAATCGCTTCGGCGCCACCCACGAGCTCGGTGTCTTCGAGATGCGCGATCGGGGGCTGGCGGAGGTGAGCAACCCCAGCGAGCTGTTTCTCGGGGGGGAGGAGCCCAGCAGCGGCACCGCCACGATCGTGGCCTGCGAGGGCACCCGTCCCCTGGTGGTGGAGCTGCAGGCCCTCGTGAGTCCAACCAGTTACGCCAGTCCGCGGCGCACCGCCACCGGCATCGGCACCAACCGGTTGCACCAGATCCTGGCGGTGCTGGAGAAGCACCTGGCCCTGCCCCTCTCCCGCTTCGATTGCTACCTGGCGGTGGCGGGCGGCTTGGAGGTGGAGGAGCCGGCGGCCGACCTCGGGGTGGCCGCGGCGGTGGTGGCCAGCTTCCGCGACCTCACCCTGCCCGCGGGCACGGTGCTGGTGGGGGAGCTGGGGTTGGGGGGGCAGCTGCGGCCGGTGGGCCAGCTGGAGTTGCGTCTACAGGAATGCGCCCGCCTGGGCTTCCGGCGGGCCGTGGTGCCGCGGGGGAGTTCCCTGGCCTCGGTGGCGGCTGCCCTCGACCTACAGCTGCTGGAGGCGGCCACGGTGGGGGAGGCCCTGGCGGCGGCCCTTGGGGGCGAGGCCCAGGGCCCCGTCAGAAGTACACGTCCACGTTCGAGCGGCCGGACGACTTGAGCCAGTTTTCGATGTCGAGGTAGCCGCCGGGGTAGAGACGGACGGCCTTGGTCCAGTGCTCGGCCGCCTGGTCGAACCAGCGATCGGCCTCATCCTGGCTGCCGGCCTCCTGGGCGATACGGCCCCACTTCTCGAAGATCAGCCCCATGTTCTTGAAGCAGGAGGGGGAGCTGGGGTTCTCCTCCAGCGACTGGCGGTAGAAATCGAGCGCCTTCTCCTCCTCGCCGTTGCTCATGAAAATGATCGCCATGTTCTTGAGGATCTCGGCCCGGTCGGTCTTGTTCTCCTCGAGCTTGAGGGCCTCCTCATAGTTGTCGAGGGCCTCCGCGTAGTCGCCGTCGTTCTGGGCGGAGAGGCCATCGCGGTAGTACACGTAGGCCTCCTTCGAGCGGGCGTCGATCGGCAGCAGCTTCACGATCAGATCGGCCATCACCGTGAAACTCTTGTCGATGAAGTTGTCGTTGCGCTGGGAACGGGGCACGGCAGCAGCCTCGGCAAGGGCGTAGTGGCCCCATCCTGCCGTCCCAGGCTGCCGAAGGGGGGCTCCCTGGCCATGGTGGTCGGGTCCGTCCCCGTCCCGCCCCGACCCCTATGGAGAAGGCCGAGATCCTCCGGCGCGCCCATCGCTTCTGCGCCCCCTTCCGCGTCGACGATGGCGCCAGCTTCCGCCTGGCCGACCGGGACCCCGGCAGCACCCTCGACCTGGATCCCGCCGACCGGGAGGCCGCCGCCGCCATGCTGCGGGAGGGGGTGGAGATCCTCTCCCAGCTGCAGGATCGCCTTTACGCCCAAGACCGCTGGGGGCTGCTGCTGATCTTCCAGGCGATGGATGCCGCCGGCAAGGACGGCACGATCAAGCACGTGATGAGCGGGGTGAATCCCCAGGGCTGCCAGGTGAGCTCCTTCAAGGCCCCCAGCGCTGAGGATCTCGATCACGATTTTCTCTGGCGCTGCCAGCGGCACCTGCCGGAGCGGGGCCGTATCGGCATCTTCAACCGGAGCTACTACGAGGAGACCCTGGTGGTGCGGGTGCACAAGGAGCTGCTGGAGCGCCAGAAGCTGCCGCCCGAGCTGTTGGGGGATGGAATCTGGAAGCGCCGCTTCCGCGACATCCGTCACTTTGAGGACTACCTCGGTCGCAACGGCCTCGTGGTGCGCAAGTTCTTTCTGCACGTTTCGCGGCAGGAGCAGAAGAAGCGCTTCCTCGAGCGGCTGGACCAGCCGGAAAAGAACTGGAAGTTCTCCGCCGCCGACATCCGCGAGCGCAGCTTCTGGACGGACTACATGCACGCCTACGAGGAGATGATCCAGCACACCGCCACGGAGCAGGCCCCCTGGATGGTGGTGCCCGCAGACCACAAGTGGTTCACCCGGCTGGTGGTGGCCGCCACGGTGATCGATGCCCTCGCCTCGCTCGATCTCCACTACCCCACCCTCAGTGAGGCCGATCGGGGCGAGCTGGCGAAGGCGCGGCAGGAGCTGGAGGCGGAGGACTGAGCGGTTCTGCCTAGCCTTAGGGGCCGGCCCGAAGCCATCCCGGTGCTTTCCTCCGCCCCCCCCCGGCCGGCTCCGCCCGCCCTGGAGCCACCAGCTGCTGCGGTAAGGCTGCTGGAGGTGGAGGGAATGAAGTGCGGCGGCTGCGTGCGGGCCGTCGAGCAGCGGCTGCGCCAGCAGACCGGCGTGCGGGCCGCCAGCGTGAATCTGCTCACCCGCACCGCCTGGCTGGAGCTGGAGCCGTCCGACCCAGACCCGCTGCCAGCCGTGCTGGAGAGCCTGGCTGCCCTGGGCTTCCTGGCCCGGCCCCGGCAGGAGGGGGAGGATCCCCCGGGCCTGCGGGAGCGGCGCCGGCAGCGCAGCTGGTGGCAGCAGTGGCGCCAGCTGGTGATTGCCATCCTGCTGGTGCTCGTCTCGGGCCTGGGCCACCTGGCGGATGCGGGCACGGTGCCCTGGCTCACACCCGAAAGCCTTCTGGGCCGCCCCGCCCTGCATGCCCTGGTGGCCACCCTGGCCTTGGTGGGCCCTGGCCGGCCGATCCTGCGCCAGGCCTGGCACAGCCTGCGCGCCCGGCTGCCCGGCATGGATCTGCTGGTGGCCCTGGGCGTCCTCAGCGCCTACGGCGCCAGCCTGGTTGGTTGGCTGTGGCCGGCGAGCGGTTTCCCCTGCTTCTTTCACGAGCCCGTGATGCTGCTGGGTTTCGTGCTCACCGGCCGCTTCCTCGAGGAGCGGGCGCGCTGGCGCACCGGCCGGGCGATCGAGGAGTTGGCGGCGCTCCAGCCCGATCACGCCCTGTTGCTCCTGGGCGATGGCCTGCCCCGGCGGGTGCGGGTGGGCGGCTTGCGGCCGGGCGACCGGCTGCGGATCCTGCCAGGGGATCGGCTGCCGGTGGATGGCGTGGTGCGGGCGGGGTGTTCCTCCCTGGATGTCTCGGCCCTCACCGGTGAACCGCTGCCCCAGACGGCCGGCGTCGGCACTGTCTTGGCGGCCGGCAGCCTCAACCTGGAGGCGCCCCTGGAGCTGGAGGTGAGCCGCGGCGGCGCCGAGAGCGCCATCGCCCGGATTGTGCAGCTCGTGGAACGGGCCCAGGCCCGCAAGGCGCCGATCCAGGGACTGGCCGACCGGGTGGCTGGTGGCTTTGCCTATGGGGTGCTGCTGCTCGCCCTGGCCACCTTTCTCTTCTGGTGGCTCTGGGGCGGCCACCACTGGCCTGAGCTGCTGCAGCCCGCCGGCGCCGGGCACCCCCTCCAGGCCATGGAGGGCGGGGGGAGCGTTCATGGCATGGGGCCGCTCGGGGCGGCGGCCCGCACTCCCTTGGCGCTGGCGCTGCAGCTCTCGATCGCCGTGTTGGTGGTGGCGTGCCCCTGCGCGCTCGGCCTGGCCACCCCTACGGCGCTCAGCGTGGGCCTGGGCCGGGCCGCCCGCGCCGGCCTGCTGTTCCGGGGGGGCGATGCGATGGAAACCGCCTCCCGGCTTGAGGCGGTGCTCTTTGACAAGACCGGCACCCTCACCCTGGGCCGGCCCCTGGTAACGGCCGTTGCCGTGCTGGAAGCCGCCGACGAAGCGGAGGTGCTGACCCGGGCCGCGGCGCTGGAGCAGCAGAGCCGCCATCCCTTCGCCCATGCCCTGCTGCAGGAGGCCGCCGTCCGCTTGCTGGTGCTCCCCTCGCTGGAGAGCTGCCGCGCTGAGGTGGGCTCGGGGCTGGAGGGGCATCTGCTGGGAGGCGAGGCCCTGGTGCGGGTGGGGCGCCTCGCGTGGTTGCGGGCGATGGGGGTGCCCATGGACGCCGGGGCGGAGGCGTGGGTCGAGCGTTTAGAGGGCGATGGCTCGAGTGTGCTGGCGGTGTCGGAGGGGGCGCGGCTGCTGGGATTGGTGGCGGTGCGCGATGAGCCCCGGGTCGATGCGGCGGCCACCCTGGCCCAGCTGCGCGCCCAGGGCCTGGCCCTGGGGCTGCTGAGCGGCGACCGCCGCGCCGGTGTTGAGGCCCTGGGGGCGTCCCTGGGGCTGCCGGCCGAGGAGCTGGCCTGGGAGCTCCGCCCCGCCCAGAAGCTGGCCCGGATCGAGGAGCGGCGCGCCGACGGCTTGGTGGCGATGGTGGGGGATGGCATCAACGACGCCCCGGCCCTGGCCGCCGCCGACCTGGGCATCGCCATCGGCACTGGTACGCAGATAGCGCAAGAAAGCGCGGATCTGGTGATTCTTGGTGATCGGCTCGGGGGTATCCCCGAGGCGATCACCATTGCCGGCCGCACCATGGCAAAGGTGCGCCAGAACCTCGTCTGGGCTTTCGGATACAACCTCCTGGTGCTGCCGATCGCCGCCGGCGCCCTGCTGCCCCGCTTCGGCCTGCTGCTCTCCCCTCCCCTGGCGGCGCTGCTCATGGCCACCAGCTCCCTGACGGTGGTGCTGAATGCCCTGCTGCTGCAGGATGGCCCCGAAATATGGCGGGAGCGGCCGTAGTGACGGGTCTGCCCAAGGGGCGCTTTGTGGTGCTCGAAGGCATCGACGGCAGCGGCAAGACCACCCAGCTCGAGGCGCTGGCCGCCTGGCTTCCCACCAGCGGCCTGCTGCCGGAGGGTGCCAGCGTGCTCTGCAGCCGGGAGCCCGGGGGCACCGCCCTGGGCCAGGCGCTGCGCCAGCTGCTGCTCCACCCCCCCGACGGAACCGCCCCCTGCCCCTCCGCCGAGCTGCTCCTGTATGCCGCCGACCGCGCCCAGCACGTGGAAACGGTGATCCGGCCGGCCCTCACGGCCGGCGAATGGGTGCTCAGCGATCGCTTCACCGGCTCCACCGCTGCCTATCAGGGCGACGGCCGCGGTTTGCCCACCTTGCGCATCGCTGAACTGGAGCGGATCGCCACCGGCGGCCTGGCCCCCGATCTCACCCTCTGGCTAGATCTGCCCCTGGCCGAATCCCTGCGCCGCCGTGGCCACCGCCCGGCGGATCGCATCGAAGCCAGCGGCGAGGCCTTCCTGGCGCGGGTGGCAGAGGGCTTCGCCCGCCTGGCGAGGGAACGGGGCTGGCGACACGTGGATGCCTCCCAGACCCCGGAGCAGGTGGCCGCTGCCTGTTGTGCCCTGCTGCGCCAGCAGTTCGCGGTGCCGGCACCATGAGCGATCTGTTCGCGGACCTGCTTGGGCAGGAGCGGGCTGTGGCCCTTCTTGACGCAGCCCTCGAGCGCCGCCGGCTGGCCCCCGCTTACCTCTTTGCCGGGGCCGATGGGGTGGGCCGGCGGCTGGCGGCCCTGCGCTTCCTGGAGGGGGTGGTGGCCGGCTCAGCCGGCTCAGCCGGCTCAGCCGGCTCCTCCGGCCTGCGGCGCCGGCTCGAGCAGGGCAATCACCCGGATTTGCTCTGGGTGGAGCCCACCTTTTCCCACCAGGGCCGGTTGGTGCCCGCGTCCCGTGCCCTGGAGGAGGGGGTGAGTCGTCGCACGCCCCCCCAGCTGCGGCTGGAGCAGGTGCGGGAGATTTCGCGCTTCCTCGCCCGCCGCCCCGTGGAGTCGCCGGCGGCCCTGGTGGTGCTCGATGGCGCTGAGGCCATGGCCGAGGCCGCCGCCAACGCCCTGCTCAAGACCTTGGAGGAGCCGGGCGACGGTCTGCTGATCCTGATCACGGCGGCTCCGGATCAACTGCTGCCCACGATCCGCTCCCGCTGCCAGCAGATCCCCTTCGTCCGCCTCTCCACCGAGCTGCTGGAGCGGGTGTTGGCCTCCCTTTCCCCCGAAGAGTGCACCGATCCTCCCTCCCTGCTGGAGCTTGCCGCTGGATCCCCCGGAGCCCTGCTGCGCCACCGCCGCCATTGGCGGGAGCTGCCGGCTGGGCTGGCGGAGAGGCTGCAGGGGCTGGAGCGCGATCCGCTGGCGGCTCTTGCCCTGGCCCGCGACCTCAGCGAAGCCCTCGACGGCGAGCAACAGCTCTGGCTCCTCGATTGGTGGCAGCTGGTGCTGTGGCGCCAGCGCGGTGATGCGATCGCCCTCCGACGGCTGGAGCGTTTGCGCAGCCAGCTGCTCGCCCATGGGCAGCCCCGGCTGGCCTGGGAGGTAGCCCTGCTGGATCTGGCCGGGGTGGGAATGGGGACCTGAGGGTCAGGCCACCGCCTTGCCTTCGCCGGCCTTGCGCTTGATCTGGCGGGCTTCCTCGATCAGCGGTTCGAGCTGGCTCAGTTGGTCGCCGGTGGGGATCTCCAGGCAATAGCCGGCCCCGTAGACGGTCTTGATGAAGCGGGGCTTGCGGGGGTCGGGTTCGAGCTTGGTGCGCAGGTGGCGCACATGCACCCGGATCGTTTCGATGTCGTCGTCCGGTTCGTAGCCCCACACCTCCTTGAGGATCAGGGAGGGCGCCACGGTCTGGCCGTGGCGCTGCAGCAGGCAGAGCAGAAGCTCAAACTCCAGGTGGGTGAGACGCACGGGCTCGTCGAACCAGATCGCCTCGAACCGTTCAGGCACCAGGGTGAGGCAGCCGTAGCTGAGGATCTCGTTGTGCTTGCTGGAGAGCGGTGCCCGCTCGCTGCGGCGCAGCAGCGCCTTGACGCGCACCATCAACTCCTCGAGATCAAAGGGCTTGGCGAGGTAGTCGTCCGCGCCGGAGTTGAAGCCGCTCACTTTGTCTTTGGTGCTGCCGAGGGCGGTGAGCATCAGGATCGGGATCTTGGCGGTGCGCTCATCGCGCCGCAGCCGCTGGCAGAGGGTGAGGCCATCCACCTTGGGCAGCATCAGATCCAGCAGGATGATGTCTGGGGCGTACTGGAGGGCGAGGGCCTGGCCCTTGATGCCGTCATCGGCTCGTTGCACGTCGAAGCCACCGTGTTCGAGGTGGCCAGCGACCAGCTCGCGCATGTCGCTGTCGTCTTCGATCAGCAGGATGCAGGGCTTCATGGCGAACGGGCCGGTGACAGGTGCGGCGGGTGCCGCGTCTCGAGGAATTGTCTCCGGTTTTACGCAACCGTGCAGCGTCTGTTGCCAAGAGGCATGCCGCCCGCCTGTGGCTTTGGCTCGGGGCCGTGGCCGAGACTGCGGCCGATCCCGCGAGAGACTGGCTGGGCACAGGGTTTTTGCCGTCCACCCTTGCGGGTGGGTAGCGGTGGATTTCCGTATGTCTTCCACTTCATCGGGGTTGGAATCCCCGCCAGCACGATCGCACCTCCCCGAGCCAGGGAAGGGAGTCTGGAGATGGTGGATGTGGAAAACTCCCCGGGCGGGATTCGAACCTGCGACCAATCGGTTAACAGCCGACCGCTCTACCACTGAGCTACCGAGGAATGCGAGGGCGGAAGACCCGTGCGCTGCGAACCCTACCCCTCAGGGCGCCCGGCGGGCAAGTGGGGTCAGCTCCCGCCGCAGGCCATCTCCCGTGCGCCAGGGGCCGACCTGGCCGTTTTCCATGCGGGCGGCCCCATCGCAGCGTTCCAGCTCCTCGAGCCGGTGGGTGATCCACAGGGCTGTCAGCGGTGCCTCCGGCCGGGAACAGAGGCTGCGGATGAGCGCCAGCACCTCCGACTGGCTCGTGGGATCGAGCAGGGCGGTGGGTTCATCGAGCAGCAGCAGGTTGGCTTCGCTGGCGAGGGCCCCGGCGATCGCCAGGCGCTGTTTTTGGCCGCCGCTGAGGGTATGGATCGGCCGGTTCTCCAGGCCCTCCAGCCCCACCTGGGACAGGGCCTGGCGCAGCCGGGCCCGCCGTTCCTCCGCCCCCAGCCCATCGGGCAGACCGAGCTGCAGATCGCTGCCGCAGCTGGGGAGCAGCAGCTGGTGGTCA
>CANEWU010000089.1 GCA_947442825.1 Synechococcaceae cyanobacterium
GGGGGAGCGGGGCCGGCCCTCAAGCTGCCGGAATGGGTTGGCAGGCTGCCGCGGCCGGGTCGGCGGCGGGCTGGGCGGCGGGATCGCGGGAAGCCTGGCTGGCCAGATCCAGGGCGCGGAAGCCATGGCGCAGGGAGGCGGCGCCGATCTGGTCCATGCGCTCCAGGCTGATGTTGTTGCGGCCCCAGCTGAAGTTGGTGTGCAGGCCTTCGAAGTCGAGCAGCATCGCCTCGGCGAAGCAGGCGAACATCTGTCGATGCGGCCGGGCCATGTCGGCCGCGATCGCCACCACTTGCCAGTCGATGTCCCGATGGAATTCGACGATGCCGCCCTTCAGTACATGGACCCCCTCGGCGACGGCCTTGCTGTCGAGGTTCTTCGGGTAGCCGCCGTCGATCATCAGGCAGGGACGCCGCAGACGGGCCACATCAATGCTCAGGCTCTCCGGCAGGCTGGCCACCCACACCACCACATCGGCTTCAGGTAGGGCCTCCTCCAGCGGCAGGATGCGGCCTGCCCCCAGGGCTGCCTGTAGGTCGCGCAGGGGTTGTTCCTTGCGGGCCACCAGCAGCAGCTCGCCCACGCCGGTGCGCTCCTGGAGCCAGTGGCACACGGCGCTGCCAATGTCGCCCGTAGCCCCAACCACGGCCACCCGGGCCCGGCAGAGGTCGATGCCGAGGCGGGGGGCGTTTTCCTCCACCTGCCGGCAGATCACCCAGGCGGTGTGGGTGTTGCCTGTGGTGAACCGTTGCCAGTCGAGGGTGGTGGCGCGCACCTGTTGCTCGCGCAACAGGTTCATGTCCTCGAAGATGATTGAGGTGAAGCCTCCCAGGGCGCTGATGTGGAGACCGCTCTTCTGGGCGAGCTCCATGGCGTTGAGCACCTTGCGTTTGGCGGTCTTGAAGCGTCGCAGCATCTCCGGGACAAACACCGAATCGATGTAGGCGCCCTCTATGCGCGCCCCGGTGGCGCTCACCACCTCAAAGCGCTCCACCAGCTGGGGGGGAGCACTGCACCACATCTCAAGATCGCCGGCGGCGTACTCGGGAAAGCCGAGGCGCTCGGCCAGGGAACGGGCGGCCTCAAGGCTCGTGGAGTGACCGATCAGGCCGAACATGCGCGAAAAACGAGAGCCGGGGGCAGTGAAGCCGGCTGTGGCCGGCGACACATCCTGCCACGCGTGGGCCTGCCGGCCCCCGGCTCAGCCCACCAGGGCGGCGGCGGCCATCCGGGCAATCTCACGGGGTTGGAATCCGATCTCCGTAAGGGCTTCCTGATAGGCGATCAAGAAATCTTCGATCAGGTCTTCCTTTTCCATCTGCAGCACGGCCGCATCGTCCGCGACCCGTTCCAACATGCGACGCACGTGCGTCAGGTTTTCACGGTTGGCCTGCTCCAGCTCGGCGCGGCTGGCTTCGAAATTGGCCTTCAGCCATTCCTGGCCGTAGTTGAGGTGTGTGTATTCATCCTTGACAACCCCCTCGGTGATCTTGCGGGCGAAAGGATCGGCCACCGGGATGTAGATGTGGTAGGCGGCGATCGCGAAGGCTTCGATCAACAGGGCCTGGATCAGCAGGCAGGTGACCACTTTGCCCTCGGCCAGGGCGGTCTGGAAATTGTCGCGCAGGGGCGAGAAGAACTCACGGGCGAAGTCCATGTCGGCCGTCACGCCGAGGTTGGCGGCGCAGGCGGTGAAGCCCTTCATGTGCTTCAGCTCCATGCGGGCCAGGCGGGCGAGCTCCTCGGCCTGGTCCGGCAGGAGGCTGCCGATGGAGATGTAGTTGTCGTGGGCCTCCTGCTCGCCCTCGATCACGATCGCATTGATGCGGCTGTAGGCGTCTTTGTAGGTATCGCTGCCGAAGTCGGGCAGGCCCTCGACCGGAGCGACGCTGCCGGACGGAGCCAGGTCGTTGCTGGACGGGGTGGATTCGACGGTCGGCATGGGGCCGGGCAGGTACTTTCGAAATGACTGTAGTCAACGCGTGCCGTCCTTGGCCGGCCAGCGGCTGCGCAGCAGGGCATCGAGCCGCCCGAGCCAGCCCTGCACCAGCCGTTCGAACAGCGCCTCCCCCAGCGCCGCACTGGCACCTGCCGGATCACCCACCACGCCGCTGGCGCTCACCTCCCGGGTAAGCCAGGCGGTGGGGGCCTGCCCCTCGAGGCTCCACCCGTCCGGAATCGCCGCGGTGATGAGCCCATCGGCCTGGGGGATCGGGCCGGTCAGTTCCGGGGCCAGGTGCAGCATCAGGGAGGTTTCGGCCAAGCCAGCATGCAGGCCCTGGCTGCGTTCCGGTTCGGGAATCAGGGCGCCGAGTTCCTCGGCACCGCGCCACAGGAAGCAGGGGAAGACCGCCAGCTGGGGATGTTCATCGCGCAGCTCCCGGGCCGCCACCTCCAGCAGGCCGATCTGCCCCCCATGGGCATTGAGCAGCACTAGGCGCTGGAAACCGGCGGCCGCCAGATCTCGCCCCACTTCGCGCACCAGGGAGATCAAGAGCTCAGCGCGGAGGCTGAGGGTGCCGGGGAAGCCGCGGTGTTCCGGCGAAAACCCGAAGCTATGTAGCGGTAGGCGCCAGATCGGTAGGGCCGGATCCAGTCGCGCCAGCAGCGCGTCGCAGACCCGCTCCGCAAAGAGGGCATCCGTTCCCAGCGGCAGATGGGGCCCGTGCTGCTCGATCGCACCGAAGGGCCAGATCACCGTGCTGCCGGGCCGGGCCGCCTGAGACTGGATCTGGGGCCAGGCCAACTGCTCGAGGCGCCGGATCGGGGGGGGGGAGGTCATCGCCGATCGCCGCTGGGTCGCATTGCACTTCGTACAGTGATAGACCCCGTGCTCCCCCAGGCCATGGCCGGAAGCGGCAAGCCCGCGCAGCCATCCGCGCAAGCCTCAGCCCAGCGTCCCGCCCCCCGCGGCTCCGCCCCGGTTCCCCCGGGCGCCCCGCCTCCGCGGCCGCTGCCCCAGGTGTTGATGATCCGCAAGGAGGAGCCGGCCGCCGCCGCCGAACCCGAGGCGGCGATTCCCCCGGCCGTCCCGGCGCCCGCCGGCCCTGGAGCGGCCACCGCTCCTATGCGGCCTTCATCGCCTCCCCCCTCCGTGGACGAGGACGACGACCTCAGCGGTCTGGAGGGAATGACGATGGCCGATCTGCTCGGTCCGGAGGAACCGCGTCGTCGCAAGCCGGATCCCCGCGGTGGCTCGGCTTCGGCCGGCGCCCCCCCCTCCCGCAGCGTCGACGACTTCGACTTCGATGAGGAGGCCTTCCTCGCGGCCCTCGATGAGAACGAACCCGTGGGGGCCACCGGCGAGGTGGTCAGCGGCGTGGTGATCGGTGTCGAGAGCGATGGCGTCTACGTCGACATCGGCGGCAAAGCCCCGGGCTTCATGCCCAAGAAGGAGGCCGGCCTGGGGGTGATCACCAACCTCAAGGAGCGTTTCCCCAAGGGAACGCCCGTGGAAGTGCTGGTGACCCGCGAACAGAACGCCGATGGCATGGTGACCATCAGCGCCCGGGCCCTGGCCCTGCGCCAGAGCTGGGACAAGGTGCGCCAGCTGGAGAAGGATGGAAAAGTCGTGCAGGTGCGGGTGAATGGCTTCAACCGCGGTGGCGTCACCTGCGAGTTGGAGGGCCTGCGGGGCTTCATTCCCCGCTCCCAGCTCAATGAGGGCGAGAACCACGAGGCCCTGATGGGCCGCACCTTGGTGGTGGCCTTCCTCGAGGTCAACACCGAAACCCGCAAGCTGGTGCTCTCGGAGAAACGCGCCGCCAGCGCCGCCAAGTTCGCCGAGCTGGAGGTGGGACAGTTGGTGGAGGGACAGGTGGTGGCGGTGAAGCCCTACGGCTTCTTCGTCGACCTTGGCGGCGTCAGCGGCCTGCTGCACCACTCCAGTGTCACCGGCGGAGCCCTGCGGGATCTGCGGGAAGCCTTCCAGAGCGGTGACCGGGTCAAGGCGTTGATCACCGACCTCGACCCGGGCCGGGGCCGCATTGCCTTGAACACCGCCCTGTTGGAAAACCAGCCCGGCGAGCTGTTGATCGCCCGCGACACCGTGATGGCCGAGGCGGCCGAGCGGGCCCACCGCGCCCGTTCGCTGCTGCGCACCCAGGAGCAGACGGCCGGATGAGCTCCCCCGCGGCTTCCGGATCGTCGCCGGGCCTCTCCGCCGCCGTTCCCCCCGCCGGCAGCGGCGGATCTCTGGACTGGGAGCTCGACTTTTACTCCCGCCCGATCCTTGAGCCCGATGGCAAGAAGCGCTGGGAGCTGCTGATCTGCGCCACCCCCGCCGCCGGCGCCGCTGCCGAGCCATTCCGCTGGGTGCGCCCCTGCCCGGCCACCTCCGTCAATTCCGTCTGGCTGCGCGAGGCGATTGAGTTGGCCCTGGTGGAGGCAGAACAGAGTGGCCTGGGGCGACCGCGCCGCCTGCGCACCTGGCGCGCCGCGATGCGCCCGATGGTGCAGAGGGCCGCCGAGGGGCTGGGGCTGGAGCTCGTGCCCAGCCGCCGCTGCTATGCCCTGCGCGACTGGCTGATGGAGCGCGAGGCCCAGGTCTATCCAGCAGAGCCGGGCTACATGGCCGGTCCGCTGGCGCCGCTGCCCGAGCCCCTGCGTACCCAGCCGCTGCCCCTGCCGGAGGCCGCCCGGGGCGACCGCTGGAGTTGGGCCACTCTCCCCGCGGGTGCCCTGGCCGAGGCGCCTGGCTGGCCCATCGATTTCGCCGCTCTCCTCGCCCTGCCGCCCCTGGCCGATCCGGCCGTCTCCGTGCCGGGCATCCGCCTGTTCAGCCGCGGCCGCGCCCTTGCCATCGCCGGTTGGTTGGCGGGTCTGGAGCCGGTGCGGCTGGAGGTGAGCGGGCGCCAGCTCGTGTTGGAGGCGGGACTGGAGGACCGCTGGCTGCTCAGCGACCTCCCGATCGAGGAGAGGGACGCGGCCGCCGAAGCCCTTGCGACGGCCCGAAGCCAGGCCGGGGGCCTGCAGTTCCTGGCGGTGCAGAGCGAGGAGAGCGCTTCAAGGCTTCAGGGTTTCTGGATGTTGCGCGATCTCCCCGATGGCTGAGGGCCTCGAGCCGCCGTTCGATCGTCCCGACGCCGGCTTCAACGATCTGCCTGGGTGGACCTGGATCGGCACCTACGGCGGCCACTACCTGCAGGCCGACCTGCTCGCGGATTTCGCCCATGGATTCTTCACCCGCCGCTGGCAGGGGCGGGGACCTGAGGTGCTGGCGGGCTTCCTGAGCGCTGGGGTTTCGGTGCATCGCCCCCAGCAGATTCACAGCGCCCGGGTGTTGGCCGCCAGTTCCGCCATCGCGGATCCCTGGCCCGAAGCGGATGGTCTGGTAAGCGATGGCGGCGGCCAGAGCCTCTGGGTCTGCGGCGCCGACTGCACACCGGTGCTGATCGCCGATCCCGCCTCCGGCCGCGTGGCCGCCTGCCATGCGGGCTGGCGCGGGGTGGCTGCTCGCATTCTTCCAGTGGCGATTGCCGCGATGGAGGCCAGCGGCAGCCGGCGCGATCGCTTGCGGGTGGCCCTGGGCCCGGCCGTGAGCGGCGCCAATTACCAGGTGGAGCGGGCCGTGAGCCTCCAGGTGGCCGCCGCCCTCCGGCCCGGCGGCCGGGAGGATGGGGATGCCCTGGCGGAGCTGATCGACTGCGGTGCCCTCCGCCCCGATCCCGATCCCCTCCGCGACCGCCTCGATATCCGCCTGGCCACCCTGCGGCAGCTGGATCACGAGGGCGTTGAGAGCTCCCGGGTGGCGCTCTGTCCGCTGTGCACGGTGGCTGAGCCGTTGTTGTTCCATTCCTGGCGCCGTGACCAGGTGAAGGTGGTGAATTGGAGCGGCATCGTCGATCAGTCCTGAGGCGGTTGCCAGAGGCTGAGCTGCACCGCGTTGGGATCCTGGGGGCGGCCCCGGCGGCGAGGCGGGGCTGGGGCACCCAGGCGGGCCTCGGTGGCCTGGGGGGCGCCTGCCGCCGGGGTTCGGCCGGCCACAAACCAGCTGGCCAGGGCACGGCGTGCCGGACCATCGAGGGATTCGGGATCCAACGGCGCCGGCAGCAACCCGTGGGACGCATCGGCGGCCCAGGTGAGTACCGCTTCCGGGAAGCGCTCGGCCGCAAACGGCCGTAGATCCTCCGGAAGCGGCGAGAGATCGGCCAGGGGATCGGCCGAAGCCGGCCGCCGGCGCTGTTGGTCGAGGCGCTCCAGCCGCCGCCGCCGAGCCTCCCCGTAGTCGAGCACGGGGGCCGGGTAGTCGGCCCGGGGCGGCGGTGCTCCCAATTGGTCGTTGGTGAGATCGGCCAACTCCGGCAGCCAGCGGCGGATGAACAGGCCCTGGGGATCGCAGCGCTCCACCGCCACCTGCCCCGGGTGGTAGATACGCGTCCAGGCGCCGCTGCCCTGCTGGGTGGCGCCCGCCTGCATCGCCCATTGCCAGTGATCGATCGGGCAGTCGCCGTCGATCAGGTGCCGCATGTAATGCAGGGCCCCCCAGCGCCAGTCGATGCCGCAGAGGTTGGTGAGGAAGCTGGCGGAGATGGCGCGGCTGCGGAAGTTCAGCTCCCGCCAGCCCCCTTCCGCCAGCAGGCAGCGGGCGGCGGCATCGACGATGGGAAACCCCGTGCGCCCTTCCCGCCAGGCGGCGTAGAGCTGCTCCTGTTCGTCATCCAGCTGGGTGGCGGCCAGGGTGTCCTGGCTGCGCCAGAGCGGGCGAATCTCCAGCTGCGGAAGGTAGCGGAAGCGCTGGGCCATCCCCGCTCCCCAGCGCAACCGGCTGAATAGCTGTCGGGCGCTGCGGCGCCGACCCGGGTCGGGATCGCTCGCCAGCGGCCGCAGCTCCTGCAGGCAGCGGCGCGGGCTGATCACGCCGAACTTCAGGTAGGGGCTCAACCCGGTGGTGACCCGCGCGGCGGGATAGCTCAACTGCCAGTAATAGGTGCGGGCGGCTGCCCCATCGCTGAAGCGGCGCAGGAGCGCCCGGGCGGCGTCCGTGCCGGCGGGCGGCAGGGGTTTGCCGTCGGCCTTCAGCCCCAGCCTCTCCAGATCGGGGAGCGGCGGTGGATCCAGGCCGGCGGGAGCCTCTATGCGAGCCGGAGTCTCCAGGGCGGGTTCGGCCATCGCGCCCAGCCAAAACCTTCGCCACAACCCATAGGGGAGCAGCTCCGCCGTGGCGCCGGGTGGTTCAATCCAGCCCATGGGAATGGACGCGTGGCGCAGGGCCTCCGCCACGCGCCCATCCCGCACTCGACCCACCAGTCGTTCGCAATCTGTATGGGCGAGTACACGGGCAGCACCCCACCGCCGGGCCAGTGACGGCAGCACCTGGGCTGGATCGCCATGGGCAACCAGCAGCCGGGATCCCCGCCTTTGCAGGTCGCGGTCGAGGGTGTGCAGGTTTTCCAATAGAAAGGCGACCCGGGCCACCCCGGTCTCCGGATGGTGGAGTAGGGCCGGATCGAGCACGAAGACCGGCAGCACCGGGCCAAGCCGACAGGCCTCGCGCAGGGCCGGGTGGTCATCGAGCCGTAGATCGCGGCGGAACCAGAGAATCGTCAGACCCACGGCGGATTCTCAGCAATGAGCTAGGGGGCTTGGCTGCGGATGCCGGCCGGGCCGATGGCTGCTCCGAGGCAAGAACGAAAACTTCGCCATGACGATCCGCTTGCATGGGGCGCCGAAGTGAGAGAATATGCGCTGGCTGCAAATTTTGAACATCATGCTCACCGGTGCCGACCTCCTCACCAAAGTCAAGGAGCTGGGTGACGTCAGCAAGTCTGACCTCGTTCGCGCCTGCGGCTATGTCTCCACCAAGAAGGATGGAACGGAACGGCTGAACTTCACAGCCTTCTACGAAGCCCTCCTCAACGCCAAGGGCGTCGACTTCGGCGCCGCTCCTAAGGCTGGCAAAGCAGGCCGTAAGCTCAGCTTCGCCACCAAGGTCCAGTTCAACGGCAATCTAATGGTTGGCAAGGCCTACACCGCCATGCTCGACCTCAAGCCAGGGGACGAATTCGAGATCAAGCTAGGTCGCAAGCAGATCCGTCTCGTTCCTCTCGGCGCCGAGGACGAAGAAGGCTGAGGCCAATGGCCTCAGCCAGTTTGATGCCGTCAATTGCTGCCGAAAGGATGCCACCGGCGTAGCCGGCTCCCTCTCCGCCGGGATACAGCCCTGGGGTGTTCACACACTCCAGGGTTTTTTCATCCCGAGGCATCCGCACCGGCGATGATGTGCGCGTCTCCACGCCTGTGATCAGGGCGCCAGGCTGCAGATATCCGTTCAGCCGC
This sequence comes from Synechococcaceae cyanobacterium, assembly GCA_947442825.1. Taxonomy (GTDB): domain Bacteria; phylum Cyanobacteriota; class Cyanobacteriia; order PCC-6307; family Cyanobiaceae; genus Cyanobium. The sequence goes on from CANEWU010000089.1 coordinate 8,278, forward strand.
GTTTCGAACGCGGGCAGGGCCTCGCGAATCGCCGCCAGCACGAAATCCGGAAGGCAGGCCTCCAGGCTCCCCAGCTGCACGCCCGGCTGGTAGGAGCCCTGCACCTCTCGCCCGGTTTCACAGCGCGTCGCCCTATCTCGCCCTGCTTCCCCTGCCTCACCCGCCGCAATCGGCGCCATCACTGCGCTCGTCTCGCCAGCCCTGTCAGCGGCGCTAGGACGACCCGCAAGAAAATCGCCCAGCCATTGCGCCGGCGCCCGGTAGTCCTCCCCACCAGCCGAGAAGGCCCTTCCCTCCCAGTGCCGCTGGAAGGCGACCCCCGCCAGCGGATCCCCGGGCCCCTCCCCCCAGGGCTCCAGATCCGCCAGCTCCACATTCACCACCAGACCGCTGTTGGCATTGCGCTCGTTGCGGGTGTGCTGGCTCATGCCGTTGGTTACCACGCAACCCGGCTCTGAGGTGGCCCCCACCACCAGCCCCCCCGGACACATGCAGAAGCTGTAGACCACCCGCCCCTCCAGGCCCGGCCCGCGGCAGTGGTGCACCAGCTTGTATTCGGCGGCCCCCAGGCGCGGGTGGCCGGCGGCCGCGCCCCAGCGCGCGCGATCGATCAGCGCCTGTGGATGCTCGATCCGCACCCCCACCGCGAAGGGCTTGGCCTCCATCGCCACCCCGAGGCGGTGCAGCATCGTGAAGCTGTCGCGGGCGCTGTGGCCGATCGCCAGCACCGCCCGCTCCGCCTCGATCCGTTCCCCGTCGGCCAGCATCAGGGCGCGCAGGCGCCGGTCGCGGGGGTCGAGCTCCAGGCCGTCGACACGGCTGCGAAAGCGGATCTCCCCACCGAGGGCCTCGATGCGGGCCCGCAAGCCCCGCACCACGGTGGCCAGCTTGAAGGTGCCGATATGGGGGTGGTGGAGGGTGAGGATCTCGGGGTTGGCCCCGCAGCGCACCAGCTCTTCGAGCACCTTGCGCCCGTAGGGGGCCGCCTCACTCACCTGGCTATAGAGCTTGCCATCGGAAAAGGTGCCGGCGCCCCCCTCCCCAAACTGGGCGTTGGCCTCCGGATCGAGGCTGCGGGCGCCGCGCCAGAAGCCGAAGGTGGCGGCAGTGCGTTCCCGTACCGGCAGGCCCCGCTCCAGCAGCAGCGGGCGCAGCCCCATTTCCGCGAGCACCAGGGCCGCGAAGTAGCCGCAGGGCCCAGCCCCGACCACCACCGGTCGCAGCGGAGCGGGGTCTGTGGCGGCCAGGCGGGCCACCGGCCGGTATCGCTCCTCCGGAGTGGGTCGCAGGTGGGGGTCCCCGGCGAAGCGGCGTAGCAATCGGCGGCGCCCCGCGGCGTCAAGATCAAGGTCGAGATCGAGGCTGTACACCAGCCGGATCTCCCCCGCGCGGCGCGCGTCGACGCTGCGCTTCACCAGTTGATGGCCCCGCAGGGTCTCGGGAGGCAGCCGCAGGCGCCGGAGGATGGCCTGCCGCAGATCCGCCTCGCTGTGATCGAGCGGCAGCTTGAGTTCGCTCAGACGCAGCACGGTTCGCTCAAGCGCAGGAAGGATCGTCCATCGTCGCCTCGAGGGCCGCGATGGCCATGCGGGTCGACACCACCGCGTCGGGATTGAGGCTGATCGAGTCGATCCCCTCCTCCACCAGGAAGCGGGCGAACTCGGGGTAGTCGCTCGGGGCCTGGCCGCAGATGCCGATGCTGCGGCCGCAGGCCTTGGCCGTGCGGATCGCCAGCTGGATCATCGCCCGCACGATTTCGTGCCGTTCGTCGAACAGCTCGGCCACCAGTGCCGAATCGCGATCGAGGCCGAGGGTGAGCTGGGTGAGGTCGTTGGAGCCGATCGAGAAGCCGTCGAACCGCTCGGCGAAGGCCGCTGCGCCGATCACATTGCTGGGCAGCTCGCACATCACGTAGACCAGCAGGCCGTTGTGGCCACGCCGCAGGCCGTGGCGCTCCATTTCGGCCAGCACCCGATCCCCCTCCTCCGGCGTGCGGCAGAACGGCACCATCGGGATGGCGTTGGTCAGGCCCATGTCCTCCCGCACCCGTCGCAGCGCCTGGCATTCCAGGGCGAAGGCGTCGCGGAAGGCGGGGGAGCAGTAGCGCGAGGCACCCCGCCAGCCGAGCATCGGATTTTCCTCCTTCGGCTCGAAGGCGGCGCCCCCCAGCAGGCGCGCATATTCGTTGCTCTTGAAGTCAGAAAAGCGCAGGATCACTGGCCTGGGGTGGAAGGCGGCGGCGA
>CANEWU010000090.1 GCA_947442825.1 Synechococcaceae cyanobacterium
CTCGGGCAACTCCAACTCCTGCAGCAGACCCATCGAACTCAGCAGCCGCAGGGTGCGATACACCGTGGCCAGGGAAACCCTGGCTTCGGCGTTGAGGAGCTGGCGGTGCACCTCCTCCGCGCTCAGATGGGTGCCGGCGCCGATCCGCTCAAACAGGCTCAGCACCCGTTCCCGCTGGGGGGTCAGCCGCTGGCCGCGGTCGTGGAGGCTCGTACGCAGACCTCCTGTTGCCGACCCGGCGGGGCGGGCGGAAGCGCCCTGCAGTGGCGCTCTGGCGGGGGGGGTGGGCACGGTGCGCCTGGGGAGATCTCAGGCTAGGCAGGAGGACCATGGAGTGGCCCGGCAGCGGAAGCGGCAGGCGCAGGCCTAAGCCAGCGACGCGCCAGACGGCCATCGCCCTCCGCCAGGGCGGCGGCCAGCAGATCGCCCAAGGTGACCAGCAGCCGGTAGCTCAGGGCCACCGCCAACAGGGAGGCCACCGGAACCTGCGGAGCCAGCCGCAGCAGCAACACCGTCTCGAACACCCCCAGCCCCCCCGGCGCGCCGGGGACCACCAGCCCGGCGGTCCAGGCCAGGCAGAAGCCGGCCAACCAGAGACCCCAGTCGTTGGTGAACGGCAAATCGAAGGCGACCACACAGGTGGCAAAGCCTGCGAAGCGCAGCAGCACAAAGGCCATCTCCACCAACAGCGGGGGCCAGGGCCACCCACTCACCACGGTGGCCAGCCCCTCCCGCTCCAGCTCGCGCTCCAGGCCCAACGCCCTCGCCCGCTTGCGCTCCAGCCGTCGCAGCAGCGGGTTGAACCAGCGGGGCCGCAGCAGGAGCAGCGGTACGAGCCCAAGCAGGGCCAGACCGTTCTGCCAGCCGCCGAGGGCCATCAGGGCCAAGGCGCCGATGGCCGCAAGGAGCGGATCCATCAGGGTGGCCAGCAGGGCCGCCGGGGTGCTCAGCAGGCCGGGCAGGGGCGAAGCGGGGGGACCGCTGCGCAGCACCTGCACCCGCGTGGCGAGATGCCAAAAGCCACCGGGCAGAAACTTCCGCAGGTTGGTGGTGAGGTAAAGGCGCACCAGGGCTTCCCAGCGGGGGCGCAGCCCGAGCCAACGCAGGACGCACCCCCAGGCCAGGCCGTTCACCACCAGGCTGAGCAAGCTCAGCCCCAGCCCCAGCAACAGCCACAGACCCCCCTGCAGGTCGAGGCGGAGCTGGAGCAGGGCGCGGGCATGGCTGAACAGGGCCGCCAGCACGAAGCCAAGGCTCACCAGCGTGATCCAGAGCCGCAGCCCACCGGGCAGAGGAAGCTTGGGGAGTGAGGGGCTCGGGCGCGAGATCGGGCTCGGAACAACGGGCCGGGTCGGAGTTGCGAGAGGCGAAGCGGCGGGGCGTGGAGGAGCAGCGGCCCGCGGCCCGCGCTGAGGGAGCCTGACCACCTGCTGACGCAGGGCTGTCAGGCGCTGGCGCAGGCCAGCCAGGGGCCGCTGCGATCGCAACCGCCTCCAATGGGAACGCCAGCGATCCAGGCCGCTGCTCATGGCTCAGCCCCATCCGCTTGCGCCACCCGATCCCTCACCTCCTGCAGGGAAAGATTGTGCTCCCGCGCCAGGGCCGCCAGATCGTCGTGTTCCGGCTTCCAGCGCTCGCCCCCTCCCGGCAGGTCTGCCCGCTTGACGCGCAACGGACCCAGCGGCGTGTCCATCGTCTCAAGCTGTCGCGGCAGGATCCAGCGCTCCTGGCGCCGCTCGCGCACCCCCAGGGTGGTGCTGTGCCGCCACCACACCGCCCGCAGGCGCGGCGCCAGCTCCGGCGGCAGCAGAGCAGTGATCAGGGTGCCCACACGGCCTTTCTTCATCGCGATCGGCTGGCTGAACACCTCCACCGCTCCCTCCTCTCGCAGGGCCTCCGCCAGGAAGGCCAGATCTTCGGCGGTGGCGTCATCGATCTGGGCCTGCTGCTCCAGCAGGGGCTCGAGGATCTCGCCGGAATCAGCCGCCTCCAGCGGGGTGGCGAGCACCAAGCGCAAGAGATTCGGCCGATCCAGGGTGCGGCTACCCAACCCAACCCCCACCGCATGGGGCACATGGGCCGGAGGCGATCCGAAGCGATCCGCCCAGCAGGCCGCCAGGGCGAGGCCGGTGGGGGTGGTGAGTTCGCCGGGGGGAAAGCCGCCGCACTCCCCCAGCGGCAGAGAACGGCGCCGGGCGATCTCCAGCACCGCCGGCGCCGGCAGGGGCAACCGGCCATGGGCGGTGGCGACGGAGCCATGGCCCGCGGGCGGCACCGCACACACCAGCGGCCCAACGCCCAGATGCAGGAGGCCCGCACAAACACCGACGATGTCCACCAAGGCATCGAGGGCCCCCACCTCATGGAAATGCACCTGCTCCGGCGGGTGGCCGTGGACGGCAGCCTCCGCCTCCGCCAGCAGGGTGAACACCGAGAGCACCCGCCCGCGCAGGGCAGGCGCCAGGGGGGCGGCCACCAACCGCTCCCGCAGGCCCCCCCAGGGGCGGTGGTGCGGCTCCTGCTCCAACGACTCCACCCGCAGCCGGCGGCCACGCAGCCCACCGCTACGCCCCTCCTCGACCCGGATCCGGTAGCGCCCCTCCAGTCCCAGGGCCGCCAGTGGTTCGTGCACCACCGCCTCTGGCACTCCCAGATCGAACAGGGCGGCCAGCAGCATGTCGCCGGCCAGGCCTGTGGGGCAATCGAGCAGGGCGAGGGTCATGCGGCTGCAGGGGAGCGCCGCCCCAGCCGTGGGGCGGTCGACAACAGGGCCTCGGCGCGGGACTCCAACCCCTGGCGCTCCAGCCGCAGCGATTGCAGCACCTCCCGGCGGGCGCGGCGCTGCTCCCGCTGGGCCGTGGCCACATCATGGCCGGAGAGGCCCCACAGGCGCCCGAGCAGGGCCCGATCATCGTCACCGCCAAGGCTTTCGCCATAAACCAGCTGCTCGGCCACCATGCCGGCCTGCAGCACCCGACTCCAGCGGCGCAGATCCTCCAGGGGCAGCCGCACCGAGGCGGGGGGCTCAAACTCCGTGCTGCCGCCCACCGAGAGCCCCTCCCGCAGACAGGCCAGGCTGCCCACCAGCACCCGGCGCACCGGCACGCCCTCCGCTTCGGCCACAAGCGCATGGCCCGCCTCGTGCACGGCCACCCTCCGCAACCGGGCCGCACCACCCGGCAGGGTTTCCGCCAGCAGGTGGCCGCCGCGGCCCCCGAACCGTGCCGCATCCAGAGTGAGGGCCACCACGCCCACAGCAGCGGGTGCCGCCACCAGCCAGGGGGACAAACCCGCGGCCGGCACGAGCAGGGCGGCGAGACTCACGGCGAACACCGCCACGCCTGCACTGCGGGCCCCGATCCGACCGAGGGAATCGGCCATAGCGATCAGCGGGCTGGGCGACTGACGGCGGAGCCATGGCCGCGGGGGCGAGAGGCGCCCGCAGGGGCCCCGGTGGGCGCAGAACGGCGGGCCTTGCCGCCGCGGTTGCCGCGCTGGGCCACCGGAGCGATCACCTCCAGCTTCTCGAGCACCAGCCGCTGGCCCTGGCGTCGCAGGTCGAGGGAGACGAAATGACGCAGATGCTCCAGCGGCACCTCCCCGCGCAGCTGCAGCTTGAAGGGGGTGGGGCGGCTGCCATCGGCCCGGGGCTTCTGCCGCACCTTCACCACCAGATCACCGGTCTCCGGGCGGGTGAAGATCAGTTCGCCCCTCACCGAGAAGTAGTCGTCTCCCTCAGGCAGATCATCCGCGCCAACGCCTGACGACGAATCCTCGGAATCCGACTGGGACAGGGTGCTGGGCTCCCATACCCCCACCATCTGCAGATGCAGCTGCTCCTCCTCGCGGGAGCGGGGGTAGACCACCCAGAGGTGGGGCAGGGCCAGGTCGAGGTGGCGACGCATCAAGGTCAGCAGCCGGCCAAGTACCACCGCATCGATCTCGGCACCGTCCTCCGTGATCAGGCGGCCGCGCGTGGGCTGCTCTGGGTCGGCGGGCACATAGGTGCCGCGCACCACGCCGATGGCCCGGTACTGCGTCGGCTCGGTGACCGGGGAGATGGGATGGGCGCGCATGGAGAAAGGGGGTTATCCCCTGGCGGGGCGGATCTGGCCCACGGCCATGGCGGCCAATGTAACCAGCACGGGCGATAGTCTCCGAACTGGGGTGCCCTCCACCAGCGATGTCGTCGAGTCCGAACCGCAGCCGCGTCGGCTCCCGCTGGCTTCGGGGCCTGGCCGCAGCGGCGGCGATCGCTCTGGCGGTGGCCGGCGGCTGGAGCCTGGGGCGCCATCAGGCTCCGGGCCGGTCCGGGGAGGATCCGAAGCGGGCGGTGGTGGAGCGGGAGGTGCGTAGCCTGCGTCTGCGCCTCGATCGGCAGGAGGCCAGCGATGCCGATCGCCAGCGCCTGCTCGAATTGCTCGTGGCCCTGGAGCGCAAGGCTGAGGCGATCCGCCTGCTGGAGCCGATGGCCGACCGGGAGCCGGATCGCTGGGCCCTGCGGCTGATGCTCGCCGAGCTCCGGCGCGACCAGGGCGACCAGGCCGGGGCCGAACGGGAACTGCGCATGATCCTCAGCCGCCAGCGCGAGCAGGTGGAGGCGCTGCAGTTGATGACCCTGTTGCAGCTCGAGCAGGGGCGAGGGGCGGAGGCCGAGGCGGCGGTGAAGGCCGCCTTCGCCAGTGCCACGGCCCCCGTGCTCAAGCCGGAGGCGATGGGGGTGGGCCTGCTGCTGGCGGAGCTTCAGTGGAAGCAAGGTCGCGGGGGCGACGCTGAAGCCACCTATCGGCGCCTGGCCGAAGCCTTCCCGCAGGACCAGCGGCCGCTACTGGGGCTGGCGCTCTACCGCCATGGAAAGGGCGACACGCGGGGAGCCCAGGAGGCCCTGGCCCAGGCACGCCTACGCAATCCCCGGACTGATCAAGCCGATCCCCGCCTAGACCGGCTGGCCGCCAGCTGGGGGCTGGCCCCGCTCAGGGCCCCGGCAAGCGGGGGGCAGAAGCCCCCGGCGCCCGCTGAGCCGGCGCCCCCTGCGCCTCAAAATCCCTGAGGGCGTCGTCGATGGCGGAGGACGGTGGGGTGGCCTCACTGAGGCTCTGATTGCGCCGTATCACATTCATGATGTCAAGCGGGTTGCCGGATTCCAGCGGCGAACCGCCGCCGCTGCCGCCGCGGGGATCGGCGTCATACACCTGACGCTCCATCGGCGTGGTGCCCATGGTCTGTCCGTAGCCCTGCTGCTGGGCACGGGCGGCGAGGGGATGGAGCAGCGCCGGCAGGAGCAGGGAACCCGCCAGGGGAAGGGAGCCGATGCGTCGCAGTACCCGGCGGAGACGGGCGCCGCTGGGGAGGGCGCGGCTGTGGAGGGCGTCCATGGCCGGGGACGGCAAGGCGGTGGGTCTGCATGGTAGGAGCCTTGGGCCGTTCGTTTGCCGCGGGCCGATGCGGATCGCCACATGGAACGTCAACTCGGTGCGGAGCCGCCTGGATCAGCTCACCGCCTGGCTGGCGGCGGAGCAGCCCGAGGTGGTGTGCCTGCAGGAAACGAAGGTGACGGACGATCTCTTCCCCCACGACGCCCTGGCCCGCCTTGGCTACAGCTGCGTAGTGAGCGGCCAGAAGAGCTACAACGGCGTGGCGATCCTCAGCCGCCTGCCGCTGGAAGACGTGCGCGTGGGCTTCGACGCCGTGCTGACCGACGATCCGGAGGCGGCGGCCCTCAGCGAGCAGAAGCGGGTGATCAGCGCCCGGGTGGAAGGCCTGCGGATCCTCGACCTCTACGTGCCCAACGGTTCCTCCACCAGCAGCGACAAGTACGCCTACAAGCTGGAATGGCTGGCCTGCCTGCGCCGCTACGTGGACGCCCAGCAGGCCGAAGGGGAGCCCCTGGTGATGGTGGGCGACTTCAACATCGCTCCGGAGGACCGGGATCTTCATGATCCCGAACGCCTGAGCGGCGGGATCATGGCCAGCGACCCGGAGCGTCAGGCGCTGCGAGCTGTGCTCGGGGAGCGGCTGCACGATGCCTTCCGGGTGTTCGAGCCGGCGGCGGGACACTGGAGCTGGTGGGACTACCGCACCGGTGCCTGGGAGCGCGACCGCGGCTGGCGCATCGACCACATCTATCTCGACGGCCCTCTGCTGGGCTGCGCCACCGGCTGCGTGATCGCCCGCCAGCTGCGCGGCAACCCCCAACCCAGCGACCACGCCCCGGTGCTGGTGAGCCTGGCGTGGGACGAGGAGGATCCACTCGCCGACGAGGACGACCGCTGGGACTGATGCCGCCCCGAGCACAGCCGGCTCCGCGCCGCTAAGTTCCGCGTTCCTGGACGCCCCGCCCCGGTGGAGCCCGTGATCGCCCTGGAATCGCTGCGCCGGCGGTATGCCGCGGGGATGGCGGTCGACGGGATCGACCTGACGGTGGAGCGGGGGGAGTTCTTCTCGCTGCTCGGCCCTTCGGGCTGCGGCAAGACCACCACCCTGCGGCTGATCGCCGGATTCGATCCGCCGGACTCCGGTCGGGTGCGGCTGGAGGGGAGGGATGTCACCCACCTGCCCCCCCAACGGCGGCCGTTGAACACGGTGTTCCAGAACTACGCCCTCTTCCCGCACCTCACGGTCTGGGAGAACGTGGCGTTCGGGCCCCGGGCCCGCGGCCTACCAGGCGCGGACATCCGCCGCCGCGTCGCCGAGGCCCTCGCCATCGTCGAGCTGGAGCCGCTCGCCCGCCGCCGCCCCCACGAGCTCTCCGGAGGACAGCAACAACGGGTGGCCCTGGCCCGGGCGCTGGTGAACCGGCCGGTGGCGCTGCTGCTCGATGAGCCCCTGGCGGCCCTCGATCCCTTCCTGCGCCGCAGCGTCCAGGGCGAGCTCAAGCGCATCCAACGGGAGCTGGGGCTGACCGTCTTGATGGTGACCCACGACCAGGAGGAAGCCCTGGCCCTGAGCGACCGGCTGGCGGTGATGCGGGCCGGGCGGATCGAGCAGGTGGGCACGCCCCGCCAGCTCTACGACGCCCCCGCCAACCCCTTCGTGGCGGAATTCCTGGGCCGGGCCAACCTGCTGGCGGACGACGGCTCGGGCGGCTCGTTGCTGGTGCGACCCGAGCAGCTGCGCCTCCAGGCCCATGGCCCCGCGGCTGGCGAGAGGGGCCAGCGGGCCCGGATCGTCGATGTGAGCTTCCAGGGATCCCTCCTGCAGGTGACCCTGGCCCAGGAGGCGGGTCCGCCGCTGCTGGCCCAGGTGAGTCGCCAGGACGGGGAAGGATCCCTACGGTCTGGCGAGGTGGTCTGGGCCGTGTGGGATCCGGCCACCGCCCATCCCTTGCCCGCCAACCTGTCCGACAGCGCTCCCGCCGGCCTGCCGCGCCCCCCCGGCTCACCCCCCTGAGACCACCATGCCCCGATTCCCACTGCCCCATGAGCCCCCCAGGCGGCTGCCTCGCCGCACCGTGCTGCGCCGCCTGGCCCTCTCCGCCGGGGGGGCGCTGGCGCTGCCTGGCCTGATCGCCTGCAGCCGCGATGGGGGGCGCGGGCGGGGCAGCGGGGCAACCGGGGGCGGCGGCGGGGAGGGCAAGGGGCCCCTGGTGATCTCCAACTGGCCCCTCTACATCGATCCCAGCCGGGAAGGCGTGCCGGGCAGCGTCGAGCGCTTCGAGCGCGCCACCGGCATCGCTGTGCGCTACAGCGAGGATCAGAACGATGCCGCAGCGTTCTTCGCAAAGATCCAGCCGGAGCTTGAGGCAGGCCGCACGCTTCCGCAGGACCTGTTCGTGACGACGTACTGGATGGCCCAGCGGCTGATCGACCTGGGCTGGCTGGAGCCGCTGCCCCTGGCGGAGGTGCCCAATCGTCGCCATCTGAACACCGAGTTGCGAAAGCCCTCCTGGGATCCCAGCGAGCGCTTCTCATTGCCCTGGCAGTCGGGCATCAGCGGCATCGCCTACAACCTCGAAGCCACCGGGCGCGAGCTGCAGGATGTCGACGATCTGTTCGACCCGAAGCTGCGGGGACGGGTGGGGTTTCTCACCGAAATGCGCGACAGCATCGGCCTGTTGATGCTCGCCGACGGCCAGGACATCCGCCGCCCCACCTACGGTGCCGCCGAAGGCGCTTTCCGCCGCCTGGAGCAGGCCAAGGCCGACGGACAGATCCGCGCCTTCACCGGCAACGACTACCAGAAGGATCTGCTTTCCGGCAACTTCGCCGCCTGCGTGGCCTGGTCCGGGGATGTGGCCCAGCTGGCGCTCGAGCAGCCGAAGCTGCGCTTTGTGGTGCCCCGCAGCGGCGGCTTGCTCTGGGCCGATGTCATGGTGATGCCTCGTGGCGCCCGCCATCGCCGTGAGGCGGCCGCGTGGATGAACTTCGTCTACGACCCGCCTGAGGCGGCGCGCATTGCGGCCGCCGTGCATTACATCTCGCCGGTGCAGGGGGTGCAGGCGATCCTCGCGGCCGACCCGGCCACCGCCCGCCTCAGTGCCAGTCCGCTGCTGTTCCCGGATGCGGCGATGCGGGAGCGGCTGCGGGTCTTCGGTCCCTTGAGCGCTGGGGAGGAGGCCCGGTTCGATGAGCGGTTCGCGACGATCGTGGGGGCCTGAGGTGTCCTGGCTGTTGCTGGCCCCAGGCCTGGCCTGGCTGCTGGGCCTGTTCGTGCTGCCGCTGCTCGGATTGCTGCCCCTGTCCCTGGCGGAACCGTTGGGGCGCTTCAGCCTGCGCTTCCGCTTCACCGGCCGAATCGACAACTACAGCGAAGTGCTGCAGCACTACGGGCCCCTGCTGCTGCGCTCGTTGCTGGTGGCCGGCCTGGCCACGGCGCTGGCGCTGCTGATCAGCTACCCGCTGGCCTGCTTCATCGCCTTTCGCGGCGGCCGCTGGCGGCCCCTGCTCACCGGCCTGGTGGTCATTCCCTTCTTCACTGCCTCCCTTGTGCGCATGATCGGCTGGACCACCCTGCTCGCCGATCGGGGGCCCCTGCTGGGCCTGCTGCGCGGCCTGGGGCTGGTGCTGCCCCTGGAGGTCCTGGGGCTCCTGCAGGACGGGCGCCTTCTGAACACCACCCCGGCGGTGGTGGGGGGTCTGGCTTACAACGCCGTGCCCTTCCTGGTGCTCCCCCTGGTGGTGACCCTGCAGCGCGTTGGGGTCTCCCTGCTGGAGGCGGCGGCCGACCTGCAGGCGGGCCCCTGGATCACGTTGCGTCGAGTGATCTGGCCGCTGTCGAAGCCGGGCCTCGCGGCCGGCCTGACCCTCAGCCTGGTGCCCACGGTGGGGGACGTGATCAACCCCCAGATGCTGGGGGGACCGAACGACCGCCTGATCGGCAACGCCCTCCAGAACCTGGTGTTGGTGCAGCGGCAACTGCCCCGCAGCGCGGCCCTGACCGTGGTGCTGATGGCACTGCTGGCGCTGCTTGTGCTGTTCGGCCTGCGGGGGGGCAGCCGCGACGATCTCCCCCTGCCATGAGCGGTTCCCACCGGCGAGCGATCCCCTGGTTGGCCCTGTGGGCGGTGGCGGTCTATGCCCTGCTGTTCGCGCCGATCCTGGTGATCGTGCTGTTCAGCTTCAACGCCCCCCAAGGACGCTTCAACCTGCTCTGGCAGGGCTTCACCCTGGCGAACTGGCTCCATCCGCTGGCGGTACCGGAGCTGGTCCAGGCATTTGTCAGCAGCCTGCGGCTGGCGCTGGCGGCCGCCGCCCTGGCCACAGTGTTGGGGGGGGGAATGGCCCTAGCCCTGGCGCGGCGGCGACGGCGAGGTGATGGCTGGATCGAGCTGTTGCTCGTGCTGCCGCTCACCAGTCCGGAGATCGTGCTGGGCACCGCCCTGCTGAGCCTGTTCGTGCAGGCCAACGTCCCCATGGGGTTTGGCACCTTGCTGCTCAGCCACAGCCTGTTCTGCCTGAGCTATGCGGCCCTCACCCTTCAGGCCCGCCTCAGCGGCTTCGACTGGTCGCTCGAGGAGGCCGCCGAAGACCTGGGGGCAAGCCCGCTGCAGACCTTCCTGCGGGTGACCCTGCCGCGACTGGCGCCCGGGCTGCTGGCGGCGTTGCTGCTGTCGTTCTCCCTCTCCTTCGACGACTACGTGGTGACGCTGTTCACCGGTGGCGCCACCCTTACCTTTCCTCTCTATATCGCCGGCAGCTTTCAGCGGGAAATCCCGCCCCAGATCCACGTGCTCTCCACCCTGGTGCTGGCGCTGAGCCTGGCGCTGCTGGCCCTCAGCCTGCGCCGGGGGCCAGGGGCGCCGGGGGCACAGGAGGCTCCGGAGAATCCGCCCCCCCTCCGCTAGGCAGCCAATCCTCCAGGCGCAGATCGGGCCGGCGCAGCAGGGCGAAGAGGGTGCCCGCGTTGCCGCGGCAAACCCGCAACTCCTGATCGA
>CANEWU010000091.1 GCA_947442825.1 Synechococcaceae cyanobacterium
ATCGGCGCGGTCATCAGCGCCAGCAGCTCAGCCCCGCAGGGGCTCCGCCAGCGGAACAGGCGATGGGGGAAGCGATGGCTGGCGTTCCAGGCGAGCTTGTGGGTGCAGAACCAGCGCACGTCGGTGGCGGCGGCCACGGCGGGCAGGCCGGCGGCGAAGCCGAAGCTGTCGGGCAACCAGGCCAGCTGGTGCGTCCATTCGGGGAAGGCGCGGCGGCTGTAGTGCTGCCCCTCCTGGAACTGGCGCAGCAGCGAGGCGGTGCCTACCAGCACGCAGTCGCTCTCCACCCAGGGGCCATTGAGCGGCTCCCAGCGCCCGGCCCGCATTGCGGCGCGGATGGCGGTGAACAGGGCGGGCCGGTGCTGCTCCAGCCAGGCGTAGAGGGCGGGGGTGGAATGGCCGAAGTGGAGCTCCGGGAAGCGCTCCATCAGGGCCAGGGTGGAAACGAAGGTGCGCTCGGCCGCCCGCCAGGTGTCGGCCACGGGCCACAGCCAGGCCAGATCGAGATGGGCGTGACCGAGCACCCGCACCGCCCCCTCGGCCACCGACTCGGGCCGCCCCCGCCCAGCCCGCAGGCCCCGCAGGGCCTCGCGGCCGGGGGCCAGCAGGTTGAGGGGGTCGGCCGGATCGATCGGCTCGAGCTCGATGCGGCTGTGGATCAGGGCGCCGTCGTCATGGAGCGGGCTGCGCAGGCGCAGCTCCAGGGCGAGGGGTTCGCCGGACCACCAGCGCTCGGGCAGGGGCCAGCGGCAGGCGGTGTCAAACAGGTCGCCGGCCAGCACCGGCTCCCCATCCACCCGCAGCTCGGCGGCATCGGCCCACCAGCGCAGGGCCAGCCGGGCGCGGGCCACGGCGGGGCCGAGCGCGCGCCAGGGCGGCGGGCAGAGGCTCTGCAGGTGCAGGATGCGCTCCTGGCCGCCGCGGGGCCAGATGATCAGGCCGCGGGCGGCCCAGTCGGGCCGGTGGCGCGGGCCCCAGGGGTCGGCGAGGGCGCCGGTGCGGCCACCGCCGGGGGCGTCCAGCCACCAGAGGGGCTGCAGATCGATGGGGTGCGGATCGGGAGGTTGCCGATCGAGGGGATGCGGATCCATCGCTGCCGCCGGGGGGAACGTGAATGAAACGTTTCAATCCGGCCCGGAAGCGGCGGCCGGAGCCGCTTCCCATCCTGGATGGTCAACCGGGACCCATAGGATGTTGCCGCCCCATGCCGGTCCTTGGATCCACCGGCACCTTCCGGGCCCCCCGGCCACGGTTGTTCCCTCGGTCCCAGCTCCCTGGGCACCTCCGGTTCCCCAACCGTTCCGCCACCCGTCTCTTCCCGCCACCTGCCGGACCCGCCATGCTCGCCCTCAAGATCTCGGTCTATTCGGTCGTTTTCTTCTTTATCGGGATCTTCGTGTTCGGCTTCCTGGCCAGCGACCCGAGCCGCACCCCCAGCCGCAAAGACCTGGAGGAGTGAGCCAGCGAACGCGGCGGCGGCCCGTTCCGCGTGGCAGGATCGCCCGCACTTCTTGTTGACCGAGTCGCCTGCCTGTGGTGCTCCCCCACCCGTCCGCACGATGGGCCTGCACCCTGGCCACCACCTGCCTGGTCAGTTCCTTCCTGAGCCACCCCGGCGCCAGCCAGGCGAGCCCCGCTCCATCTGGGCCGCCGCCGTTGCCCGCCCTTCCGGCCACGCCTGGGCCCTCCGCGTCATCCACCCCGAGCCCCTTTCGGGCTGACGAGCCGCTCAGTCTTCCCAACGCCACCACCCCCCTGCCAGGCCGCCTGCCGGCACCGGTGGCGGCCACTGCCCCCGCGGCCACTGCCCCCGCGGCCCCGACAGCCGTTGCCCCCAGCGGCCTGCCCCCCACGGCGGCCCAACTGCCGCCGATTGAGCTCAACGTCAGCGGCAACCGCCAGGTGTACGACACCCAGCTGGGCCGCTACGTGGCCACCGGCAACGTGGCCGCCACCGTGGCAGGGGGCCGCCTGGTCGCCGACCGGCTGGAGTTCGACAGCAGCTCCCGCACCCTCTACGCCATCGGCAGCGTGCGCTTCCAGCGCGGCCAGCAGTATCTGCAGGCCAGCCGCCTGCGCTTCAGCCTGCTGGAGGGGGTAGGCGACATGGAAGACGTCTACGGCGTCCTCGACCTCGACGGCAGCCAGCAGGACCTCGACCTGGCCCAGATGCCCACGGCGCCGCTGCCGCCGCCGGCCGCGATGAGCTGCCCGCCCCAGCTGCCCCCGCCACCTCAATGGCATCCCTACCCCTGGGCGGTGACCGGCTGGGCGGGCCAGATGTTCGCTGCCAACTTCGGCGACACCTTCTATTTCAAGGGCAAGTTCCGGCCGGAATACCTGAGCGGCATTGGCCTGCAGCGGCGCCTGCTCGACGGCGGACCCTTCGCCCTGGAACTGGACACCAACCTGCTGGGCCATCGCGCCGCCCGCCAGGCCGGCGGGCCGTACAACCAGGCCCTCCCCTTCGCCGACACCCCCAGCCAGACCTTCGCCGACATGACCGTCGGCCTGGGCCTGCGGCTGTGGGTGCGGCCCTGGCTGAGCTTCTACTTCGTGGAGGGCATCAGCTGGCTGAGCGAGTCGAGCAACTACGAAAAAACCTTCCGGGAGAACTACGCCAACTTCCTCAACTACCTCGCCTTCGAGGTGGAGGGGCTGGTGACGCCGCAGTGGTCGGTGGTCGGGCGCATCCACCACCGCTCCGGTGCCTTCGGCACCTACGCCGGCGTGAGTGAGGGCAGCAACGCCTACCTGCTGGGCCTGCGCTACCGCTTCGGCGAGAGCCCGCTGGCGCGCACGTCGGAGGAACTGCCGGCCCCGCAGGGCTGCGCCGGGGCACCGCCGCCGGGCAGTCGTGAGCAGGCGGAGGGCCTGGCCCAGCAGCTGGAGGTGGTCACGATGGGGCCCGGCCGCTCCGGGGCCACCGGCACGCCCCGGCCCGCCGCTCCCGCACCCCGGCCGCCGGCCCCCCCCCGCGGCAACGCCCTCTGGGCCGAGGCCCGCGCCCAGGAGCGAGCCCGCCTGGCGGCGATCGAGCAGCTCGACCAGCGGGTGGAGGGGGTGCAGTTCCAGCAGAGCCTCTCGGCCGAGCGCCGCTACGGCTTCCCCAGCCAGCTCAACACGCCCGACATCGCCAACCAGTTCGGCCAGCTGCGGCCGGCCCAGCTGCAAAACCTCGACACCAAGAGCAACCGCCAGTTGGTGAAGGGCACGATCAGCCGCTGGCGCCTGCAGGCGGGCCGCCTGCGCTTCACGCCCACCACCTTCCGCGGCGACCGGGTGGCCTTCAGCAACGACCCGTTCACCCCAGCCCAGACCTGGCTCGATTCCGAAAACGTGGTGGCCACCCTGCAGCCCAACGGCGACACGGTGATCAAGGCGGACCGCAACACCCTGCTGGTGGAAGACCGGCTACCAATCCCGGTGCGCCGCAACACCCTCATCCAGAAGCAGGAGGAGGTGGAAAACCGCTGGGTGCTCGGCTACGACGAGGAGGACCGCGACGGCTTCTTCCTCGGCCGCACATTCGATGGGAAGGTGGGGCAGCGGGGGCGGTTGCAAGTGCAGCCGCAATTCATGGGCCAGCGAGCGATCAACGGCGAAACAAACAGCTACCCGCTGCCGGGCCAACCGCAGGGGTATCCGGCGGTATCGCAGCCGGCGAAGACCGGCGATCTGTTCGGCGTGGAGGCCAGCTTCAACCAGCCGATCGGCCGCTGGGACCTGGCGGCGAATGTGGACATCTCCACCTTCGACCCCGACAACATCAGCGATGGCACCCGCAGCTTCGGCGACCTCAAACTGCCGGTGACCCTGCCCCTGCTGGGGGAGAGCACCGCCCGCCTGTTCGGTGCCTACCGCTTCCGGGTCTGGAACGGGTCGCTGGGGGAGGAGAACGTCTACGCGGCGGGGGGGGTCTCCCTGGAGGACAGCGGCACGCTGCCGGCCTGGGGGCGGCTGAACAGCAATTACTTCTGGCGCACGGGGGTGGGCAACTTCAAAGCCAACGAATTCGACAGCCGCACGGTGGCGGCCCTATGGCGATACAACGCCATCGGCTCGCTGAACCTCAACCTGCCCCTGTGGACCGGCCAACCGGCGCCGGCCACGGCCACCCGGGCGCTGTTGAACAGCCCGGTGCCGATGGTGCCGGGGCTGGCGCTCAACGCCAACATTCTGGGCACGGTGGCCTACTTCGGCGATGGCACCAACCAGAACACGATCAGCCTGAGTGGCGGCCCCACCCTCACCCTGGGGCGCTTCGTCAAGCCTTTCCTCGATTACACCCAGATCACCATCATGGGCGGCGGCACCCTGCGGCAGGGCCTGAGCCCCCTGGCCTTCGACCGGGCGGTCGACCTGAGTACCCTGGGCATTGGCCTCACCCAACAGCTCGTCGGACCCCTGCTGTTCAATGGCGGGATCGGCATCAATGTCGACCCCAACTCCGACAATTACGGCGATGTGACCAACTCCTATGTGGAGCTGCGCTGGCAGCGGCGGGCCTATGAAATCGGAGTGTTTTACAGCCCCTACGACGGCCTCGGCGGCGTGCGCGTGAAGCTGAACGACTTCAACTTCCAGGGGCCGGGCCTGCCGTTTGTTCCGGCCACCCCGGCCCAAGCGCCGCTGCAGCGACCGTTCTAGGCGCTCTGCCCCCTGGCGTCTGTCCGGGGGAAAGGCAAGAACAGCACGGGCCCGGAGCGCGAGACGGCCGCCCCATGGGAAGGTAGATGGAGGCTAGCAAACGCCCGGCGTCACCATCTCTTCTGCCAGTCATTCGGCGCAAACCGCCTCATCCAGGGGCATACACCTCAAAAAGCGCAAGCGAGCGATCTTACGGGTTATTGTCACAGCATGCGAAGATGTTCGGATTGTCGCAAAAGCGCAACCAGGGAACCTTCATCCACTAGGTTGAAGCCAACCAGCATGCAGCTGGGCAGGGAGAAAGAGGATAATTAAGGGAGAATCTAGCCCACTCTAACTACTCATTGCCCACCAGGCGGCACACCACCCCATCAGACGGCTTTTTTTGGTGTGATCGCTCCCAGCCTCGAAAACCCGCCCTAGAGCGTCATCCCTTCCAGGGCCTTATCCGCGAACTTCATTCCCTTTCCATGAAACTCGTCAAACACGATCTAGCTTTCATCCTGCAGCAGATCCTCCTGGCGGAAGGCCACACGGCAGGCGAAGACCCGCTTACCCAGCTCAACGGCAACTCCCTGCTCCCCTACGGCCTTCGCACCGTGGAGGGCATCTACAACAACCTCGTGCCCGGGCAGGAGCAATACGGTTCAGCGGACAGGCCCATGCCTGTGAGCCTGGCCCAGCGCTGGCGCGCCGCTGATGCCGCTGGCTTCGATCCCGATGGTCCGGGCCCGCTGGCCGTGGGGAGCCCCACCAGCTACACCCAAACGTCGGGTCTCGTCTTCGACGGCAAAGTACGCACGATTAGCAACTTAATCTCTGACCAGAGCAATCGCAACCCCGTAGCCGTGAGTGTGGCGGGGCTTACCCCCACCGTCTCCACCGACGGCACGTTGTTCATCCCCAACGTGGCGCCAGACACCGGATTATCGGCACCCTATAACTCCCTGTTCACCATCTTTGGTCAGTTCTTTGACCATGGCCTGAGCCTCATCGGCAAAGGCGGCCAAGGCACCGTGATGATCCCCCTGGCGCCCGATGATCCGCGCTTTGTGGTCGGCAGCACCACCAACTTCATGGTGCTCACCCGGGCCACCGTGGCTCAACTCGATCCCGGTCCGGATGGCGTGGCTGGAACCGCCGACGACGGCCGCGTCCTCAATAATTCCACAACTCCCTGGATCGACCAAAACCAAACCTATACCTCCCACCCCTCGCACCAAGTCTTCCTGCGCGAGTACGCCCTCCAAGCCGGCCAAGTGCGAAGCACGGGCAAGGTGCTCGATGGTGCCGTTCCTGGCTCGATCGCTAATTGGAGCGAAGTAAAGGCACAGGCACGCACGCTTTTAGGCATCAATCTCACCGATGCCGATGTCAGCAATCTGCCGTTTATTCTCACAGATCTGTACGGCAACTTCATTGGCGGCGCCAACAATCTTCCGCAACTGGTGCTCGCCGATGGCAGCCTGCTCGAGGGCAATCGGCTATCGCCAGTGAGCACGGTTGATGCGCTCCGCACCAGCCATGCCTTCCTCGACGATATCGCCCACAACGCCAACCCCAGCGGCGGCAAAGTGGCCGATGC
This sequence comes from Synechococcaceae cyanobacterium, assembly GCA_947442825.1. Lineage (GTDB taxonomy): Bacteria > Cyanobacteriota > Cyanobacteriia > PCC-6307 > Cyanobiaceae > Cyanobium. The sequence goes on from CANEWU010000091.1 coordinate 6,236, forward strand.
CGACACCACCGTGAGCACGGCAGCCACCCTCCAGCCCGCCGGCACCTATGACAACGAGCTGCTCGATCTTCACTACATCACCGGCGACGGCCGCGGCAACGAAAACATTGCCCTCACGGCCATCCACAGCGTGTTCCACTCCGAGCACAACCGCCTGATCGATCAGATCAAAGCCGAGATCCTGGCAAGCGCGGATCTTGGCTTCGTGAACCAGTGGCTGGTGACACCACTAGCCGCCATTCCCACAACAGCCGCGCAAATTGCCGCCGTGGAATGGAATGGTAGCCGCATTTTTCACGCAGCTCGCTTCACCAATGAGATGCAGTATCAGCATCTGGTGTTTGAGGAGTTTGCCCGCAAGCTACTTCCTTCCTTGGAGATCTTTAGCGGCTAGAACAACACCGTAGATCCTGCCATCATGGCAGAGTTTGCCAACGTCGTCTATCGATTCGGCCACTCCATGCTCACCGATACGGTAGATCGTATCGATCCGGGCACGGGAGTTTCCGTGCCGATGCGGCTGATTGACGCCTTCCTCAACCCGGTAGCTTTCCAGCAAAGTGGCACGGACACAAAGAGCTCGGTTGGCAGCATTACCAATGGCATGGTGCGGCAAGTGGGTAATGAAATCGATGAATTCCTCACCGAATCCCTGCGCAATAATCTTGTCGGCCTACCACTCGATTTGGGCGCGCTCAACCTCGCCCGTGGCCGCGATACGGGAACGCCTGGAATGAATGCAGCCCGGCGGATGTTCTTCAACGATTCCGGCAACCCTGCCCTGCAGGCCTACACCAGCTGGAATGACTTTGGCCTGAACATCAGACATCCCGAATCCCTCACCAACTTCATCGCGGCCTACGGCAGCCACGCTTCGATCACCGGCGCCACCACGGATGCAGCCCGCCGCACGGCCGCAGCCACCCTGATCAGCTCCGCAGAAGCGGGCAATCTGGATGCCCAGAACTTCCTCAATGCCACCGGCATCTATGCCGGTGGGTCCCTCGGAGGCCTGGAGGATGTGGATTTCTGGATTGGAGGCCTGGCGGAGAAGCTCCAGCCCTTTGGCGGCATGCTCGGCTCCAGCTTTGCCTACGTCTTCGGCACGCAGATGCTGCATCTGCAAAACAACGACCGCTTCTACTACCTCGCCCGCACGGCCGGCCTGAATGTGCTCACCCAGCTGGAGGAGCAAACCTTCGGCGACATTGTGATGCGCAACTCCACAGCCGTGCATCTGCCGGGGGATGTGTTCAGTTCACCGGCGTTCTTCTTCGAAGCAAGCCGGGTCGGCAGCACCGGAGCGATCCTCGACGATCCCCTCACACCCTGGAACGAAACCACCCTGCTTAGCCGACTGGCCAATGGCACGATCCGCTACGGCGGTGTTGAGCATGTGGTGCTCGGTGGCACAGCCGCCGTCGACCGGTTGGCCACCGGAGAGGGGGATGACACCATCCATGGCGATGCCGGCAACGACATCCTCGAAGGAGGCGGCGGCAACGACTTCCTCTTCGGCGGTGCTGGCGATGACATCCTCACCGATACCTTCGGTGACGACAACATCAAGGGCGGCGACGGCAACGACGTAATTGTCAATGCTGGTGGCCTGGATCTGCTGTTTGGCGGCGATGGCTCCGACGTCATTTTTGGCGGGATTGGCGATGCGGAAACCTTTGCCGGCCTCGGCAACGACTTTGTCTCCGCAGGCACCGGCATCAACACGGTGTTCGGCAACGCTGGCGACGACTGGATCGAAGGCGGCCAGGGGGCCGATTTGCTTCAGGGCGACAACGGCGATCCCTTTGGCACCAGCACATTGATCGGCCATGACGTGCTGATCGGCGACGGCAATGACGACTACGACGCCGAATCGGGCAACGACATCATGTTCGGCAGCCCTGGCATCAACAAAAGCTGGGGAGCCTGGGGTTTCGATTGGGTGACCTACGCCAACTCCAGCGAGCTGGTGAATGCCGACCTCGACATCAACGTCTTCCTACCTCCCAATCTTGCGATCGATTTCCTCGACCGCTTCATGGAAGTGGAGGGCCTCTCCGGCTGGAACGGCAACGACATTCTCAAGGGACGGCTGGCCCCGGATCCGCTGCAGGTCAACAACCACGTGCTGGATACCACCGGCATGGCAATGATCAGTGGCCTGGCCCCACTGCTGCGGGGTGTAACCGTATTCACCGAGGGCGACATCCTGCTCGGTGGCGGTGGCTCGGACACGATCGAAGGCCGCGGCGGCAATGACATCATCCACGGCGATGTCTATCTCGATGCCCGCATCATGCTGACCAATCTTGATGGCAGCACTGAATATGCCAGCACGATCAATGCCTATCAAGGCCGCTTGATCGCCGGCACCATACGCCCCTCGCAGCTCCAAATCGTGCGCGAGATACGCCAGGGCTCTGCCGGCGTTGACATCGCCGTATTCAGCGGCGGGCAAGCTGATTACACGGTGCTGCGCAATGCAGACAACAGCCTGACCGTTACCGACAACCGCCCCCAGCTCGGCGCACTGTTGAGCAATGACGGCGTCGATACACTCTGGGGGATTGAGATCCTGCGCTTCGTTGATGGAGACGTCGCCGCTCCCGCCGCTCCTGGCGCCGCCATAGGTCTCCCCGGCATCAGCGACAACACGCCCACGGAAGGGGTGCCGATCACCGTCAACACGGCCGCGATCAGCGACCCCAATGGCCTGGGCGTCTTCTCCTACACCTGGGAAATGTCCGCCAACAACGGCGTGTCCTGGACAGTGGTGGGCACCAACAGCCCCTCCTTCACACCCACCCAAGCGCAAGTGGGCCGGATTCTGAGGGTTCAGGTGTCCTTCTTCGATGGCAGCGGCAACAGCGAGAACCTCGTTTCCCTGCCCTCCGCACCAGTGGGAGATCTCTACGTAGGTACGGCCGCTAACAACCTGTTCACCGGCACCCCAGGAGACGACCGCGCCCAAGGACTGGCCGGCAACGACAACCTCAATGGTGGCGCCGGAGATGACATTCTCGAAGGCGGCGCTGGCAATGACACCCTCAATGGTGGCGCGGGCAATGATCAAATGCTGGGGGGACCGGGCAACGACACCTACGTGGTCGACAGCGTCCTGGATGTCGTGACCGAAGCCTTTGGCGGCGGCATCGACACGGTGCGTAGTCCCCTGGATTACACCCTTGGCATCGATCTCGAAAATCTGATTCTCACCGACGCCGCTGTGACAGGCACCGGCAATGCCCTGGCCAATGTGATCACCGGCAATGCCGGCAACAACCAGCTGCGAGGCCTAGCCGGAGACGACACCCTCGATGGCGGCCTCGGCAACGACACCCTCGATGGTGGTGCAGGCAACGATCTCTACATCGTGGATTCCAGCCTTGATGTGGTGGTAGAAGCGGCGGGCGGCGGTACTGACACCGTCCAGAGCACGATTTCCTTCACGCTCGGTGCGGAAATCGAAAACCTCACCCTCACCGGCACGGCGCTCAGCAACGGCACGGGCAACGCCCTCGCCAACATCCTCCTCGGCAACGCCTCCAACAACATCCTCAGCGGGCTCGCGGGCAACGACAGCCTCAACGGCGGCATGGGCAACGACACCCTCAACGGCGGCGCCGGCAACGACCAGCTGCTCGGCGGTGCCGGCAACGACCTGTTCGTCTTCAGCACCGCCCTGGCCGCCGACAACATCGAGACCATCGCCGACTTCGCCACCGGCGATCGCCTCCAGCTCGATCGCGCCATCTTCACCACCCTCAGCGCCGGTGCCACGCTCACCGTCGCTGAATTCCTTGGGGGTGCCGGCGCCACCGCCGCCAACAACGCCCAGCAGCGCCTCCTGTTCGACGCCACCACCGGCGCCCTTCATTACGACGCCGATGGCAGCGGCGCCACCGCTGCGGTGCTGATCGCCAACCTCACCGCCGGTGCGCCCCTCACCGCCGCCGCCATCAACCTGGTTGGCACCCCGCCGCCGCCGTCGAACGTGATCAACGGCACCGCCAACGCCGACACCCTGGTCGGCACCGCCGCCAACGACACCATCAACGGCCTCGGCGGCAACGACACCATCAACGGTGGCGCCGGCAACGACACCATGGCCGGCGGCACCGGCGA
>CANEWU010000092.1 GCA_947442825.1 Synechococcaceae cyanobacterium
CCCACATCAGGGCCCGGGCCGACCCGGCTTGGATCAGGGCCGCGCCTGCGACCACGAGGGCGGTGCGTTGTGTTGTGATTCCCAGGGGATGGCGGTGTCGGAGCATGGGCTTCCTATCTTCGACGGGATCAAGCTAGGGAAGGCTGTCCATCTTGTCTCTGCTTTTCCGTATTTGTTTTGCCGCTGGTCTTGGTGGCGTGGTGGTGGCGCTGTTGTCGGCGCTCCCAGCCACCCCCTTGGGAAAGCCGTCCCCCGCCGCTACCGTCGGGTCCGCCCGCGGCGGCCGCCGTGCTTACCGGTCTGCACCTCGAGAACATCGCCCTGATCGAGCGGCTCGAGCTCGCCTTTGAGCCGGGTTTCACCGTGCTCACCGGCGAGACCGGCGCCGGCAAATCGATCCTGCTCGATGCCCTCGATGCCCTGCTCGGTGGTGCCCAGGGCAGCCAGGGGGCCCGCCTGTTGCGCCGAGGCGCGGCGCGTGGTCGCATCGAGGCGGCCTTCACCCTCACCCCGCCGCTGGCCGAGTGGTTGGCCGCCCAGGAGCTGGAGGCCGACGACGGCGAACTGCTGCTCAGCCGTGACTGGCGTCTGCAGGAGGAGCGCCTCAGCAGTCGCCACCGGCTCAATGGTGTGGTGATCAGCCGCGCCCAGGTATTGGAGCTGCGGCCCTTGCTGCTGGATCTCACCGTGCAGGGCCAGACCCAGCAGCTGGCGCGGCCGGGCCAACAGCGCCGCTGGCTGGATCGCTTCGCCGGCGAGGCGCTGTTGGCGGATCTGGAGGGGGTGCGTCGCGCCTTCCGCGGCTGGCGCGAGGCCGCCCGGGCGCTGGCGGAGGCGGAGGCGGATCGGGAACGGCTGGAGCGCGATCGGCTTCGGGAGGAACAGCTGCTGGAAGATCTGGAGGCCGCCGGCCTCGACGACCCCGAGGAGCTGGGCTTACTGCAGGCGGAGCAGGACCGACTGGCCCATGGCGTGCGTCTCCAGGAGGGGATCACCACCGTGGTGGGGCGGCTGCTGGAGGGGGAGGAGTCGGCGCCTGCCGCCCTCGACCACCTGTCGGCCTGTGAGCAGGAGCTCCAGCAGATGGCCGCCCTCGATCCCGCCGCCGCCCCCCTGCTGGACACCTGCACCGGCGCCCTGCTCGGCCTGCAGCAGCTCGGCCGCGACCTCGACCGCTACGGCGCCTCCCTCGACAGCGAGCCCGGCCGCTTGGCCGAGCTGCAGGAGCGCATCGCCGACCTGCGCAGCCTGGAGCGGCGCCACGGCCTTGAGTTGTCGGCCTTGATCGAGCGGCGCGACCAGCTGCGGGAGAGCCTTGCCCCCGGGGGCGCTGAGGCCTCCCTGGCGCTCCTGCGGGAGGCGGAGGAGGGGGCGCGCCGCGATCGCGACCGCCACAACGCCGCCTTGAGCGGCCGCCGCGCCGCCGCCTCCCGCGCCCTGGAGGAGCAGCTGCTGGAGGCGCTGCGGCCGATGGGCCTGGCCAATGTGCGCTTCGCCGTGGCCCTCGAATCCGCGGAGCCTGGTGAGGAGGGGTCCGACGCGGTGCAGTTCCGTTTCAGCGCCAACCCCGGCCAACCGCTGGCCCCCCTGGCCGAGGTGGCCTCCGGCGGCGAGATGAGCCGCTTCCTGCTCGCCCTCAAGACCTGCCTGGCGGCGGCCGATCCCCACGTCACCCTGCTGTTCGACGAGATCGATACGGGCGTCAGCGGCCGGGTGAGCGGCGCGATGGCGGAACTGCTGCAGCGCCTCGGCGCCTCGCGCCAGGTGTTCTGCGTCACCCACCAGCCCCTGGTGGCCGCCGCCGCCGACCACCACTTCCGGGTCGCCAAGACGGTGGAGGACGGCCACACCCACACGCGAGTGTCCCGACTGCGGGACGCTGGCGAACGGCAGGCCGAACTGGCAGAACTGGCGGGGGGCGACGCCGAGGAGGCCCGCAGCTTTGCCGCCAGCCTGCTGGAGCGCCGCGAGCCCGGCCCAAGGCGCGTCGCCTGAACCCTGTCGGCGGGAGCCGCCGATAGACTCGCCAGCTAACGAACGCCCCCCATGCCCCGCGCCCGCGCCGGGTCCACCTCCAGCAACGGAACCGGCAAGGGAGCGGCTGAGCCGCACCAGGTGCTCAGCGGTGGATCGCTGGAGGACGTGATCCGCGTGCGCGGGGCCCGCCAGCACAACCTGCGCAACGTCGACCTCACGATCCCCCGCAATCGCCTGGTGGTGTTCACCGGCGTGAGCGGCAGCGGCAAGAGCTCCCTGGCGTTCGACACGATCTTTGCCGAGGGCCAGCGCCGCTACGTCGAGAGCCTCTCGGCCTACGCCCGCCAGTTCCTCGGCCAGGTCGACAAGCCGGATGTGGACGCGATCGAGGGGTTGTCGCCGGCGATCTCGATCGACCAGAAATCCACCAGCCACAACCCCCGCTCCACCGTCGGCACGGTGACGGAGATCCAGGACTATCTGCGCTTGCTCTTCGGCCGCGCTGGCGAACCCCACTGCCCCCAGTGCGAGCGCTCGATCCGCCCCCAGACCATCGATGAGATGGTCGACCAGATCCTCACCCTGCCGGAGGGCACCCGCTACCAGCTGCTGGCACCGGTGGTGCGCGGCAAGAAGGGCAGCCACGTGAAGCTGATCTCCGGCCTGGCGGCTGAGGGCTTCGCCCGCGTGCGCATCAACGGCGAGGTGCGCGAGCTGGCCGACAACATCGAGCTCGATAAAAACCACGCCCACAACATCGAGGTGGTGGTCGACCGTCTGGTGGCCCGTGAGGGGGTGCAGGAGCGCCTCACCGATTCCCTGGCCACCGCCCTCAAGCGGGGCGAGGGCCTGGCGCTGGTGGAGGTGGTGCCCAAGGCCGGCGAGGAATTGCCGGAGGGCCTGGAGCGCGAACGCCTCTACTCCGAAAACTTTGCCTGCCCGGTGCATGGGGCGGTGATGGAGGAGCTCTCACCGCGGCTGTTCTCCTTCAACAGCCCCTACGGCGCCTGCTCCGACTGCCACGGCATCGGCCACCTGCGCACCTTCACGGTGGAGCGGGTGGTGCCCGACCCCAGCCTGCCGGTGTATGCGGCGATCGCCCCCTGGAGCGACAAGGACAACTCCTATTACTTCTCGCTGCTCTATTCGGTGGGCGAGGCCTGCGGCTTCGAGCTCAAGACCCCCTGGAACCAGCTCAGCGAGGAGCAGCGCCATGTGCTGCTGCACGGTTCAGGGGAGCCGATCAAGATTCAGGCCGACAGTCGTTACCGCAAGGGGGCCGGTTACGAGCGGCCGTTCGAGGGGGTGCTGCCGATCCTGGAGCGCCAGCTGAGCGACGCCAGCGGCGAGGCGATCCGCCAGAAGCTGGAGAAGTATCTGGAGATGGTGCCCTGCGCCACCTGCCGCGGCCTGCGCCTGCGGCCCGAGGCCCTGGCGGTGAAGGTGGGGCCTTACCGGATCCATGAGCTCACCTGCGTCAGCGTGGGGGAAACGCTGCAGCGCATCGAGGCGTTGATGGGGGTGGGGGCGAGCGAGGGCAGCGCGCCGCTGCTAAGCCCGCGACAGATCCAGATCGGCGACCTGGTGCTGCGGGAGATCCGCATGCGCCTGCGCTTCCTGATCGATGTGGGGCTCGACTACATCACCCTCGACCGCCCGGCGATGACCCTCTCCGGCGGTGAGGCCCAGCGCATCCGCCTCGCCACCCAGATCGGCGCCGGCCTCACGGGCGTTCTCTATGTGCTCGATGAACCGAGCATCGGCCTGCACCAGCGCGACAACGACCGACTGCTGGCCACCCTGGTGCGCCTGCGTGACCTGGGCAACACCCTGATCGTGGTGGAGCACGACGAGGACACCATCCGCGCCGCCGACCACATCGTCGACATCGGCCCGGGAGCGGGCGTGCATGGCGGCCGCATCGTGGCCGAGGGCGGCCTGGCGGATCTGCTGGCGGCCGAGCACTCTCTCACCGGCGCTTACCTCAGTGGCCGTCGTTCCATCCCCACCCCCGCCGAGCGCCGTAGCGCCGGCAGCCGTTGCCTCACCCTCAGCCACGCCAGCCGCAACAACCTCCGCGACATCAGCGTCGACATCCCCCTGGGCCGCCTGGTGTGCGTGACCGGTGTGAGCGGCAGCGGCAAGAGCACGTTGGTCAACGAACTGCTCCATCCCGCCCTGGAACACCGCCTGGGCCTGAAGGTGCCCTTCCCCTCCGGTTTGGAGGATCTGCGCGGCGTCCAGGCGATCGACAAGGTGATCGTCATCGACCAATCGCCCATCGGCCGCACCCCCCGCTCCAACGCCGCCACCTACACCGGCGCCTTCGATCCGATCCGGCAGGTGTTCGCCGCCACCGTGGAGGCCAAGGCCCGCGGGTATCAGGTGGGTCAGTTCAGCTTCAACGTCAAGGGCGGCCGCTGCGAGGCCTGCGGCGGGCAAGGGGTGAACGTGATCGAGATGAACTTCCTGCCCGATGTCTATGTGCAGTGCGAGGTCTGCAAGGGGGCCCGCTACAACCGCGAGACCCTGCAGGTCACCTACCGGGGCCACACGATCGCCGAGGTGCTGGAGATGACGGTGGAGCAGGCCGCCGAGGTGTTCTCTGCCATTCCCCAGGCCGCCGATCGCCTGCGCACGTTGGTGGACGTGGGCCTGGGGTACATCAAGCTCGGCCAGAGTGCCCCCACCCTCTCCGGCGGCGAAGCGCAGCGCGTCAAGCTGGCCACCGAGCTCAGCCGCCGCGCCACCGGCAAAACGCTGTATCTGATCGACGAACCCACCACGGGCCTGAGCTTCTACGACGTCCACAAGCTGATGGATGTGATCCAGCGCCTGGTGGATAAGGGCAACTCGATCCTGGTGATTGAGCACAATCTCGATGTGATCCGCTGCGCCGACTGGGTCATTGACCTCGGCCCCGAGGGGGGCGACAAGGGGGGCGAGATTGTGGCCTGCGCCACCCCCGAGGAGCTGGCCGACCATCCCACCAGCCACACCGGCCGCTACCTGCGCCAGGTGCTCGCCCAGCATCCGCCCCAGCCACGGCTCGAGGCCGATGCCGAGGCCCAGGCCGAACCCGAGCCGGTCTGAGACGATGGCGGCCTTCCCCGAGCGGCTCGATCTCTACGGCCAGGCCCTGGCCCGCTGGCTGCATGAGCGGGGTCCCCTGCGCCTGATCGTGCGCATGCCCGGCAATATCGGCGATGCCCTGATCTGGCGCGGCACCGCCGACTTGTTCGAGCGCCACCGCATCGATGCCGAGCGGATCGACCATCGCCAGGCCCTCGACGGCCCCCATCCCGACACCACCCTGGTGATCCCCGGCAGTGGCGCCCTCACCCGCCTCTGGCACGAGTGGCTGCCGGAGCTGATTGAGCGGGCGGCCGCCCAGTACCGCCAGGTGGTGGTGCTCGCCTCCGACTACGACCCCGATGTGCCCGTGGTGGCCCGCGCCCTGGCGCTGCCCAACGTATGGGCGATCGCCCGCCAGCCCCTTTCCTACGCCGCGATCCGCCCCTTCGGCCGCGCCGTGCTGATGCCCGATCCCGCCCTCTGGTGCCGCCGCTTTCACCTGGCCGCCCCCGCCGCCTCCCCCCCCGCTGCCGCCCACGAGCACCCGGAAGAGCCGCTACTGCTGGCCCTGCGCACCGACCGCGGCTCCTGCCTGGCCGATCTGCCCCTGCGCCCCGATCCACAGCGCAACCGGGATCTCTCGCGGGTGGCCCCCGATCTCGACGCCTTCCTCGACGCCGTTGACGCCGCCGCCCACGTGGTCACCGACCGCCTGCACATTGCGGTGTCGGCGGTGATGCTCGGCAAGCGGCTCTCCTGGATCGATCCCTACGACCGCAAGATCTCCACCTACCTCGCCTTTGCCTTCGAGGAGCCCCAGCGCCGCCGTTGCGCCCCGCTGTCTCTGGAGGAGCTCCAGGAGCGGGGCTGGCTGGTGCCGAAGGAGGGCTGAGCGATGGTGCGCATCCACGGCCTCACCCTCATCCGCGACGAGTGGCCCCTGGCCCTGCTCTCGATCAACCACGCCCTGCTGCACCACGTAGACCGGCTGCACTGCGCCGTGCAGGTCAGCAGCGACGCCACTTTGGAGGGGGTGCAGCGGCTGAGGGGGTTCTGGGGGGAGCGGCTCACGGTGGTGGAGATCCGCACCGCCGCCTACCTGCAGGAGGCGATCGTGGCCACGTTGGTGCGGCAGCTGGCGGCGGCGGCAGATCCGGGCGACTGGCTTTATGTGTTCGACGCCGATGAGTTCGCCGTCACCCCTTCGGCGCTGCCCCTGCGGGAGCAGATCGCTGCCCAGCCGAGCGACGACCAGGAGCTGCGCTACCCGGTCTGGAACTGGATCGCCCCCGTCGATTTCGACGACCGGGACCTGGCCTCCTACGGCCGGATTCGGCACCGGGCCCTGCCCTGCGTGTTCCTCTCCCTGCCGCCCCACATCCTCGCCGAGGAGATCGGCCGCGGCTTCGTCAACTACTTCGATCTGCCCTTCTACGACAAGGGATTGTTCCGTCTCGATGCCCTGCGGGAGCGTTGGCTGGGTCCCGGTGCCCATCGCCTCAGGCCCCCGGCCGCCCCGCTGCGCCCCTCCGCCGAGCTGTCGCCCGGCGCCTTCCACGCCATGCACCTGCCCCTGCTCAGCCGCCGCCGCCTGGAGAGCCGCCTGGCCCAGGCCCGCAACCTCAAGGCCCAGGGTTTTCCGTTCCACCACGGTTGGCAGAGCCGCATGCTGCTGGATCTGGAGGCCTCCCAGGAGCTCGATGCCTTCTGGCGGCGCCACGCCATCGACCCTGGGACCACCTCGGCCGCCCCGGGCCTGCCCTGCTTCGAGGAGAGCGATCTGTTCGCCACCGCCATTGAGCCTGCCCTGGCCCTCACCCTCTCCCTGCTCGAGGCCACCCCCGCCACCGATCCGCCCCTGCCCCTCTCGGAGGAGGCGTGCCTGCGCACCATCCATCACTTGCAGAACCAGCTCAAGGATCTGCATCGCGATCTGATGCGCCACGGCGTGAATCAGGTGGCGACCCAGTGGGTTGGATCGGGCGCTTCGGTGAGCCCGCCGTAGCATCCAATCTCCGGTCGCCCCCGTGGTCGTCCCCCGGCCGTCTCCCGATGCCCCTGCCGTTCTCCCTCCGCCGCCCCCTCCTGGCCTGGCTGCTCGGGCTCGCTGCTCCGCTGGCCTGGATGGCGCCGGCCGCCGCCCTGGAGCGGGTGGAGCTGCAGCTGCCCCTGCTCGATCTGGTTTTTGACGTGAAGGTGAGCGAGCTGGGCGATGCCAACGCCCTCGCCAACGGCAGCAGCGACCTGGCGGAGATCGACCGCGCCACCGATGGTGCCCTCGGCCGTCGCATCATCGAGTTGTTCGCCGCGCCCCTGCCGGTTACCACCAAGGCGCTGGTGCGTAATGCCGTGGGCACGCCGATGTTTGAGCAGGCCCTGCTGATGGCCTCCACCATCGGCTCGATCGACGGCGTAGCCCCCGATCTCGACGGCGGAGACCTCGCGGCCGCCCTGCAGCGGGCCTCCGCCTCCGGGCCCCTCACCCTGCAGTCGCTGCTGCAGGCTCTGCCCGGCCAGTCGGCCACGATCAACCTGGAGAAGGCCCTGCTGGGGCTGCGGCGGCTCGCCAACCAGTTCGGCCACGCTCAGGAGATTCTCGCCACCGTCCCGCCCACTCCCACCCTTTCCACCAACGCGGCGCTAGGCCCCCTGCCCACGGTGCGCAGCACGGCGCAGATCCCGGTGCGCCATCGGCAGGAGCCGCTGCAGATGGTGGTGATCCGGCCGGAGCAGAAGGCGAATGGCCGGCTGGTGGTCATTTCCCACGGGCTCTGGGATGGGACGCCGAGTTTCGAAGGCTGGGCCACCTACCTGGCAAGCCGGGGTTACACGGTGGTGCTGCCCCTCCACCCAGGCAGCGACAGCAGCCAGCAACAGGCCATGCTCTCCGGCAAGCTGCCGCCGCCGGGCCCCCAGGAGCTGCGGATGCGGCCTCTGGATGTGAGTGCCGTGATCGATGCGGTCGGTACGGGCGGCGTGGCCGGCATCAGCGGGGTCGACAACCAGCGGGTGGTGGTGTTCGGCCATTCCTGGGGTGCCACCACCGCCATGCAGCTGGCCGGTGCCGCCCCCAGTTCGCGGCGCCTGAAGGAGCGCTGCCTCAACCCTGCTGACCCGGATCGCAATATCAGCTGGGTGCTCCAGTGCAGCTTCCTCGACGCCGCCGACCGGGCCGCCCTGGCCGATCCGCGGGTGGTGGCCATTGCGGCCGTGAGCCCACCCGTCAACCTGATCTTCGACCACGGGGCCGGTGACAAGATTAAAGCCCGGGTGTTGCTGATCACCGGCAGCCGCGACTGGGTGGTGCCCTCTGGCCCGGAGGCGCTCCGCCGCTTCCGCAGGCCCGCCTTGGCCGGCCACCAGCTGGTGGTCGCCGGCGGCGGCGACCACTTCAACCTGCGCGGCCACGGCGATGGAGGCCCCCTGCGGACCCTGCTGCTCCGCTGGGTGGATGCCGCCTTCGCCGCCGGCGCCGCCCTGCCCCCCGCCCCGGGTGCCCGTCCGCTGCTCTCCCCCACCGACTGGGGCGACGACGAGATCCCCCTGGTGTTGGTTCCGGCCAGTTCGCTGCAGCCTTGAGGTAGGGCCGTGGCCTCTGGTTTGGGCATCCCAGCTCAGGGGCAGAGAGCTTTAGGGCGCCTGACCGGACGGATGCTGCTGACGGCACCACTCGGGCTGCGGCGCACGCGCACCCGAACCGTGCCATGGGCCGGCCCCATGAGCTCAATCAAGGCCTCACGGGCCTCGTGCTGCAGCTCCTCAAGGGTTGGAGCGGTGATGTGGATGGGCAGGGACTCGGCCTGGGCTTCCAGGTGGCCGGGGCGTTCAGCCAGAACGCGGAACACGACCTCTCGCATGCGGGGGTATCTCTTTCTTTCCATCTCCATCCTTGGCCTGCTGAGGCGAGAGCGCAGGTACGGCCGGATACGGGGAACCGGCCCTGCGGGCACCTCCCCTTGCCCTCTCAGGACAGCCAGCGTCGCCCAGCTGCCAGCCGTGAGGCTTCCTGCACGGCCGTGATGCAGCGCTGGGCCCGTCGTTTGGCATCGTCCTGGCCCTGGGCCCGCAGTACGTAGCCCTCCATCGCCTCCGGTGTTTCGATCAGCGCCAGCAGGCCAGCGGTGCGCGTTCCGAGGGAGCCATCGGCGAGCAGACGGCTCACCAGGCCTTGCTCCCACAGCTGCTCGCCCGTGGAACCGGGAGCGAACAGCTGCTGGCGCAGCAACGCCAGCAGCGACTGCTTGAGGGTGTCGAGCTGGCCCGGCCGCAGCCGGCGACTATTGGGCAGGCCCGCCGCAGGTCCGGCTGGGATCGCGACGGGGCGATCGGGTGTGTGCTCCACGCTCCAGCTCAGGCCGGTGCCGGGCATCCCCACGGTGGTGCGGGGCCCACCGCTGCGATTCACCGGGATGTTGAAGGAGGCCCCGCGCCCACCGACGGAGATCGAGCTCAACCCGCCCTTGGAGAAGTTGAACCTCAGCGGGCCCAGGCGGGCGGAGCGGCGGAGACGGAAGCCCATGGCAATCAGCGGGTTGGTTCGCAGGGATGGCCCGAGCAGTGTTCAGGTTGCCGCGTGGATGCAGCAGTCCGCAAATCCATGCGCCCAGTGCATAGAACCGCCGGCCGCAGTCTCCCCGAGGAGTAGGGGGGCGACTAATAAGCATTGCACTGACTGGGTTTTCCCAGGTACGGGAACAGGCACTCCAGCGGGCCACCGCCAGCTGAAAAGGGGCGTACTTTGAAGTTGAGGGGAGGCCTGGGAGCCAACCCGACCCTCACCCTCCAACAGAGTCCGGCCAGGGATCACCCGAGCCGGTGCACACAGCGGAGGTGCGCCAACGATGCGACACACAACAGGTGAACTCGATGACGCGGCGCGAGCGTCATCCCGTAGCCGCAGAGAGTGATACGCCAGTTCTGTTTTCGCTGTCGCCTGACATTTCCCGCGTTCTTACATCTTGGGTTGCATAACCCGAGCCGGGATCACAGCCGAGAAGGTCAAGCCCCGAGCATCTCTTCTCCCAGACGTGATCTCCTTTCCTTCCCTGCCAGGCCCCAGACAGGTCATGCGTGAACCACAGACACC
>CANEWU010000093.1 GCA_947442825.1 Synechococcaceae cyanobacterium
CGCTGGAGCTGGGCATTCTTCTCATCGCCGCGCCAGTAGGCGCCGGCGACGCTCTCGAGATCGAAGGCCTTGGGATCGAGGTCGGCGGTGTTATCCACGTGGGGGCCCGCGCAGAGATCCCACCAGCTTTCGCCCAGGGTGTACAGGGTGATCGGCTCCTTGAGTCCCGCCAGGATCTCGAGCTTGTAGGGCTCGTTCTGGGCTCGGATGCGGCGCTCGGCCTCCTCGCGACTCACCTCCAGGCGCTCCAGGGGCAGCCGGCGGCCGATGATCTTTCCCATCTCCTTCTTGATGGCCTTGAGATCGGCCTCCGTGAAGGGCTCGGGGTGGTCGAAGTCGTAGTAGAAGCCGGTTTCGGTCCAGGGACCGATGGTCACCTGGGCCCGGGGGAAGAGTTTCTGCACGGCCATGGCCAGCACATGGCTCATCGAGTGGCGGATGCGCAGCAGGCTGGGGCTTTCGCTGGTCTTGGGCAGGGGGATCGCCGCCTGGGCCATCGGCGAACTGGTCACGGGAGCTTCGGAGCACGAAGAATCGATCCTACGCAGACCCAGGCAGGCTCAGGCCATCGCCGACTTTCTCCCTAGCCTGGGGTCGGCCATGGCTGCCGATGAGCTTCACGCCCCGCCCCCATTCCGACTCCCTGCGCCGCTCGCTCAGCCGATCGGTGGCAAAGGGTCTGGGCCGGCCGTGGCGTGGCCGCTTCGGGAAGGCCAACGGCCCGGGCCTGTTGCCGGAGGAACCCCGCACCCTGGCGGTGAGCTATCTGCTCTGGGGGGCTGCCGTATTCGGGGTGTGTGGCCTGCAGCGTTTCTATAACCGCCGGCCCCTCTCCGGTCTCCTCTGGCTGTTCACCCTGGGTCTGTGCGGCTTTGGCCAGCTGGCCGATCTGCTGCTCATCCCCGATCTGGTCAAGCAGGCAAACCAGCGTGCCCTGCTGGAGGATGCCCTTTCGGCGTTGGCCCAGGCGGAGGGCGAGGAGATGGCCGTGCCGCTCGAGCGCCAGCTGCTTTTGCTGGCCCGACGGGCCGGTGCCCAGGGGTTCACCCTCAATGATGCCCTGGTGGATCTGCAACTGCCCCGCTCGATCGACAGCGGCATGGTGCGCGCTGAGATCGAGCGATTGCTGCAGGTCGAGCTGCTGGATGTGGGGAACGATGAGCGGGGTCGCGTCATTTACCGCGAGCCCTGAAGCTTTTGATTGAGCTTGCTCTGCCAAAGCTCACAGGCTTTGGCAATGTCCTGGTCAATCCGCGCGAAGCAATCGATAAAGGGCACATCAATATCAAGGTTAGATGGCGCTTAGAGGCCAGTGTGCTCCTTCATCCTTGTGGATCTATCCCGGTAGTCTTCGCTTGATATTGACGTTCTCTGTGATTGGTCTCTAGGGTTGTTGCAGACAGTCTGCGACGGGGAAGGGCTCATTGAATCCACGAGGATTCTTTCCTGCTGATCCCTGATTTATCTCCGTTGCATGCACTGATACCAGCACCTCAAGCCCCCTCTCCAACGCTTCGCTTCCCATGGCTGATCGCGCTTCCAAATCCGCCCGAGGTCGTCGGCTGGCGTTTCTGCTCGCCGGCGGCAGTCTGCTGGCGACGGCCGCAGCTCTGCCCGCTATTGCTGCCGACACGTTTTCTTACGGCATCGATGACAAGCAGCGCATCCTTCAGGTCGACCTGACCCAAAAAGACCAGCAGGTTGTCTTTAACGCAGCTCCCATAGTCTGTGAGGGTCTTGACACTGGGGAAAAGGCTCTCTGTTCCGGAGCTGAAGGTGGCAGGCAGAAATACTATTCGAACAACTTTGCTTATGACGATACCCGTCGTCAATTCTATTTCATGGATTTCAGGGGAAATCTTCGTTACTGGGATTTCAAGCCCGGCTCCGATCTTCCCGTAATTGCGGACAAGGATGCCATCGGCCTGGACCAGGTGTTCCCCACCAGTACCCAATTCACGGCAAACGGTAGTTACTACAAAGACTCCTTTTATTACTTCATTGATAGCCTGGCTCGCAACGGTACTGGCGCGCCCCCACCGGCCAGCCCAGATCGTGCGAAGCTGGTTAAGTTTGATCTGAGCTTCGACGGTGATAACAAGCCGACGGGGGGAACTGCCACCAAGCTCACTGTTGACGGGCTGGAAAGCGATTTCATCTTTGGCGATATCGCCATTGACAGCACCGGCAAGCTTTACGGCGCCAACACGAGTGGTTCCTTCTTCACCCTCGATCTCAACCAGTGCCCCGGTGCTTCCTGTGCTGCCCAGTATCTGCTCAATTCCGGCTCCCAGGTCAATCCGAGTCTGCAGATCGCCTTTGATCAAGACTTCCAGACCCTCTACGGTCACACCTTCGACGCCAACAGCAACGGCACAGGCTCCGAGGCCGGGGGCTGGGGCACCGTAGATACCGCCACCGGCGTCTACACGCCGTTTGGGGGTTCCGAAGCCTTCGCCAGCACTCCCCTCCGCGACATCGCTGGGGCGTCGGGCCAGGAGATCTTCGTGCCCGGCCCGCTGCCGGTGCTTGGGGCCGGGGCGGCCTTCGGCTGGACCCGCCGCCTGCGTCGTCGCCTGGCTCAGGCCGGCCGCAGCACCCGCTGACGGCTCAGCTCCTGCTGGTAGAAGGCCTGCAGTTCCGCCGCGGAGCGCACGGGTTGTCCATACGCGCTGCCGCCGTGCCACGACGGCAGCGATGCCCATTCCGGGGCCAGCCGTGCCAGCACCTCCGTACTTAGCCCGTCCCGGTCGAAGTTCTGCAGGGCGCCGCGCTTGCGCACCAGGTGCAGAGCTGCCTGATCCTGGCTGCTGGGTCTGAAGTCCGGGAGCGCGAGCTCCCGGGCCGTGGCCTTCCAGGTTTGGGGAAGAAATTGATACGCCCCGGCGGCGGCGCTCACGTAGCGCCGCCGCACTTCTGTTTCTGGGTGGCGCGCAAAGCCCGCGAAGCGGCCGCCCCCGTAGAGCATCCGATATCCCTCCGCGCTGCCCCCTAGCCAGGTGCCCTCGGCATACCGGATCGTGTTGAGCAGGGCCCGGCGCTCCGGGGTGAGGTGGTAGATCCCGGCGGGTAGGGCCATGGCATTGGCAGGGGCCTGTCGCAGGTTCGGTTCGTTCAGGGTCGCTCCTGCTGGTGCTGCGAGGACTGCCTTTGTGCGGTCCGTGGGAAAAGAGGCGCTGGGCGGGCGATCCGGATTGGGCCCTGGATGGGGGCCGGCCAGCGGCAGCAGTAAGAGCAGGGTGGCCAGGAAGGG
This sequence comes from Synechococcaceae cyanobacterium, assembly GCA_947442825.1. GTDB lineage: Bacteria > Cyanobacteriota > Cyanobacteriia > PCC-6307 > Cyanobiaceae > Cyanobium. The sequence goes on from CANEWU010000093.1 coordinate 3,254, forward strand.
GCGACCGGCCGGGGGCAGGGCGATCGGTCCGGTGGGGCGCAGGGGGCGTCGCAGTCTGTTGCGAAAGCGGAGCGAGGTCAGGGCGCTAAGAGGAAAGTGTGAGGACCTTGCTCGAAAGCCTCCGTCTCCACCACCCCCCTGCAGCCCGGTCTGGACAAGCTCGACCACTTATGCAGGCGTTGGACTCGGCGAGTCAATACGTGGGCAATCCCACACGTGCAGTGGGATTTGAAGAAAAGCTAACGAAACTAGTCCCGGTGGGAGAGCCTCCTGAGACGGGCGCTACGCATTAGCGGCGCTTATTAATTGGTCTGGAATCGTTCAGGTCTCAGCCCGGCTCCAGGAACCCCATGGCCTGGCGCACGCGCGCCAGGCTCCGGCCCGCCACCTCCTGCGCCCGCTCCCGGCCCTGCCGCAGCACCATCTGCAAAGCGCCCGGATCGGCGCGGAGTTCGCTGTAGCGCTCCTGGATCGGCCGCAACGCCTCCACCACGGTCTCCGCCAGAAGTGGTTTGAACTGCCCCCAGCCCATGGCGGCGCACTCCTCGGCTGCCCTCTCCCGTCCCAGGCCGCTCAGCAGGGCGTAGAGACCCAGCAGGTTGTCGGCTTCGGGGCGCTCCGGCTGGTTGAAGGCCAGACCCATCGCGGCATCGGTCTTGGCCCGCTTGATCTTGCGGGTGACCAACTCCGGTGGATCGAGCAGGGTGATGCGCGAGGCCTCGTTGGGATCGCTCTTGCTCATCTTGTTGCGACCATCCGTGAGGCTCATCACCCGGGCCCCCTGGGAGAGGATCAGGGGCTCGGGCACCTTGAGGATCGCCACGGGTTCACCCTGGGCATCCCGCTCGCCGAAGCGGGCGTTGATGCGCTGCTGGGCGATGTTGCGGGCCAATTCGAGGTGCTGCTTCTGGTCTTCGCCCACCGGCACCAGATCCGCGTCGTAGAGCAGGATGTCGGCCGCCATCAGCACCGGGTAATCCAGCAGGCCGGTGGACACCTCGGCCCCCTGCTTCACCGCCTTCTCCTTGAACTGGATCATGCGCTCCAGCCAGTTCAGCGGCGTCACGCAGTTCAGCAGCCAGCACAGCTCGCTGTGGGCGCTCACCTGGCTCTGGACGAAAACAGTGGAGCGAGTGGGATCGATGCCGCAGGCCAGATAAAGCGCCGCTGTGGTGAGGGTGTCCTCCGCGAGCCGGGCGGGGTCGTGCGGCACGGTGATCGCGTGCAAGTCGACCACGCAGAAGAAGGTGTCGTGGCTCTCCTGCAGGTCGACCCAGTTGCGGATGGCGCCAAGCCAGTTGCCCAGGTGAAGGGCCCCGGTGGGCTGCACACCGGACAGAACCCGGGGCCGTGGGGGTGTCATGGGGGCGTCAGGATTCCGACGGGGTGCTCTCAAGGGGCTCTGTGGAGCCAGTCAGCGGGGTTTCCGCGGGCTCGCTGGTGTCCTCGGGAGCTGCATCGGTAACGCCGTCGGTCGCCGTGTCGACCGGTGCCTCGATCTCGGGCGCCTGCGCGGCTTCGGCTTCAGCAGAGTCTGTGGATTCAAAAGCGTCTGCGGGCCCTTCGTCTTCGGCCTGGGCCGACGTCGGGCGTGCCGGACGGGCGAAGGGGTCGACCCGGCCTCGCCCACCGCGGCCTTGCTCGAGCGCACCTCGCTCGCGGCGGGGCTCACCGGAGCGGCCACCTTCACGGGGACCCTCGCGGCCGGCTGCGGGTCGGCCGCCACCCAGGGCGCGCTGCTGGGCGATCAGATCGTTCAGCTGCCCCTGTTCGAGCTGCTGGGCGAGGGTGCGCAGCGAAAAGCCGAGCACGGCAACGGTGGAGCGGAGGCCGAAGGCCTCCTGCAGGGCCCGCGATGCCTGCATCTCGTTGTCGCTCAGTCGGATGCGGAAGCCACCGCCTTCACGGCCGCCCGCCGAGCGGGTGCCCCGTCCCTGTCCGTCCCCGTGGGGAGCATCCTGGGCCGCGTCTCCTGCGCGGTGGGAGGGAAAACGTTCGTCCGCCATCGCCAGACCATGTTCAGGCGTAAGTGTGGCGCATCGGCGGCTCCGGTTCGTCAGCGCCTGGACACAGCCAGAAGAGCTGATGCTCCGCGCCATCGGCATGGCCCTGCCCCTCCCGGGCCAGCACCAGCAGGGGAACAGGGCAGGGCCGCTGCCCATGCCAGCGGCGGCGATAGTCGACCCGCAGATCCAGATACCGCTCGAGGGTCCAACCGCGATGGCCATTCTCCTGGGCTTGCCAGAAACGTCTTTGGGCTTCACGACAGGCCTCGGTCCCGAATTCCTCCCAGCACATCTGCTGCGCCTGCCAGCTCTCCAGCCCGGCGTCGCGCCATTGCCGGTAACGCATCAGCTCCGGGGCCTCGCCGCTGCAGTCCGGGGGCAGGTGCGTGGCCAGGCCCGACAAGCTCTGTACCGATAGCTGGAGCCAGCAGCGGTCGAGCAGAAACACCGGTGCGCTGTCGTCCCATTCCGGAGCTCTTTGCAAAGTGCGCCAGGGGGTCAGCAGCTCGCGGCGCTGCCGGAAGGTCAGGTGGTGCAGTGGGTCGTCGAAGCCGGCCGAGCGGGTGCGGGTGAGACGCCGCCCGTCGCCAAGGGGGAGATCCGGAAGCCTGGGGCGTGGATCCATGGGCCGGGGGCAGGGATCCATGGGCCGGGGGCGTGTAGAGGCCTAGGCCAGCGGGATGTCTTGAGTTTACTTCCCTCAGCTGGGGGGCGGCGTTGCGCTCCTTACATCAGGCAGGCGCACTGGCCGACGAAGCGACCGGGTGGCTTTCGCTCTCCAGCAGCCGACGGTCGCAGCCAACGATCTGAGCTAGAGAGACATCAATGCAGGCAGCTCCGTGACCGCTCCGGAATCCTCCCCCCCCCCCTGGCCGCCTCCCTGCGGACGCTCCCCTGGCGACGCCCGCTGCTGATGCTGGTCGGAGGGGTTGTGGTGAGCGAGGGTCTTGCCCAACTGGTGCCTGTTTCCCCCTCCACCTGGGCAGGCGGTGTGGCCCTTGCCGGGGGCTGGTGGTTGCTGTCGCGGCGCCGTCTCGGCATCCAGCCCCGCCTTCCCAGCACGCTTTACGGGTGGTTCACGCGCTGTGAGCGCGTCCTGGAGCAGTTGGAACACCATGGCCAGAGGGCCGGTGCTGGGGAGCTGGAGCCGCGACGAGCCGAGCTTCAGGCCCTGCGGGACACCGAAGGGCGACGACCTCTCAGCTTGGCCCTCGCCAGCAGCCAGCCGCCTGGCGCGGAGCAGCAGCCGGCCTTCCTGGCGGCGCTGCGGGGGGGGCTTCCCCTGCGGCTTCACTGGGGCCAGGCCCTGCCGGCCCGCAGTGCGGACTGGCGCTGGGGCACCGCTTTTGAAGCCAGCGATCTGGTGCTCTTTCACCTGCGGGCGCCCCTGCGGGCCTCCGATCTGCGCTGGCTCGAGGCCCTGCCCGCTGGCCAGCCGCTGTGGCTGCTGCTGGAGACACCTGGTGCCGCCGAGGGGCCGGCCCAGGATCTCCGTAGCCTCTGGCCCGTCGCCGATCCTGAGCGTCTGTTGGCCTGGGATGGCAGCGAAGAGGGCCTGGCCACCAGCCTGGCACCGCTGACCACCTGGCTGGCGCGTGAGGGTCGTTCCTTGCCGGGGCAGACCGCCAGGCGACGGTTGGAGGCCCTCCACGGACGCTGGCAGGCCGAGTTGGAGGTGCTGCGGCGCAGCGAGTGGCAACGGCTGCAGCAGCGAACCCAATGGCTGGTGGCGGCTGGCGTGATCGCAGCACCCCTGGCCAGCCTCGACCTGCTGGTGCTCAGCTGCGCCAACGGCTTGATGTTGCGGGAGATGGCGCAGTTGTGGGATTGTGAATGGGACAGCGAGGCGCTGCGGGCTGCCGCTGTGGAACTCGGGCGCGCCGCCCTCGCGCTGGGGCTGGTGGAATGGAGTACCCAGGCCCTGGTCGCGACCCTGCGCCTTCACCACGCCGGCTGGCTGATTGGGGGGGCGATTCAGGCGCTCAGCGCCGCCTACCTCACCCGCGTGGTGGGTCGCGCCATGGCAGATGTGCTTGCCCTCTCCGCTGGGGTGAGCGAACCGGATCTCGAGGCGATCCGGCGCCAGGCGCCGGTGTTGGTGGCTCGCGCGGCTGAGGCGGAGAAGCTGGATTGGGCCTCGTTTCTGCAGCAGGGGATGGAGTGGCTGCGGCAGCAGGGCGCACCGGCAACCGCCTCTGCACTTCAGGAAAGTACATAAATAAGCTTTGCAATTTGCGGCGGCGAGCGCTCTGGTGTTGCGATTCAGGCCTCTAGTCGTAGCGTGGGTACGCCCATCTCGACGGTTGTGTCGGGCGGGTCTTTCCTTCCATTCTCTCACCGCATTTCTCATTCCATGACCACTGCTCTTCGCAGCGGCCGGGCCGGAAGCTGGGAAAGCTTCTGTCAGTGGGTGTCCTCCACCAACAACCGCATTTATGTGGGTTGGTTTGGCGTGTTGATGATCCCCTGTCTGCTGGCCGCCACCACCTGCTTCATCGTTGCCTTTATCGCCGCGCCTCCGGTCGATATCGATGGCATCCGCGAACCCGTGGCTGGTTCCTTCCTCTACGGCAACAACATTATCTCCGGCGCCGTTGTTCCCTCCAGCAACGCCATCGGTCTGCACTTCTACCCGATCTGGCAAGCCGCCAGCCTCGATGAGTGGCTCTATAATGGTGGCCCCTATCAGCTGGTGGTGTTCCACTTCCTGATCGGCATCTCCGCTTACATGGGCCGCCAGTGGGAGCTCTCCTACCGCCTCGGCATGCGCCCTTGGATCTGCGTGGCCTACAGCGCGCCGCTGTCGGCCGCCTTTGCCGTTTTCCTGGTGTATCCCTTCGGCCAGGGCTCCTTCTCTGATGGTATGCCCCTCGGCATCAGCGGCACCTTCAACTTCATGTTGGTGTTCCAGGCTGAGCACAACATCCTGATGCACCCCTTCCACATGCTGGGGGTGGCCGGTGTGTTCGGCGGCAGCCTCTTCTCCGCCATGCACGGCTCACTGGTGACCTCCAGCCTGGTGCGGGAGACCACCGAAACCGAAAGCCAAAACTACGGCTATAAGTTTGGCCAGGAGGAGGAGACCTACAACATCGTGGCTGCCCACGGTTACTTCGGTCGCCTGATCTTCCAGTACGCCTCCTTCAACAACAGCCGCAGCCTGCACTTCTTCCTGGCCGCCTGGCCGGTGGTGGGTATCTGGTTCACCTCCATGGGCATCAGCACCATGGCGTTCAACCTGAACGGCTTCAACTTCAACCAGTCCATCCTGGATTCCCAGGGCAAGGTGCTGCCCACCTGGGCCGATGTGCTCAACCGGGCCAACCTCGGCATGGAGGTGATGCACGAGCGCAACGCCCACAATTTCCCGCTCGACCTGGCGGCCGTGCGGTCCACCCCGGTGGCCCTCACCGCCCCCTCGATCGGCTGATCCCCGTCTCCGATCCCTCGCCCCTAGGGCGTTGTCAGCCCCCTCACTGGAGGGGGCTTTTTTGTGATCCTCCCGCCGTCGCAACCCCTGTGCCCCATGGGCGGTAGCGTCGGCATGGGCCCCCCTGGCCGCCCCTTCCGCTCCCCTGGCCCCCTGTGCCGACCCGCCGGCTCGCTGCCCTCGTCCTGGCCCTGTTGCTGCCCGGCTGCGGCCTGCGGCAGCCGGATTCCCGCGCCGCAGACCCCAGGCCGCGGGTGCTGGCGAGCTTCACCGTGCTGGCCGACATGGCCGAGCAGGTGGCCTGCGGCCGGCTGCAGGTGGCCTCGGTGACCCGTCCGGGAACGGAGATCCATGGCTATGAGGTCACCCCCGCTGACCTGCGGCGTGCCCGCGGCGCCCAGCTGCTGTTGGAGAACGGCCTCGGCCTGGAGCGTTGGATGGACCGCTTCGCCGCCAGCCTCGGGCCGATCCCCCGGGTGCGCGTCAGCCAGGGGGTGGCCACGATCCCGATCCAGGGCGATCCCCATGGCGCCCCCAATCCCCACATCTGGATGTCGCCCCGCAGTGCGCGTCTGATGGTCGACAACCTGCGGCAGGCGTTTGAGCGCCTCGACCCCGCCGGTGCGGCCACCTACCGCCGTTGCGCCACGGCCTACCAGGCCCAGCTGGATCGCCTCGACAACGAGCTGCGCCAAAGCCTCGTGCCCCTGCCGCGGGAGCGGCGCCTGCTGGTGACCTGCGAAGGGGCCTTTTCCTATCTGGCCCGCGACCACGGCCTGGAGGAGGGATGGCTCTGGCCGGTCAACGGGGAGCGGGAGGTGACTCCCCAGCGGATGCGGCGGCTGATCGATACGGTGCGAAGCCGCCGGGTGCCGGCCGTCTTCTGCGAGAGCACCGTCGACCGTCGCGCCATGGAAAGGGTCGCCGCTGAAAGCGGTGCGTCCCTGGCGGGAATACTGCACGTGGATTCGCTCTCGCCCCCCGACGGACCGGCGCCGAGCTACCTGGCGCTGATGCGCCACAACGTGGCCACCCTGAAGCGGGGGCTCGCACCGCGGTGAGGCGGCCCCGTTGAATGGGGTCATGCTTGCCGCGTCCGCCCCTTCCCCCGCCGGCCACACCGGAGCCCCCGCCCTCGCCCCGCGCCTGGCGGTTGAGGGGCTGTGCGTGGGCTACGGCGCCGAGACGGTGCTGCAGTCGGTGGACCTGCGGCTGGAGGCCGGCACCATCTGCGCCCTGGTGGGGCTCAATGGCGCTGGCAAGTCGACCCTGTTC
>CANEWU010000094.1 GCA_947442825.1 Synechococcaceae cyanobacterium
GAAAGCCTCCCCGAGCCTGTGGTGCCGGCCACCTAGGGTCGCCCCAGCCTGCCCCCTCCCTCGGTGACCGCCTTCTCCCCCAGCGAGACCGCCCCGAGCCAGGGCAACGGCAGCGCCGATCCCTGCTGGGACGTGATCGTGATCGGGTCCGGCATCGGTGGCCTGGTGACCGCCAGCCAGCTGGCGGCCAAGGGGGCGAAGGTGCTGGTGCTGGAGCGCTACCTGATCCCCGGCGGAAGCGGCGGCAGCTTCCGGCGCGGGGGCTACACCTTCGATGTGGGCGCCTCGATGATCTTTGGCTTCGGGGAGAAGGGGCACACCAACCTGCTCACCCGCGCCCTGGCCGATGTGGGCGAGCGCTGCAAAACCCTGCCCGACCCCGCCCAGCTCCAGTACCACCTCCCCGGTGATCTCACCGTCGCGGTGGACCGCGACTACGAGCGCTTCCTCGCCGACCTGGGCGACCGCTTCCCCCACGAGCGCGCCGGCATCCGCCGCTTCTACGACACCTGCTGGAGCGTCTTCCGCTGCCTCGACGCGATGCCGCTGCTGTCGCTCGAGGATCCCGCCTATCTGGCCAAGGTGTTCTTCCGCGCGCCGCTGGCCTGCCTCGGCCTGGCCCGCTGGCTGCCCTTCAACGTGGGCGCCGTGGCACGCCGCCACATCCGCGATCCCCAGCTCTTGCGCTTCATCGACATGGAGTGCTTCTGCTGGTCGGTGATGCCCGCTGATCGCACGCCGATGATCAACGCCGGCATGGTCTTCTCCGATCGCCACGCCGGCGGCATCAACTACCCCCAGGGCGGGGTGGGGGTGATCGCCGAACGGCTGGTGGCGGGGCTGGAGCGCCACGGCGGCGCCATCCGCTACCGGGCCCGGGTGACGAAGGTGCTGCTGGAGAACGGCAGGGCTGTGGGTGTGCGGCTGGCCAGCGGCGAGGAGCTGCGGGCGGAGCGGGTGGTGAGCAACGCCACCCGCTGGGACACCTTCGGCGGCGAGGGCTCCACCGCCCATCCCCTGGTGGATGCCGCCGACACCCCGGCCGCCGAAACCCCCTGGCGGCGGCGCTACCGGCCCTCCCCCTCATTCCTCTCCCTCCACCTGGGGGTGAGTGCCGAGGCGATCCCGACGGGCACCCATGTGCATCACCTGCTGCTGGAGCGCTGGGAGGAGCTGGAGGCCGAACAGGGCACGATCTTCGTGTCGATGCCCACCCTGCTGGATCCCTCCCTGGCCCCGGCGGGCCACCACATCGTGCACACCTTCACCCCCTCCTCGATGGAGGCCTGGCAGGGTCTTAGCCCCAGCGAGTACCGGGCCAAGAAGGAGGCCGACGCCGATCGGCTGATCGCCCGGCTGGAGGCGATCCTGCCCGGCCTGGCGGGAGCGATCCGCCACCGGGAGGTGGGCACCCCCCGCAGCCACCGCCGCTTCCTGGGCCGCTTCGCCGGCACCTACGGACCGATCCCCGCCCGCACCCTGCCCGGCCTGCTGCCGATGCCCTTCAACCGCACCGGCCTGCCAGGCCTGTATTGCGTGGGCGATTCCTGCTTCCCGGGCCAGGGGCTCAATGCCGTGGCCTTCAGCGGTTTCGCCTGCGCCCACCGCATCGGTGCCGACCTGGGCCTCAACCCCTGGCGCCTGCCTGCCTGAGCCCCCCTCTAGCCTCAGTGGCGGAAGGCGGTGTGGGTCATCGGCGCCGGCATGGGCTTGGTGAGCGCTTCGAACCAGGCCACATCGCGGCGCAGATCGTTGAGAAGTTCATCCGCCAGGGGGCGGGTGAAGCCGGCGCGCACCACGAAGCGCAACACCGCCCGCTGCTCCTGATCCGGCGGCAGGGTGTACGCGGGCACCAGCCAGCCGCGCTCGCGCAGCTTGTCGGAGAGGTGGAACACGCTCCAGTGGCGCGCTGGGCCCTCCAGCTCTACGCAGAACACCGGCAGCTGACCCACGGGATGGCTGACCAGCCGCAGCGGGGGGATCGCGGCGATGCCATCCGCTAGGTGGCAAGCGATCGCCTCCAAGGCCTGCATGCGGTGCCGATAGCCGCAGCGGCCGAGGTGCAGGAAGTTGAAGTACTGCGCCACCACCGGCGCACCGGGGCGGGAGAAGTTCAGGCCGATCGTGGGGGTAACGCCCCCGAGGTAATTGACATCAAAGCGCAGCTCCGCCGGCAGCAGGGAGTCCTCGCGCCAGAGCACCCAGCCCACCCCCGGCAGCACGCCGCCGTACTTATGGCCGCTGGCGTTGATCGACCACACCCGCGGCAGTCGGAAATCCCACAGCAGATCGGGCGTCAGGAAGGGCGCCACGAATCCGCCGGAGGCCGCATCCACGTGGATCGGCACCACCCAGCCCGTGCGCTGCTCCAGCGAGTCGAGGGCCTGGGCGATCGCCGCCACCGGCTCATAGCTGCCGTCCACCACACTGCCCAGCACCGCCACCACCCCGATCGTGTCGGCATCGCAGGCGGCGGCAGCGGCGGTGTCATCGAGATGGAGGCAGTCGGATCGCAGCGGCACCCGGCGGGGTTCCACATCGAAGTAGGCGCAGAACTTGTCCCAACACACCTGGCGGTTGGCGCCCATCACCAGATTGGGCCGGCCAGCGCCGCCGTCAGCGCCGCCGCCAACGCCGCCGTCAGCCTCGCCGCATGTCGCTGCGCCCGCCGCTGCACGTGCCGGAGCCGCCCGCCCGCGCCGCTGCCGCCAATGCCAGCGCAGCACGAGCCCCGCGAGCAGGCATCCCTCGCTGGAGCCGGTGGTGGAGGTGCCGACCGCATCGGCCGGATCGGGGGCGTGCCAGAGATCGGCGAGCATGCGCAGGCAACGCTGCTCGATGTCGGTGGTCTGGGGATATTCGTCCTTGTCGATGATGTTCTTATCGGCGCACTCCTCCAACAGGCGCCGCGCCTCGGGCTCCATCCAGGTGCCCACAAAGGTGGCCAGGTTGAGCCGCGCGTTGCCATCCAACATCAGGTGGGCGTGGATCAACTCGTAGGCCACATCGCCCCGTAGGCCGCCGTCGGCGAAGCGATCCCCCGGCAGCTCATCGGGCAGGTGGGCGGCGCTGGAGCGGGCGCGCAGCTGGCTGCGCAGACCAGGGTGGGGGCCGTCGGGGCCGGAGCTGGAGGGGGCAGGGGGGAGAGCGCCCATGGCAGACCCGCAGGCGGATTCGTCCATGATCGATCCGGAGCCCCTTGCCCGCGCCGATGGCCGCGCCGACCGATCCAAAGCGTGATGCGCCCACCCACCGGCTGCGGGCCTGCCTGCGCCCTGCCCCGCCAGCCGCCGGCTCAGGAATCCGGCTGGCCCTCTGGCAGGGGAGCGGCGCTGCCGGCAGCGCCGAGGCCCGCGAGGAGAACCTGGGCCGCCTGGAGCGGGTGGCGACCCTGGCGGCCGGCCATGGCGCCCAGCTGCTGGCCTTCCCGGAGCTGTACCTCAGCGGCTACATCGTCACGCCGGAGCTGGCGCAGCAGCTGGCCGAACCCGTGGACGGCCCCTCCCTGCACGGTGCAGAGGGTGAACGGCCTGCCGCTGGGCCTGCTCAATTGCTACGAGGCGGAGTTTCCGGAGCTCACGCGCCGGCTTGCCCTGGAGGGGGCGCGGCTGGTGCTGATCCCCACCGCCGCCGATGCCTGGGCGGTGCTCAGCGACGGACAGCGCACCGAACAGCCCTACCCCGATGTCTCCCGCACCCTGCTGCCGGCCCATGCCTTCGAGAACGACTGCTTCATTGCCTATGCGAACCGCTGCGGCGAGGAGCGGGTAGCAAATCGGGTGATGGCGGCATACCTGGGCAACAGCGTGATCGTGGGGCCCCATGGCGATCTGCTGGTGGCGGCCACGGCGGAGCCCACCCTGCTGCTGGCCGACTGCCTCCCCGGCGAGTACGGGCCGACCCATCCGGCCGGTAGCCGTTACCTGAACGATCGCCGGCCAGAGCTCTACTGAGCGCTGCCGCCCCGGGATTGGCGGTGCTGCCCCCTACGGCTTGCCGTCGTGGCACACACCACCGGTGGATGGGTGCGGTCCATAGGCTTGTGCCCCTTGATGCCCCATGGCCCGCCGCGATGTCCGCCGCCCCCCTGCCCAGCTCCACCGATCTGGCCCGCTACCTCGAAGCGCGCGGCGAACTGGGCAAACCCTGGATGTGGCAGCTGCTGCGGCTCACCAAGCTCAAGGAGGCCAAGGACAGCCTGCCGCCCGAGGAATACATGGAACGGCTGCGGGAGGCCCATGCCGATCTGATGCGACTCGGCGAGTTCTGGAAGGGCCGCGAGGCCGAAGTGTTCGGAGCGCGGTATAGCCCGTCCGAGATTCTGGAACCCCTGCCCGGTTCCCCCGAAGATCGCTGAAGGTGCGGCGCTGGCCCCGGACGGCGGAGGAGAGACGGCGCGTGTCCAAGCCCATTCCCTAGGCTCCCTGACGGTTCCGCCCGTCGCTGCGCCCCGTGCCCCCATCCCCAGCCCTGCAGCAACAGGTCTATCCGATGGCGGCCCTGATCCGCTTCACCCTGATCGGCCTCTACCTGGCCCTGGTGTTGCCGTTGCCGTTCCTGGCGCCAGAGCCCCTGCGACCCCCCTTGCTGCTGGCGTTGCCGCTGGGGTTGCTGCTGGTGGTGGCCGCCACTAGCGAGCGGGTGGAACTCAATGAATCGGGGGTTCGGGTGGGCTACCCGGCCTGGTGCGCCTGGCTGTTCCGCCGCGGTTGGGAGCTTCCCTGGGAGAGGGTCCAGGGGCTGACGCCGGTAACCACCAGCCAGGGTGGGCGCGTCTGGTATGTGCGCAGCAGCGCAGGATCGGCAGGCATAAGCCCCCGCTCCTTTCTTCTGCCGCAGCGGGTGGCCCGCTTCGAAGACTTCCTCAGCCGATTCGCCCAGGCCAGCGGGGTGGACACGGCCGATGTGGCCCGGATCAGTCCGCCCTGGACTTACCAACTCCTGGCTCTGCTCAGCGGCGCCCTGCTGATTGGCGAAGTCGTTGCCCTTGTGGTGATGCGGCCCGAAGGGGCCTGAGGTTCGTCGAGGGCTCGGGGCCTGGGGCTTGTTTCAGGCCCTGCTGGACCCGTTGCTCGGCACAAGCAAGGTGCCGGTGCCCCCGCCAACGCTCTCCTCGGCCGCTTCCGGCAGGGTGTCGAGGCTGAAGCGATAGCCCTGTTGGCGCATCGTTTCGATCCCCCCCCCTTCGCCCAACCCTGCCTGCTCAAGCTTGCGGCGCAAGGTGAGCACCTGCGTATCCACAGAACGGGGGCCACCACTGAAGGGGGGCCAGGCCATGCGCAGCAGCTCCTGGCGGCTGCGCACCACACCAGGGGGCATCAGCAGGGCACAGAGCAGGGCAAACTCGCGCGGGCTGAGCTCTACCGGCTGATCCCGCAGCGTCACCTGGCGCAGCAGCAGATGCACCTCAAGCGGGCCGACGCACACCCGTTCCTGTAGGCCGGTACCGCTGCGCCGCAGCAAGGTGCGGCAGCGGGCCGCCAGCTCCTCCAGCCCGAACGGTTTGCGGAGCACGTCATCGGCGCCGGCATCCAACAGGGACACCACCGGCTCGGATCCGGAGCGGGCGGTGAGCACCATCACCGGACAGTGCAGCTGGGCTGCCAGCCGCAGGGCGGAGGTCTCCTCGAGGATCTCGGCGCTCACCAGCAGATCGGGCGACTGTTCCTGACAGATTTCCAGCGCCTCGCGGGCAGAAGCCACGGCCGCCGCAAGATGGCCATCCTGGCGGAGGCGCTGGGCGAGGACAGTTCGCAAAGTGGAATGGGGGTCAACCACCAGGACCCTCTTGGGAAGACCTCCGGATTCGGACATTGTCGCCTGGGTCATGCGCCTGGAGGGAGATCGGGAGACGGGAAGCGAGAAGAGAAGGGAATGGGCGACACCTTGACACGTCCACGGTGAGGGGAACGTGCCCTGGAATCAACCGTGTGGGTACGCTAACGGGACCGACCCGGGGCGAGCACGCCCACAGGGGCGGTTCCTTCGTCAGAATGGCCTAGGGCCGTTGTCCATTCCCGTGCTCGAACACCCCGACGCCATCCGCCATTTCCAGTCGCTCTGCGACGCGTGCCAGGAGCTCGCCCACCGGCACCACGGCCCCAGCGAAATGCGTCTGTACGCCGATGGCTACCTGCACGCCTTGCGGCGCACCGCCGTACTCGACCACCAATCGCAGCGGCGCCTCGAGGATTTGATCGATCGTTGGATCCGCGACCCCTCGAGCTTCATCGGCCCGGATGGAGACCCCCGGGCCCTCTTCGAACGTCAGTCCTACTGAGGCGGACCAGCCTTGCCAATCCCCAAGGTCGCCGCTGAGGGCCAGAGACGAATCTCCGAGTAGGCGCAGGGATCAGGAGGCGAGAGCCACCGCAAGTTTCTCGCGCAGCTCACCGCTGTTGTACATCTCGATCAGGATGTCAGAGCCACCCAGAAATTCCCCTTTGACATACACCTGGGGAATTGTGGGCCATTCGGAATACTCCTTGATCCCCTGACGGATCTCTGCGTCGGAGAGGACATCGAACGTTTCAAAGCCAACCCCGAGCGAGTGCAGAATCTGTACAACGTTGTTGGAGAAACCGCACTGGGGCATCAGCTTATTGCCCTTCATGAACACGAAGACCGGGCTGCTGGTGATCAGGTCGTCGAGGCGTTGCTTGAGCTGGGCGTCCATCGGTTCGGATGCGGCGGGAAGGATCAGGGGGTGGCGGTGTGCACCGCCAAGGCATGGATAGCTTCGCTGGCGAGCTCACTGCGCAGGGCGCCGTAGACCAGCTGGTGCTGACGCACGCGGGGCAGGCCAGCGAACGCGGCGGAGACCACCCGCACCTGCAGATGGTCGCCGCCGCCGGTGAGGTCTTCCACCTCCACCGTGGCGCCGGGGAGGGCGTTGTGGATGGCTGCCTTGACCTGGTCAGGATGCACCATGGCGCGGGCGGGGGAGAGCGCAGGGTAGGGATTGGAAATCTAGGCCGCGGGCTCAGCTGCCGGGGGTGCTGCCATAAAAGGGAGTGGTGACGAAACCGATCTCCAGCAGCTGCTGATAGGCGCGTCGGCCCACCTCGGTGGTGGGGGTCATGCTGCTGACCACCTCCACCAGCAGTGGCACGGCCACCTCGGGCTGGCCCTGGCGACGGAACAGGGCGGCCAGGCGCATGTTGGCGTCCGCCAGCAGATCGAGGGTCTGCCGTCCTTTGTCGTCCATCTCGCGGGGGATGCGGGCATCGAGACCGCGGAAGGCACCGCTGAGGGAGCGGTAGAAGCCCAGCAGCCGGCGGGCAGCCTCACGGGCCAGGTCGTACTGGCGGCGGGCCTCGGCGAGGTTGCCGGCAGCCACCGCCGCATCGCCCCGCTGCAACAACGTGCGCACGGCGTTGACATCAAAAGGGGTGCCGGCGGCGGGCACCGCGGGGGCCTCGGACTGGGCCCGCGCCGCCCCCGGCGCCAAGGGGGAGGCGGGCGCCAAGGCGCTGACGGCAAGAGCCGCGCTTGTGAGAAGGGCCGCGGGAAGCCTGATCACGTCATTGCCGGGACGGAGTGGGCGGACTCTACGCAGGGGCCAGGGGACGCCCCAGGGCCTCACAGGCCGCTTGCTCCGCCGACTGCATCGCGGTGGCCAGATCGGCGGTGAAGGCTTTGGCGGCTTCCCTGCCGCTGCCTTCGGCAAGCAGGGGAGCACCAAAACACAGGGCGGCGCTGTCGCCCCGCCGGGGACGCCCGTGGGTGTAGGCGATGCCGATGGGCACCACAGGCACGCTCACCCCCCGGCCGGCGGCGAGCTGGGCCAGCCGGGCCAATCCCTGCTGCAGCCGGATCGGGCCGTCATCGCGGCGGATGCGCCCCTCGGGGAACACCACCAACTGCTCTCCCAGGGCCAGGAGGTCGACCGCATAGCGCAGGCTGGCGGTGGTGGGGCGCCCCTGGTTCACCGGAAAGCAGCCGAGCCGGTGCAGGAACCACCCCTGCAGACCCTTCATTTCATCGAGGGTCACCATGAAGCGGCAATCACGGCCGGTAACGCGCCGCCCCGCCACGTGGGGAAGGATCAGGGCGTCCCAGCGGGCGCGGTGGGTGGGGGCCAACAGCACCGGGCCGCTCTGGGGCAGGTGCTGGCGGTCACACACCAGGATGCGGGCGAACCAGGCCGGCAAGGCCAGATCCTGGGTGGCCACCATCGCCAAGGGCGAGAGCCAGGGGCTGATGCCATTGCACAGGGATCGTTCCCGCTGCCGGGCCAGGGATGTGGAGCGGTCGCCCCGACCAGGCGGGAGGGGGGAGGGCGAGTCTATTGCTGACTCGGCTGCAGCCCGATTCCCCGTCGCCAACACAGCCGATCCCCTGCGTTTCCGTTGGTTTGAACGTTAGGGGGGATCTCCCCCGCGGACGGCTGGGGGGCGGGCAGTTGGGGCGGCGGCCGCCTCTAGCGTGGAGCCCGCCGCAGCCCCGCCGCCGCTCCATGGCCAGCCTCGGAGTCAACATCGATCACGTCGCCAATGTGCGCCAGGCGCGCCGCACGGTGGAGCCTGATCCGGTCAGCTACGCCCTGCTGGCGGAACTGGGTGGGGCCGATGGCATCACGGTGCATCTGCGGGAAGACCGCCGCCACATCCAGGACCGGGACGTGGAACTGCTGCGAGCCACCGTGCGCAGCCGCCTCAACCTGGAGATGGCCGCCACCGCCGAGATGGAAGCCATCGCCCTGCGCCTGCGGCCGGACATGGTCACCCTGGTGCCGGAACGGCGGGAGGAGGTGACCACCGAGGGGGGGCTCGCCGTGGCCGGGCAGCTCGGCACCCTGGGGGGGGTGGTGGAGCGTCTGCAGGCGGCCGGCATCGGTGTGAGCCTGTTCGTCGATGCCGAACCAGCCCAGCTGGACGCCTGCTGCGCCACCGGCGCGCGCTGGGTGGAGCTCCACACCGGCCGCTACGCGGAAGCCACCTGGGCCCAGCAGGGGGCGGAGCTGACCCGCCTGCGGGAGGGAACGGCCCTGGCCCGCTCCCTCGGCCTGCGGGTGAATGCCGGCCACGGCCTCACGTATCAAAACGTGGAAGCGATCGCGACGATCGAGGGGATGGAGGAGCTCAACATCGGCCACACGATCGTGGCCCGCGCCCTGGCGGTGGGCCTGGAGACGGCCGTGCGGCAGATGAAGGCGCTGATCCAGAATCCGCGTCGCGAGCCCCTCTTCGGCGACCAGCCCTGAAGACCCCCATGCCCGAGTCCGACGCTCCCGCCACCTATCACTTCGTCGCCGCCAGCGAACGCTTTCTCTGCGAGGAGGAACCCCTCGAGGAGGTGCTGCGCGAGCGGGTGCGCAACTACGGCGAGCACAACCGGCCGATCGATTTCTGGCTGGTGCGTCAGCCCGCCTTCCTCCAAGCCCCGCAGCTGGCGGAGATCTCCGCCGCCGTGCCCCGGCCGGCCGCCGCCGTGATCTCCACCGATCCCTCGTTCATCACCTTCCTCAAGCTGCGGCTTGAATTCGTGGCGCGGGGCTCGTTCGAGGCGCCCACAGCCGCGATCGCCGACCCGCTGGCGAGCGCCACCTGAATCACCCCACCATGGGTCCCCCCAAACCGCGCCCCCAACCCCACCCCCGACGCGCCGGTCGCCTCCTCTGGATTGCCGCCGCCGTGGCCGGGGCGAGCGCCGCGGCGGCGGCCCTGATCGTGGGAAGCCCGATCGAGTGGCGTCCCGAGCAGGCCCCATCGGATCCGCCCACCCCCCAACCGGCCCCCTCCGCCGGCCCAGGGCGCAGCGCCGCCGAGCTGAATGATGCCCTGCAGGGGAGCGCCTCGCCCCCCCCAGCAC
>CANEWU010000095.1 GCA_947442825.1 Synechococcaceae cyanobacterium
CAGATCGCGGAGCTGATCGGCGCCTGGGGGTGTGCCCGCCAGGTGGGGTGGGCGTTGCGGCGGCTGCCCTTGCCGTCGCCGATTCCCTGGCATCGGGTGGTCAACGCCCGGGGCTGTATCGCCATGAGCCCGGGGCGGGAGGGTAGCGACTGGATCCAGGCGGATCTGTTGCGGGCGGAGGGAATTCCCGTGGATGCGGCAGGCCGGTTGCCGTTGGCGCGTTATCGCTGGAAGGTGGAGTTGGCCTGATGCAGGCGGCGCCGGAGGCGGCGCGCGGAGGCCAGGGCCGCGCCTAACCCAACCAAGGGAAGTGGGGCGGGGACAAGGTTTCCATAGGTGCCGGCCACAGAGGAAATGGGCCCAATGCTGAGATATAAATTGTAGGGGGGCAACGTATAGCCACTCGGCTCAAAGGCGAGCGTTGAGAATCTGTCGTTGGTGAGTTCCAGTGATCCTCCCAGAATGCTGTTGGGTGCTTGGGGTCCGTCAAAGTAGAAACGGGAGCCGCCGTTGTAGATCACCACTGCGAGACTCTTGTCGTAGAGAACCTTGTCGGCCAGGGTGAAAGCCTCGCTGCCGATCACCACCGACATCGCGGGATTGCTGAGGCTGTTGAAGAGGTAGGTGCCGTCTTGGAGGGTATCGTCGAAAGAAAATGTTCCCTCCCCAACAAAAGGGGGAACCGGCTGGGTCGATTGCGGGATCAGGCCCCTGTCGTCGAACTGGAGAGGGAAGACGGTGATGGCCGAGGCCGAGCTCTGGGCCAGGGAAATGAACAGTGCGCCCAAGGCAAGCGAGGCCATGGGCGCAGGGGGGCGAGGCGCCCGGCCTGGAAAAGACGAAACTGTGATTGTCTTTGCCGAAAGTGTACAGAAGGTAAGACTACCATCGTTTTTGGCGAAGATTTGTCCCCAAGGCAGCACTTTGCAGCTCCCGGTGGCCCTCCCTGGAGGCTCCGCTTTTGAGTGCGGATCGTCCCCGGCTTTGAATGCGGATGGTCCTCGGCGTTGCCGCCCTTGTCGCTTGACTCCCCCCCGTCTGCCCCCGCGGCCGATGGGTCCGGACTGCCCCCGCGCCTGCTCGCCTGGAAAGCTCTTCAGACGGTGCGCGGGGGGGCCTACGCCGATGTCGCCCTCGATCGGGTGCTGCGCAACAGCGCGGCTTCCCCCGCCGACCGGGCCCTGGCGGCTGAGCTCACCTTCGGCTGCGTGCGTCAGCGACGCCTGCTTCAGGCCTGGATCGATGCCCTCGGACGCCGCCCCGCCGACGCCCAGCCGCCCAAGCTGCGCTCCGTTCTTGAACTCGGGGTCTACCAGCTGCTCTTCTGCCGGCGGGTGCCGGAAGCCGCCGCGGTGCATACCAGCGTGGCCCTGGCCCAGCAGCTCGGGTTGGCCCGCCTGGCGCCCGTGGTGAACGGCCTGTTGCGATCGATGCAGCGGTTGCGGGCCGCCGCCGCTGCCGAGGATCCGTTGGTCGCCGTTTCGGAGGATCCGCTCGCCGGCCTTTCGCTCCCCGACGATCCTGTGGCCTCCTTCGGTTTGCGCCACTCCCTGCCCGACTGGATCGCCGCCGCCCTGCTGGAGTGGCTGCCCGCGGAGCGGGCCGAGGCCTTTGGCCGGGCCGCCAATGCCGTGCCGCCCCTCGATCTGCGTGTCAATCGGCGGCGCGCCCAGCGGGCGGAGGTGCTGGAGCGGTTCGCCGCCGCTGGGCTGGAGGCGGAGCCGCTGCCCGATCGGCCCGATGGTCTCTGCCTGCGCAGCCGCGCCGGGGACGTGACGGCCCTGCCCGGTTACGGGGAGGGGGCCTGGAGTGTGCAGGACCGCAGCGCCCAGGCGATCGCCCCCCTGCTGGAGCCGCAGCCCGGGCAG
Organism: Synechococcaceae cyanobacterium; assembly: GCA_947442825.1. Classification (GTDB taxonomy): domain Bacteria; phylum Cyanobacteriota; class Cyanobacteriia; order PCC-6307; family Cyanobiaceae; genus Cyanobium. Next base: position 1,869 of record CANEWU010000095.1, read on the forward strand.
AGACTCCTGGATGCCTGCGCAGCGCCGGGCGGCAAAACCACCCACCTGGCCGAACTGATGGGTCCGGAGGGGGAGGTGTGGGCCGTCGATCGGGCCGGTGCGCGGTTGTCGCGCGTGGAGGCCAGTGCCCGCCGGCTCGGGCACGCCACCATTGCGGTCCTGGAGGCCGACGCCACCGAGCTCCTTGAGCGCTGTCCCCAGTGGCGCGGGGCTTTTGCGGGGATTCTGGTGGATGCACCCTGCTCGGGCCTGGGCACCCTCGCCCGCCATGCCGATGCGCGCTGGCGAATTGGGCCCGAGAGCCTGCCGGAACTCATGGCCCTGCAGGATCAATTGCTCGATGCCACGGTGCCGTTGCTGGCCCCCGGCGGCAGGCTGGTGTACGCCACCTGCAGCGTGCATCCCCAGGAGAATGGGGATCGCATAGCAGCGTTCCTGGAGCGCCATCCCGGCTGGCGGCTCGACGAACAGAGGCAGTGGTGGCCAGGAGAGGAGGCCGGTGGGGATGGCTTCTACGCGGCGGTGCTGCGGCCCCCGGGTTAGGGAGGCGGCGGCGGGGCGGAGATCGGGGGCGGTGCCGGGATCATCGGGGCGGCGGCTTCGGGGGCTGGGGCTGCGGGAGCCGGAGCTGGCGCCGGAGCGGGAGCCGGCGCTGGTGCCGGGGTCGGGGCGGCGGCTTCGCGGCGGCGGGGCGGTTCCCAGCGGGGTTCGCTGGGGGGATCCCACTGGCGGGGGGGCGGCGGGGACTCTTCGGCGGGAGGGCGCCAGCGGTTTTCCGAGCGGGTTGGTGGCTCGTCGCGGCTCTCCTCACGCAGGGGCGGCTCCCAGCGGCTGCCCCTGTCTTCTTGCTCAAGCTCAGGGGGAGTCCAGGAGTCTTGAGGTGCGGGAGTGGTCGACTCGGTTTTCTTTTTGGGTTTCTGCTTCGGCGGCACGAAGGGAATGAAGCTGCCGGTGAGCTCGGGCTTGGGCGCAAACTCCCGCACCGGCAGGCCCTTGCTGATGGTGCGCATGAACGTGCCCCAGGCGGACGCGGCGGTGGCGCTGCTGCTGCCGGTTTTCCAGTTCTGGTCGTAGCCGATCCAGACGCCCGTGGTGAGCTGGGGGATGGAGCCGATGAACCACAGGTCGCGGGCTCCCTCGGCGGTGCCCGTTTTGCCGGCGGCGGGCCGATCGGGCAGGCCCGCATTGGTGCCGGTGCCTCCGCTCACCACCCGCTGCAGCATCCAGGTGACGGCGTCGGCCACGTCACTGCTCACGGCGCGATGGGGTTTTTCGCCATCGACGCGGCGGCTCCAGAGCAGCTCGCCGTCGGGGCCATAGATCTCCTCGAAGGGGATGGGCTTGGCGTAGAGGCCGCGGTTATTGATGGCCGCGTAGGCGGCGGTCATCTCGAGCACGGTCTTCTCGTTGGCCCCGAGCACCATCGCCGGGTACTCGCCGATCTCGCCGCTGATGCCGAGCTTGCGGGCCACGCCGATGACGCGGGGGTAGCCCACCTTCTCGGCTATTGCCACGGCCGCGGTGTTCAGGGACTGGCGGAGGGCCTCGGCGATCGAGGTGCTGCCCCCCTTGCCGCCCTCGATGCAGAAGCGCTTCGGAGGCCAGCCGTCTTCGTAGCAGCGCTGGCGCAGGGAGATGGTGTCCTCCGGGCGCAGGCCGTATTGGATGGCGGCGGTATACGCAAACAGCTTGAAGGTGGAGCCCGGAGAGCGCAGGGCCTGGGTGGCCCGGTTGAACTGGCTCTTCTCCCAATCGGTGCCGCCCACCATGGCCCGCACCAGGCCGGTGCCTGGCTCCATGGCCACCAGGGCCCCCTCGAGGCCGCCGCTCGCGTAGCCGTTGATCGTTTTCTGGGCCTCCTCCTGCCACTTCGTGTTGAGGCCGGTGCGGATGGTCAGGCCCCCCACCTCCAGCTGCTCCTTGGTGAGGGCGCGGGGCAGCTCCTGCTCCAGCCAACTTGTGAACCAAGGGGCAGGGTTGCGGAAGTACTTGGGTTCCGCCGGCCGCAGCCCGAGGGGGGCGGCGGTGGCGCGCGCCAGCTGGGTGTCGTCGATGAAGCCGGCCTCGCGCATGCGGCGCAGCACGGTGGCGCGTCGCTGCTGGGCCAGGTCGGGATTCACCAGGGGGGAATAGACCGAAGGGGCCGGCGGCAGGCCGGCGATCAGGGCCACCTCGGGCAGGGTGAGCTTGTCGGGTGTTTTGGAGAAGTAGACCCAGGCCGCGTCGGAGACGCCATAGGCGCTGGAGCCGAGATAGACGTAATTGACGTATTGCTCGAGAATCTGTTCCTTGGTGAGCTGGCGCTCGATCTTGCCGGCCAGGGTGGCCTCCTTGATCTTGCGCCAGAGGGTGCGGTCCTGGCTGAGGAAAACGGTGCGGGCCAGCTGCTGGGTGATCGTGCTGGCGCCCTCCTCCACCGAGCCCTGGCTGAGGTTGCGCACCATCGCCCGGCTGATGCCCACCAGGTCGAGGCCATCGTGCTGGTAGAAGCGGCGATCCTCCGCGGCCACGAACGCTTTCTGCACCAGCAGGGGCATGCGGCCGGTGGGGAGCTTCTCGCGGGTGGCGGGCCCCTGCTTGTACACCACCTGGCCGTTGGCATCGAGGATGGTGAGGGTGCCGGGTCGGTTGAAGCTGCTGATGCGGGTGGCGTCAGGCAGCAAGCTGTCGAGGCCAGACACCAGCAACGACTGGCCGATCGCCGCCACCCCCCCCACGGACGCTGCCAGCAGGGCGGGAATCAGGACGGGACGGATGGTGCGGAAGCTCTCGGCTACTCCGGATCCCCGCCGGGGGCTGGGGCCTTCGGAGCGGCCGGAGAAGCCGGTGTCGCTCACGGCAGCAGGGCTGGCAGGGTGGCCAGGCGGCTCAGATCGCTGTGGCCGATGGCCAGGGCGGTCACGAGCATGCCAAGGACCAGGAAGGGTTGGGCGCTGGCCTGGTATTTCACATCAAAGGCCACCGGATCGCGCAGCAGCCAGATGTCCTGGAAGGTGATCTGGGGCACGATCAGCAGCACGAGCAGCACGGCGGCAAAGTGCTGGCCGATGGCGATCAGCACGGCCACCATCGCCAGCTGAAAGAGATCGATCATCGCGGCGCTGATCCAGCTGGCGCGGCGGATGCCGAACACCACAGGCAGGGACTGCAGGCCCAGGGCCCGGTCCCCTTCCACGCTCTTGAAGTCGTTGACCACAGCGATGCCAAGGCCCGCCAGGCTGTAGGCCAGGGTGAGCAGGGCGGTGGTCCAGGTGAGGTGGCCGAAGAGGGCCTGGCCGGCCCACCAGGGCAGGGCGATGTAGCTGGCCCCGAGGGCGTAGTTGCCGAGCCAGCCGTTCTGCTTGAGCTTGAGCGGGGGAGCTGAATAGATGAAGCTCACAAAGGAGCCACCAAGGGCGAGCAGCAACACAACCGGGGTGCTGTGGCCCGCCCATTGATCGAGGCCCCAGGCCACCGCCAGGCCGGCGAGAAGCAGAATCCAGATCTGCAGCTTCACCTGTGCCAGGGGGATAGCACCTGAGGGAATGGGCCGGTAGGGCTCGTTGATCGCGTCGATCTCGCGGTCGTAGTAATCGTTGATCGTCTGCGTGTAGCCGGCCAGCAGCGGGCCGCTCATCAACATGCAGGCGAAGGCGGCGAGCACGTGGTCGGGACGCCAGAGGAAGTTGCCCGAGGCGGCGGCCCCACAAACCACCCCCCAGATCAGAGGGATCCAGGTAACCGGCTTCATCAGCTGAAGCCGGATTTTCCAGATGTTGTCGGAGCTGGAGGCCCCCTTCATTCCCAGAAGCTGGCGCGCGTCGGCGTTGGCCGCGGGTGCGTTGGCCGCAGGGGGAGTGGCCGCAGGGGGTTCGGGGCTCTGACTCACGGAACCGGGGTTCAGGCGGGGGTGATCTCGTCGTCGAAGAACCAGCTGGTGCCACCACCATCGAGCTCAACAACGACGCCAACGCCCTTGCCGTCGGTCACCCGAAAGTCGCGGACGGTGCCGGTGGGGTTGGCCTTGAGGGTGGCCACCAGATCGGCGGGAATGCGATCACGCACCCGCAGCACCCGGACCTTCGAGCCAATGGTGACGCCGGCGGAAGCCATGAACCGCGTGAAAAAGTCGGCGCCAACCTATCACCCATGGCCCGTTCTCCCTTGCCCCAGCGGGGGCTTGCGGCGACCCTAAAGTGGCCCTCTGGCTGCACGCCTGCCGCGATGGTCGCCCGACGCATCATTCCCTGCCTCGACGTGGCCGGGGGGCGGGTCGTGAAGGGGGTCAACTTCGTCGGCTTGCGCGATGCCGGTGATCCGGTGGAGCTCGCCTGCCGCTACAGCGCCTCAGGCGCCGACGAGCTGGTGTTCCTCGACATCGCCGCCAGCCACCAGGGCCGCGAAACCCTGGTGGATCTGGTGCGTCGCACCGCCGAGTCGGTCACGCTGCCCTTCACGGTCGGTGGCGGCATCAGCACGGTGGAGGGGATCACCGAGTTACTGCGCGCTGGCGCCGACAAGGTGAGCCTCAATTCGTCGGCCGTGCGCGATCCCGATCTGGTGGCCCGTGGCGCCGAGCGGTTCGGCTGCCAGTGCATCGTGGTGGCCATCGATGCCCGCCGCCGCGCCGATGGCGCCCCCGGCTGGGAGGTGTATGTCAAGGGAGGACGCGAGAACACCGGCCTCGATGCAGTGGCCTGGGCCCGCCAGGTGGTGGAGCGGGGGGCCGGCGAGATCCTGCTCACCTCCATGGATGGGGATGGCACCCAGGCCGGCTACGACCTGGGCCTCACCCGCGCGGTGGCGGAGGCCGTGCCGGTGCCGGTGATTGCCTCCGGAGGCGCCGGCTGCATCGACCACATCGCCGCTGCCCTGGTGGAGGGGAAAGCAGCGGCCGCGCTGCTGGCTTCGCTCCTGCACGACGGGGTTCTCACCGTGGAGGAGATCAAGCGCGAGTTGATCGCCCGGGGCCTGCCGGTGCGCCCGCTGCTGCCTGCGCAGTCTGGATGAGCGGCTCGTTACATTAATAAAACTTCCCGCCCCCATGGGTGCAGGCGTTGTCCGCCCTCCTTACCCTTCCCGCCCCCATTCTCACCGCCATCGCGCTGCTGATGGTGGGCGGTGTGGTTGCGCTCGTGGCCTGGGCCCTTCAACTGATGCAGGCGGCCAGTGACCGCCGCGAGTTTTCCCTGATGCTGGCCGGTTGCATGGTCTGCTCGGCCGCCGTGGGCCTGGCCACGGTGATGGTTCTCACCTTCACCACCCCGGTGCGGCTTGAAGCCAGCGGCCTGCTCGGGTTGGAACCGGCCCCGGAGCTTGCGGCAACGGACAGCCTCGACGTTGTGCTGCTTCCCTGGGACGCCGCTGGCCTCCCCGCTTCCCTGGCCGACTGAGGGCATGCCGTGAAGCCTGGCGACCCCGCCGCCGTTACCGGACTGTTCGAGGACATCGCCCCCCGCTACGACGCCCTCAACGACCTCCTGAGCCTGGGCCTTCACAGGCTCTGGAAGCGACAGGCGGTGCAGCGGCTGCGGCCGGCTCCCGGCCAGCGACTTGTGGACCTGTGCTGCGGCACCGGTGATCTGGCCCTGGTGCTGGCCGAGCGGGTTCGTCCGGGGGGGCTCGTGTTGGGGTTGGATGCGGCGGCCGCGCCCCTGGATCTCGCCCGGAGCCGCTCCGCGCGCCAGCCCTGGTTGCCGCTGGAGTGGCGCCAGGGAGACGCCCTCGCCACGGGCCTGCCGGACGGCTGGGCCGATGGCGCTTCGATGGCCTACGGGCTGCGCAACCTGGCCGATCCGGCGGCGGGCCTAGGGGAACTGCGGCGCCTGCTGCGGCCCGGCGGCCGGGCGGTGGTGCTCGATTTCAACCGTCCCCAGCAGGGAAGCCTGCCGGCAGCGTTCCAGCGGCTTTACCTGCGGCAGGTGGTGGTGCCTGCCGCCCGCTCCTTCGGATTGGAGGAGCACTACGCCTACCTCGAGAGCAGCCTGGCCCGCTTCCCCACCGCGCCGGAGCTGGTGGACCTGGCCCACGCTGCCGGCTTCGGCTCGGTGCGCCATCAGGCGCTGGCGGCGGGACTGATGGGACTGTTGGCATTAGCTGCCTGAAACGTGTCTTTAGTGGGAAGCCTTGCTATAGATGGTCTGCTACATCTTTCCGCCCCGCGATCCATGGGAGTTCCCTTGTTTGATTTTGCCGCGAATATCGGCAAGAAAGTTTTTCACAGAGGAGAAGATCCTGCGAAAGCTTCCAGCAAGCTGAAGGATCATATCGAGAAAAACAACCCTGGGCTCAGCGATCTCGGCGTCAACATCGAGGGAGAGTTGGTCACGCTCAGCGGCAGTGCCGCTGATCAGGCCGCCTTCGAGAAGGCCGTGCTGATGGCCGGCAACGTCGAGGGGGTGGCCAAGGTGGAGGCGGTGGCCGTCTCCCGTGCCGGCAGCGGTGAGGAGTCCGTCTTCGTGCTGATCAAGGAGGGCGACACCCTCTGGGGCATTGCCGAGCGGGAGCTGGGCAGCGGCGCCCGCTACACCGAGATCTTCGCCGCCAACCGGGAGGTGATCGAGGATCCCGACCTGATCTTCCCCGGCCAGAAGATCCGCATTCCCAAGGGCTGATCCCAGCCCAGGTCCCCGCCAGAGCCCGCGTCCCCGCCCCAGGATGGGGACCCGCCTGCGTGGCACGATGTGCGCTCCGCGGGGGGTCGCATGCACTTCCAGGACATTCTCAGCACGCTCAACCGCTTCTGGGCCGACCAGGGCTGCCTGATCCTCCAGCCGTACGACACCGAAAAGGGGGCCGGCACCATGAGCCCCCACACGGTGCTGCGGGCGATCGGCCCCGAGCCGTGGGCGGTGGCCTACCCGGAGCCCTGCCGTCGCCCCACCGACGGCCGCTATGGCGACAACCCCAACCGAGCCCAGCATTATTTCCAGTACCAGGTGCTGATCAAGCCGTCGCCGGACGGCATCCAGGAGACCTACCTGGCCTCCCTCGAAGCCCTGGGCATCCGCCAGGCCGACCACGACATCCGCTTCGTGGAGGACAACTGGGAATCGCCGACCCTCGGCGCCTGGGGCGTGGGCTGGGAGGTGTGGCTCGACGGCATGGAGGTGACCCAGTTCACCTACTTCCAGCAGTGCGGCGGGATCGACTGCCGCCCGGTCTCGATCGAGATCACCTACGGGCTCGAGCGCCTGGCGATGTATCTGCAGGATGTCGAGAGCATCTGGGACCTGCACTGGAACGCCACGCACCGCTACGGCGACATCTGGCTGCCGTTCGAGCGCAGCCAGTGCGCCTTCAACTTCGAGGCATCCAATCCCGAGAGGCTGCGGCAGCTGTTTGCCCTCTATGAGGCCGAAGCCACCGATCTGGTGGCGGCGGGCCTGAGTGCACCGGCCCTCGATTTCGTCCTCAAGTGCAGCCACACCTTCAACCTGATGGAGGCGCGCGGGGTGATTTCGGTGACCGAGCGCACCGCCACCATCGCCCGCATCCGCCACCTGGCCCGCCAGGTGGCCGAGGCCTGGTTGGTGGAGCGCCGCGCCCTGGGTTTCCCCCTGTTGGCGGAGCCGCAGCGGCAGGCCTGGTTCGACGCCCATCCGGAGGATCGTCCCAGCGAGGCTGAGCCCGTGGCCCCCGTCGCCTGATCGGCCGCCTGATCCGCCGCTGATCCGGCCACCGGGCGCTGTCCGGCGCTGGGAATCCTGAGGGTGCGCTCGCGGTGCGCCCGTGCCCTTCCTGCTGGCCCTGGCTCTGGCCCTGCTGCTGGGGCTGCTTCCCGTTGGCGCCGCCCCCGCACGGGCCGCCGCCCCCGCACAGGTGGCCGCCCCGGCGGCGGCGGGCCCCCTGA
>CANEWU010000096.1 GCA_947442825.1 Synechococcaceae cyanobacterium
AGCGAGAGGCAGGTGCGAATCCAGGCCATCAAGGTGCGCTCCGCCGCAGCGCGGTTGCGCTCCTTCGCCAGTTCGTTGGTGATGTTGACGCTCATCGGCCCTGGGCGGCGGCGGAGCCGCTGGCCGCTTCCCGCTCGATGCGCTGCTCCACCTCGATTTCCCGGCCCAGGAAGATATTGAGGAAGGTGCGGATCACGGCCACCACCCCCAGCTGGATCAAGTTGGCCTGGGAGGGGGCGGTGGTGGTGGAGACCACGTCGGCACCCAGCTGGAACTCCAGGGCCAAAGCCAGCCAGCTGGCGAAGGTGAGGCGCGCGCGGTTGGAGGGGCGTTCGGGCAGGGAGCGGCCCAGGCGGGGCAGGAACTGGCGGAGGGTCGCCAGCAATCCGTACAGCACCGTCAGCACCGAGAGGCTCTCCAGCAGGAGGCGGGTGGCGGCCGCCAGGGGCACGAGAACCTCCTCAAGGGGGAGCAGGGGCTCGCTCATCGTTCCGGCCCCACTGACGGGGCGGCAGGGCCGTGGCGCAGCTGCAGCTGCTGGGCCAGCCAGCCAGGCAACACAACGGAGGTGACCACAATGGTGAGGGTGGTGCTCAGGCGACTGGAGAAGGCGCGGGCGCCCTCCAGCCCCTGGTGCAGAAAGGTGAGGGTGACCACGAAGGCGAACAGGCCGGTGGTGAGGGCACTGGCGGAGCGCAGCAGGTCGCGGGGGTGGCGGCGGTGGGGATGGTCGGCATCGCGGCCCAGGCACAGCCCCCCGACCACACCGGCCAGGGCCAGCAGCGCCACGGTGGTCAACCGGGCCGGGAGGTGGGCAGCCGGGGGGAGTTGCTGGGCCTTGCCGGCCAGGCTGGCGGCGGTGCCGAGCAGGCCGCCGGCTGCTGCTCCGCTCAGCAGCCAGGTGCCGAGGGCGGAGAACAGGGGCGCGCCCACCTGGGAGGCGCCGCCGGCCAGCAGAAGGGACAGGAGCACGGCGGAAGGAACCGGCGGCAGCGAGGTGGTGGCCAGCCAGGCGGCGGTGCCCCCCAGCAGGATGGCAGCGAGCCGACGAAGCGGCCGCTGGGCCGCCAGGCGGCCGGAGTGGGCGATAGCGCTCATGGATGCACCGTAGGAAGGGGTCGCGGTGCTCGCCAACGGGGTCGATAGGGCTGACCCTTTCCGGGGGTCTCTCTTCCGGGATTTCCCTGAGGAAATCGGCGGCATAGAAGGCTACGGTCGTTGTTTCCCTTCGCCCCCTGCCTGCCCGCTGGGAGCATCCGCCATGGCCGTGGTCAACCGATGCGCCATCGCGGTGGCACCTCGCCGCCCGATGCTCGACTGGAGTCGTCCCTTCTGTACCCGGGAGGACATGGAGGGGCTCGGCGACGAGCAGAGCCTCTACCTTCTGCCCACCTGGGATGACGAGGGGGAGCTGCAACAGCGACTGAAAGAGCGCTGGCCCGCGATCTTCGAGGCGGAACTCGATCTCTGGTGCCGCGACCACCAGCTCTGGCCCAACCCTCGCGATTTCGACATGTTCCAGCAGTGGTTCGAGCTGCGCTTCTTCCCGCTCGTGGAAGACCTGGGCGGCGAACCGCTACGCAGCTTCGAGCTGGAGGAGGGATTCGAGGCCAGCCTGCGGGAATCCCTCCGCTGACGATGCTCTTCCACATCCGCCATCGGCTCACCTACCGCTACGAGCGGCCGGTGTTTCTGGAGCCGATGGTGCTGCGGCTCACCCCGCGGCAGGACGCCAGCCAGCGCCTGCTGCGCCGGAGCCTCAGCCTGCAGGCCCCGCCGACCGGACTAAGCCGTGTGCTGGAGGCCGACGGCAACGCCGTGGAGGTGGCCTGGTTCGACCACCAGCGCGACACCCTGACGATCGATCTGGAGCTGGTGGTGGAAACCCTGCGCACCAACCCCTTCGATTGGATCGTGACCCGCCCGGAGGCGGGCCGTCTGCCCATGGCCTACGGACCGGAGGAGCACCGCTCCCTGGCCCCCTGCCTGGGGGGAGCGATTCCCCAGGAGGTTCGCCGCTGGGCCGAGGGCCTGGCGGCGGAGGTGGAGGGCTCCACCACCGCCTTCCTGATGCACCTGGCCGACCGCATCCACCACGACTTCCACCACATCGGCCGGCTCGATGGCGCGCCGTTGACACCGGAGCAGACCCTGGCCGGTCGCAGCGGCGCCTGCCGTGACACCGCCATGCTCTACGTGGCCGCCTGCCGCAGCCAGGGTCTGGCCGCCCGGTTCGTGAGCGGCTATTCGATGCACCATCCCGAGGAGGTGACCGAGCACGAGCTGCACGCCTGGGCGGAGGTGTACGTAAGCGGCGGCGGCTGGCGGGCCTATGACCCCAGCCTGGGGCTGGCGGTCGCCGATGGCCATGTCACCTTGGCGGCCGCCCCCGACCATGTCCTGGCGGCAGCTGTGAGCGGCAGTTACCGGGGCTCCGGCGTGGGTTCGGAACTGGCTTACGCCGTGCGTGTGCAGGCCGCCGAAAGCCTGGTGACGCTGGAGGCCAAGGCCTCGGAGGTGCCCAACTGATCCCTCCGCGCTGATGACCTCCCCCACCCTGCTCACCACCCTGCTGATTCTGCTGGGGGGGCTGGTGCTGGCGCGGCTGAGTTCCGGCCCCCTGGCGCGCTGGGCGGTGCCGGCGATCGTGCTGGAGATGGGGATCGGCTTCGTGCTGGGCAACACGATCCTTCCCTTTCGCCACGTGGCCCCCCTGGCCGGCCTGATGGAGCTGGGGGTGCTCACCCTTTTCTTTCAGGTGGGGCTGGAAGTGCGGGGCGATCTGCTCTTCTGCCGACCCCAGACGGTGCTGCGCACGGTGGCCCTGAGCTGCCTGGCGCCGCTGGTGGCCTACTGGCCCCTGCGGGCCTGGTTCGGCCTGGACCTCGCCCCCACCCTGCTCTGCCTGGCGGTTCTGAGCGCAACGGGCACCGGCGTGACCCTGAGGGTTCTCGCCCAGCGGGCCGCCCTGCGCAGCCCCAGCGGCCGGCTGCTGGTGGGAGTCTCGGTGCTCGATGATCTGCCGGCCATCGGCCTGCTCACCCTCGCCACCGCGTTTGGAGGCCAGCGGCTGGGGGCGGTGGGATTCGGCCCCGCGGGCCTGCTGCTGGCGGGATCGGCCGCGGCCCTGAGCTACGCGGCGGTGGATCGCTGGGCCCGCAGCGGCCGCCCGGCGCCGCAGAGCCCCCTGGCGATCCTGATTCTGCTGATCGGCAGCGCCTGGCTGGGGGAGGCCAGCGGCCTCACCAGCCTGCTGGGGGCCCTCTGGGGCGGGGTGCTGCTGGCCCGGCTGCGGCCGGTGGATGCGGAGGTATCGCGGGTGCTGGCGCTGCTCTCGGAGGTGTTCCTGCCGCTGTACTTCCTGTCGGTGGGTCTGCGGCTGTCCCTGGCCACCCTGATCGAACCGAAGGCCTGGAGCCTCGCCGCCCTGTTGACCGTGCTGGCGGTGCTGAGCAAGCTCGCCTGCGGTCTGGCGATCCGGCCGGCGGACCGGGCCGCTGGCATCGATCCCTGGCTGGTGGTGTTCGGTCTGATGCCGCGTGGGGTGCCGGGGTTGGTGTTCGCCACCACCGCCCTGTCTGCGGGCCTGATCAACAGCGTGACCTTCGCCGCCCTGGTGTTGATGGTGACCCTCACCACCGTGGTGGGCCTTTGGCTGCTCGATCGACGCCTCGGCCTGGCTCCGCAAACGGAGACCCCCCTACCGGATTGACCCTTCCGGTACCTGCGGGGCTGGTGCTGCCTGCGTCGTTCGGATAACGTCCGGCCCAATCCTGGTGAGATCCCATGGCAGGCGCGTGGCCCCCTTCTGCCTTGACGTACCCAGCCCTAGCCGCCGGCCTGGCCCTCAACCTGGCCCTCAGCCTGCCCCCCGCCCAGGCGGCCCCCGCCCCGACCTCCGCCTCAGAGCTGGCGGCCGCGGCAGTGGAGCTCGAACCGGCCGATCGCAGCCGCTTCCAGCGCCCCGCCGACGGCGACCCCCTCGCCGCCAGCCCGGCCCAGGGGGAGAACGCCGAGAACCCTGCCGCCTCCCCCTGGGCGGGCACCCTGGAGCTCTACGGATTCATGCCGCTGCGCACCACCAACCGCACCACGATCCAGGGCTTCACCGCCGAATCCACCCTCACCCTCGGCCAGCTGCTCGACGCCCTGCAGAGCACCGTCTCGCTGCGCGGCAGCGTGGAGCATGGCCGTCTCGGCCTGCTCACGGACATCAGCTACGTGAACCTGCAGGGTGAACAGGCCAAGGAGAGCAGCCGCGACCGCGTCCGCCTGGGCGACGGGCGCCTGCTCGCCGGAGTGGGGGCCGTCCGCGAGCGGGTCCCGCAGGGCGCCCTGCGGGAACGGGCAACGGGGCGCGTTCGGGAGCGATTGGTGGAGCGGCGTGAGCGGCTCGGGGAGGTGCAGCGGGAGCGGGGCGAGCTCGCCGCCCGGCTGGCAGCACGGGAGGGCCGGGGCAACACGATCACCCGCACCTTCCGCACGGAACTGAATGCCGAACAGGGCATCTACGACATCGCCCTGCGCTACCGCCTGGGGGCCCGCGAGAGCGCCGTAGCCCCGGCCGGCACCACCACGGTGATCCCCTACGCCGGCATCCGCCTGCTTGATGTGGCCCTGGAGATCGATTCGGAGCTGCAGGGCCGCCGCGGAGCCAGCCGCTCCGTGGCCCGCTCCTGGGGATCGCCGGTGGTCCAGCCTTTGCTCGGTGCGCAGGCCCAGGTGTTTGTGGCGCCGCGGCTGCGCCTCTTCGCCCGCGGCGATGTGGCCGGCTTCGGGGTGAGCGGGGCCGACAGCTTCAGCGGCAATGCCCAGGCGGGGGTGGGCTACGCGGTGGGCAACAGCACCCAGCTGGACCTCTCCTGGCGCTACCTGCACCTGGCGGCCAACAACGGCAAGGATCCCGCCAACGCCTACGTGATCGGCCAGAACGGCCTGGAGCTGGGGCTGAAGTTCTTCTTCTGAGCCAACGGCTCCATCCGGGCCCTCTCTTGATGCCTGGTGGCGGGCCGTTAATGAATGGGGCGCCATCCAGACAGCCTGCGTGTCTATCGAAGGGCTGGAGCGGTTGGCGCCGGCGCTGCCCCAATGGACCGCTTCGACACCACCTTCCACGCCACCCTGCCGCCCGAGGCCCACACCTACGCCATTCCGACCCCCTGGCGGCAGGCCGGCCGCGGCGCTTCGGCTTCCATGGCCTCAACCACAAACCCATGGCCGGGGGCGGAGCCTCGTACTCTGCCGAGGCGAGGCGAACCACAGTGATGCGCAAGGAAGAAGGCAGTCGCTCCGGAGAACTGCGAGATCTCGGCTGGCCGGCGGAGGACGTGCGCCGCTACGAGGAGCTCTGGGAATACCGCCAACGCTGGGGGGCGATCAACCTCGAGCGCGAGGACCGGGTCTTCCTGCGCCGGGCCGAGGCGGCCCTGCCCAAGCGGCTCACCGGTAAGGCGGCCCAGAAGAAAAGCCTGCAGGAAAAAGCCCACGTGCGCTGGTTGGCGCACTTCCTGGACGCGCTGCGGGCCGATCCCCAGCTGGCGGCGCTGCCGGAGGGCGAGCAGACCGCCTGGGTGATCCTGCTGGAGGAGGAGATGCGGGCCCTGCAGTGGTTCGAGCCGGTGCTTGGCCTGCCGGACACGCTGCGGGCGCGGGCCTTTGTGGAGGAGCGGGAGCGGCTGGTGGCGGAGGCCGCCGCCGAAGGGCGCTCCCTGTCCTTCGACTTCGCCGCCGCCCTCGAGCAGGCAAAGCAAAACGGGGAGAACCGCTGGAAACCCCTGCGGGGCGACGCGAAGGCCGGCTCCCAAGACGTGCCGGTGCTGCCGCCGGCCGCCGCCGCCGCCTTCCGCGCCCGCGCCCGCCAGGAGATCCTGGCGCTCCTGCGCACCCTGCCCTCCCTGCAGGAGAGCGAGAAGGCGGATCCGCCGGACGACTGGACCCCCTGAAGGCACGGGGGACGGAGAGGTGCGGGAAAAGCCGGCCACGCGGGAGCTGCTGCTGGCGGGCGGGGGCCACAGCCATGCCCTGCTGCTCCGCCGCTGGGCGATGCGGCCCGAGCAGCGGCCGGCGGCCACGCACATCTGTCTGGTGAGCCGCCACGGCAGCACCCTGTATTCCGGCCTGGTGCCCGCGGTGGTGGCCGGCCTGCACCCCCCTGAGGCAGCCGCCATCGACCTGCGGCAGCTCTGCCAACGGGCTGGCGTTGCCTTCGTGCAGGCCGAGATCGTGGGCATCGATCCACTTCTCCGGGAACTGCGGCTGGCGGAGCGACCGCCCCTGCGCTTCGACGCGCTCAGCCTCGATGTGGGGGCGGTGACGGTCGCCACTGGGCCGGGGTGCGGCCTGGCGGTGAAGCCGCTGGAGCCTTTTCTGGCCTGGTCGGCCGCCCTCCCGGAGGGGCGGCTGGTGCGCATCCGCGGCGGCGGCGCCGCCGCAGTGGAGCTGGCCCTGGCGCTGCGGGCACGCCGCCACCCGGTGCGGCTGCTGCTGCGGGGGGATCGGCTGCAGCTGGGGTCGGCCGCCGCGGCGCGGGCCGGTGAAGCGCTGCTGGCCGAGGCGGGGGTTGCCATCGAGCGCGGCGCGGCCGCTGATGCCCCCGCCGACCTCCTCTGCACCGGCAGCCGCGCCCCGGACTGGTTGGCGCAGTCCGGCCTGCCGGTGGATCCCAGCAGCGCCCGGGTGCGCACCGATGCGGCACTGGAGGTGCTGGGCCACCCCGGGCTGTTCGCCTCCGGCGACTGCGCACTGATCGCCGGACAGGTTCGGCCCCCTTCCGGAGTCTGGGCGGTGCGGGCGGCGCCGCTGCTGGCCGCCAACCTGCGCCGCCACCTGGCCGGCCAACCCCTGCGCCGCTGGCGCCCCCAGCCCTGGGCCCTGCAGCTGCTGGGGGATGGGGGCGTGGACCCGGCCGGCCCCAGGGCCCTGGCCTGCTGGGGGCCCTTCGCCCTGGGGCCTGGCCGCTGGCTGTGGCGCTGGAAGGAGCAGCTCGACCGGCGCTTCCAGCAGAGCCTGGCGATGTCGGCCCCGATGGCGGGGGGCGAAGCGCCGGCCTGCCGCGGCTGCGCCGCCAAGGTGGCGGCAGCCCCCTTGCGCTCCGCCCTGGCCCGCCTGGCCCACCTGGCCGGTGACGACCTCCCCCCCGCCAGCGAGGACGCGGTAGCGCTGGGCCGCGGCGCCGATGGTTCGCTCTGGCTGGAGAGCATCGACGGCTTCCCAGCCCTGCTGGAGGACCCCTGGCGCAACGCCCGCCTCACCACCCTGCACGCCTGCAGCGACCTCTGGGCCTGCGGGGCCACGGTGCGGAGCGCCCAGTCGCTGGTGACCCTGCCGGAGGTGGGACCGACTCTCCAGGAGGAGCTGCTGCTGCAGACCCTGGCGGGCGTGCGCTCGGTGCTCGATCCGCTGGGGGCACGGCTGCTGGGGGGCCACACCCTCGAGGGCCGCGATGGCGCCGGTCTGGCCCTGGCCCTGACGGTGCATGGCACGGTGGCGGCGGCGGAGCCGTGGCCAAAGGGGCCGCTGCTGCCGGGCGAGCAGCTGCTGCTCAGCCGGCCCCTCGGCAGCGGCGTGCTGCTGGCCGCTGCCATGGCCGGGGTAGCCCCGGCGGCATGGATCGATCGGCTGCTGGCAGGCCTTGAGCAAAGCCAGGCGCCCCTGGTGGCCCTGCTGGCGGCCCACGGCTGCCGCGCCTGCACCGACATCACCGGCTTCGGCCTGCTGGGGCACCTGGAGGAAATGCTGGAGGGCTCTGGCCCTCCCATCTCCGTGGTGCTGGAGGCGGCGGCGGTGCCGGCTTACCCGGGGGCTGCGGCGATGCTGCAGCAGGGTCAGGCGAGCAGCCTGGCGCCGGCCAATGCCCGCGCCCTGGCGCTGCTGGAGGGTCCGGTGCGGCTGGAGGGGGGCGCCGCCTGGTGCCGCCAGCTGCTGATCGATCCCCAGACCTGCGGCCCCCTGCTGGCCGCGCTACCGGCGGAGCAGGCCCCGGCGGCGCTGGCGGCCGTGCGGCAGGCCGGATTCACCGAGGCGGCCCTGATTGGCCGAGTGGTGGGCTCCGGCTGAGGAGCGGGCTGGGCGAGGCCTACCGCCAGCGCGCCACCAGCCCCAGGGCCAGCAGCCGCTCAGCCCCCTCAGCGGGATCGCTCTCCCCCAAATCCACCGACGCCACCTCGGCATGGCCGGCGAGTTCGTGGTCGTAGCAGCGGTCGTAGTACTCGAGCATCGGCAGGCAGGCGGCGGCCCAGTCGGACGCGGCGATCGCCGCGAGGGCCTCGGCGGTGCGCTGGGGACCCAGCCGCCGGGCGATGCGTCGGGTGGCCTCCGCCAGCCCCTCCGGATCCTGGCCGCCATACAGCCGCACCAGGTGGGCAACCCGGGCCTCCAGCGGCCGGCGCACCTCCAGCAACGGCGCCTCCTTCATCTGCCGCCAGAGCCCTTGCGGGATGCGGCAACGCCCCACCTGCACACTCTCCGCCTCCAGCCAGATCTCCGGGGCCCCTTCCAGGGCGTCGAGATCAGCGGCCAAAAGGTTTTCGTAGTTCTCGGTGCTGGGCTGGGGGGGCAACCCCAAGGCCCCGAAGCTGCTGCCGCGGTGATGGGCGCGGCCCTCCAGGTCGATCACCGCCACCCCCCGCTGCCGCAGGGCAAGCAGCAGTTCGGTTTTGGCGCAGCCGGTGCGGCCCCCCAGCAGGTGCAGGGGCCAGGGCCGCTCAAAGCGCTCCAGCACCCGGCGCCGCCAGGCCTTGTAGCCACCCTCCAGCAACACCACCGGCAGCTCAAGGGTGCCGGCCAGCCAGGCCACGCTGCCGGAGCGCATGCCCCCCCGCCAGCAATGCAGACGCAGCGGCGCTTCGCCACCGGCGTCCGCCGCCTGCCGCAGGGCCTCGGCCAGGGACGCCAGGCGCGGCCCCACCCGCTCGAGGCCACGCTGCACGGCAACCCGGCGGCCGCTCTGCTTGTAGAGGGTGCCGATCTCAGAGCGCTCCTCGTCGTCAAACAGGGGCAGGTTGCGGGCGCCGGGGATGTGGCCGCGGGCGAACTCGCCGGGGCTGCGCACATCCAGGATCGGCCCCTCGCCAGCCAGGAACGCTTCGATCGTCAGGGCCGGGGCAGACGGGGGCGAAGTCACGGCACTGGCCGGGGCGGAGGGCCTCTCGGGCACGATGGAAGCACAGCAGACACCCGTTCCCCGCGTGATGGAGCCCTCCCCGCCCTCCGACCGTCCCCCCGTTTCCCCCGTCGGGCCCCGCTTCCGTCTCCGCCGTCGCGCCCTGTTGAGCGGGGTGGCAGCGTCGGGCCTGGCGCTGCTCCTGCCCTCTTTGGCGCTGTCCTGGGGGTTGCGTCCGGCCCCGGCCGAGGCCCAGGCCGTTGCCGGGCCGCCGTTGC
>CANEWU010000097.1 GCA_947442825.1 Synechococcaceae cyanobacterium
CGGCGAAGAGCACCGTGGATCCGGCCACCGCCGGGGCCACCAACCGCCGCTCCCGGCGGGTGAGGCCGGGCAGCACGAAGGCCAGACCCTCGGACAGCACCCAGGGCAGGGCCAGCACCAGGCCGGCGTAGCCGGCCACCTTCAGGGAAACGAACAGGAATTCCCCTGGTGCCAGCTGCAGAAAGCGGATGCCATGGGCGGGTTGCTCCAGCAGGCGCACCAGGGGCCGTACGAAGGCGAGGCAGGCGGCGGCGCCGATCAGCACCGCCAGCAGGCTGCGCAGAACGCGCCGCCGCAGCTCCTCGAGGTGCTCGACGAAGGTCATCTCGACTTCGCCGGGAAACTCGCCGGCTCCGCCAGGGCGGTCGCCGGAGCCTTCGCCGGGGAGACCGTCGTCCAGCTCGCCCGGAGGATCGCTGGTCAGGGTGTCGGGGTCGTTCATGGCGTGCCTTCCCTGGGGAGGTTAGGGGCGATCAGCAGGGCCAGGGCCCGTTCCGGTTCGGCCCAGAGCACGGTGCCGCCCCGGTGGCGCACCGTGCCTGGCCCGGCCCCGGGGATCCGCTGCAGCTCCTCGGCCGCCACCATCACCACCGGCACCCTCCGGTTGCCTCGCCCGCGGCTGAAGTGGGCGGCCAGATCGGCGGCCGCCTGCCAGTCGGCCTCGGCAGCCGGCGTCTCCGATCCCTTGAGCACCACGTGGCTGCCAGGTAGCTCCTGGGCGTGGAACCAGAGGTCGCCGCGCCGGGCCTGGCGCAGGCTGATCCATTCGTTCTGGCGGTGGTTGCGGCCCACCTGCAGGCGCACCCCGGCGGCGGTGCACAGCTCCAGGGGCTGGGGCGCCTCCGGGCGCCGTCCCCGGCGTGGCTGGTCCTGCGCGGGGGTGCATTCCTCCTCCAGGGCCGCCAGGGCGATGTCATCGTCCGCCTGCTCCAGGAAGGTGAGGCTGGCCTCAAGGCTCTCGATCCTCTGGCGGTGCCCCTCCAACCGGGGGATGATCTGCTCGGCTGAGCGGCGCAGCTTGCGGGCGCGGCGATACAGCTTCTGGGCCTCATCGATCTCCCCCCGGCTGGGGGAGGCCAGGCACAGCAGGGCGTCGGCCTGCTGGCGCAGGCCCTCTCCGCCAGGCACGGCCTCGAGCAGGGTCTGCTGTTTCTTCTCTTCCTGCCGTTCCCGCTCCAGGGCCTGCTGCAGCCGCCGCGCCAGGGTGTCGTGGCGCTGCCGCCGCTGCCGCTCCCCTAGGTGGTGGGCGTAATAGCGGGCCAACGCTGTGTTGATCGGCAGGGCCATGGCGCTTAGCCCGCTGCTATCCGCCGACCCTGCGGCGGCTGATGCGGGGGTGTCGCCAGGGTCCCAACAGCGCCAGGACCCATCCGGCCCCCAGCGCAGTACGAATCGCTCGGTTTCCACCGCCTCCAGCCAATGGCGCCACCGATGGTGCAGGGCCTGCCACTGCGCCTCCTTCAGCTCCTGCACAGGCCGCTGGCTCCAGGCCCCCCCCTCCGCAAGGTCAGCCGGATCCGCCGGCGCCAGACCCTCGCACAGCTGGCGCGCCAGGGCCGGACCGACGCCCTGGTAGGCGGCCGGCAGGGCCTTGGCCAAGGGCAGCGGTTGCAGGCTGAGGCGCCGTTGCCAGCTCTCCTGGGGCTCCTGGCGGCTCGGCTGGTCGCCCCGCAGGGGCGGGGGCGGGCTGTAGGCATCGCCTGTGCCGATCGGCCGCAGTCGCGACTGGTTCTCGCGCACCTGGTGGGCCAGGGCGATCACGCGCCGATCCTCATCCAGCAGGAAGAGGTTGCTGTGGCGTCCCATGAGTTCCAGCACGAGGGTGCGGCGGGGGGGCTCACCGGGGCGGGGGGCGAACAGCAGCTCCACCACCCGTTCCCAGCCCTGCTGCACCAACCCCACCAGGGTGAGGCCCCGCAGACCATGCTGCAGCTGGCGCGCCAGGGTGCTGCCCTCCCCTTGGCGGGGCGGTGGCGGGATCGCCAGGAGCCGGGGCGCTTCGGCGCGCCAGCTGAGCTCCAGCCAGGGGTGCCCCTGAAGGCTGCGCAGACCCAGCTGCACGGTGTGGGGATCGCTCTGCTGGGCCTTTTCGAAGCGGCTGGGGAGGAGGGCCGGCCGCAGCTCCGCCAACACCGCCCTCAAGGCGGTGGCGTCGAGGGCCTGCAGCGCAGGTCCCGTTGGTTCGCGCCCCTGGTTTGCTGTCATGGCCGTGGCCGACCGCCGCTCCCCTGCGCCTGCCTCCCCATACTCTCGTGGCAGTCCCCCGTCGTGCCGTGCCGATGTCCGGTTCCCCGTCCTCCGGCAGGCTCCTGCTGATCACCGGACCCAGTGGAGTAGGCAAGGGCACGTTGGTGGCCCGCCTGCTGGAGCGCCATCCCGGCCTGTGGCTCTCGGTATCGGCCACCACCCGCGCGCCGCGGGCCGGTGAGGAGGAGGGTCGCCATTACTTCTTCCTCGACCGCGCCGCCTTCGAGCGGCAGGTGGCGGCCGGTGGCTTCCTGGAGTGGGCGGAGTTCGCCGGCAATCTTTATGGCACTCCGCGCGGGGCGGTGCAGCAACGCCTCGATGCGGGCCAACCGGTGCTCCTGGAGATTGAGCTGGAGGGGGCCCGTCAGGTGCGGCGCAGCTTCCCTGCCGGGTTCCAGGTGTTGCTGCAGCCCCCCTCCTTCGAGGAGCTGGAGCGGCGCATCCGCGGCCGGGGCACCGACAGTGAGGAGGCGATCGCCCGGCGCCTGGCCCGGGCCCGCGAGGAGCTGGAGGCGGCGGCGGAGTTCGATGCGGTGGTGGTCAACGACGATCTGGATCGGGCCCTGGCGGATCTGGAGCGCTGCTGTGGTCTGGCACCGGAGCCGCACTGAGGGGCGGCCATCAAAAAGGGGCCTTGCGGCCCCTGTAACCCAAACCCAACAGGTGGGATCAGAGGTGATAGAAGAGGAGATCGGGGAAGAACCTGTTGAATTCGATCATGATTCCGGCGGTGATGGTGAACCAGATCGCCGCAAAAACGGGAGCGGTGCTGAGGAATTTCTTCATCGTTGCAGGGGAGTTAGGGGAAGCGCGGGATCGCAGGTCAGCGGGGCGAAACGGTGATCTTGCTGTCGGCCTCGGTGAGCTTGCCGCTGGTGAGTTCCTTGAAGGCAGCCAGCGGCCAGGTGGCGGCGGCCAAGGTGCTCTTGAACGCCAGGGGCACGTCAATCTGGATCTCGTGCATCTGGGCGTCCTTGCGCTGACGCACCACCATCAGGTAGGAGCGACCCGCCCAGCCGATCGTGCCGGCGATGTAAAGGAAGGCCAGGCCGGGGACCATGAAGTCGCCGGCGTGGCTCCAACGACCATCCACCACCAGGTGGGGCAGGCCATCGGCGCCGCAAAGGGCCTGCCCGTAGACCTCGAAGCGGGCCTTCGCCTGGTCGGTTTTGGCGGTGGCGGCCCGCGACTGGAAGCGCGCGTTTTCGGCGCAGGGGGTGAGGCCGCCGATTTCGGCATGGGCCACTGGGGCCAGGCCGAAGAGCAGGAAGGCGGAGAGGAGGACCGCCATCAGACGGCCGTTGAGGAGACGGCTCATGAATCGGCTCATGAATCGGCGCATGGAGGGGATGCCGGAGAGGGCCTGCCGGAGGTGCAGGATGTCACCAGCGGACAGTAAGGGAGCTGCCCCAGCCCCATGCCCACGGTTCTGGCGCTCGAAACAAGTTGTGACGAGTCGGCCGCGGCGATCGTGGCGGGCGGCGAGGTGCTCGCCAGCGCCATCGCCTCCCAGGTGGAGGAGCACGCCCGCTGGGGCGGGGTGGTGCCCGAGATCGCCTCCCGCCGCCACCTGGAGGCCCTACCCCCCCTGATCGCCCGGGTGTTCGAGGAGAGCGGTCTGGGGCCCGGCGATCTTGATGCCGTGGCCGCCACAGTGGCTCCGGGCCTGGTGGGCGCCCTGCTGGTGGGCTCGGTCACCGCCCGCACCCTGGCGCGCCTCCATGGCCTGCCGTTCGTGGGGGTGCATCACCTGGAGGGGCACCTGTGCTCGGTGCAGCTGGGGGAGCCCCTGCCGGAGGGTCCCACCCTCGTGCTGCTCGTCAGCGGCGGCCACACCGAGCTGGTGCGTGTCGATGGTCCGGGCCGCTACCGGCGGTTGGCCCGCAGCCACGACGACGCGGCCGGTGAGTGCTTCGACAAGGTGTCCCGCCTTCTGGGGCTCGGCTACCCCGGTGGACCGGCGATCCAGGCGGCGGCGGTCGGCGGAGACCCTCGCCGCTTCCCGCTGCCCCGCGGTCGGGTATCGCTGCCCGGGGGCGGCTTCCATCCTTACGACTTCAGCTTCAGTGGCCTCAAGAGCGCGGTGCTGCGGCAGGTGCGGGCCCTGGAGGCGACCGGAGATCCCCTGCCCCTGGCCGATCTGGCGGCGAGCTTCGAGCAGGTGGTGGCCGAGGTGCTGGTGGAGCGCAGCTGCCGCTGCGCCCGCGATGAGGGGTTCGAAACCCTGGTGCTGGTGGGGGGAGTGGCGGCGAATGCCCGTTTGCGGGCCCTGCTGGCCGAGCGGGCCGGGGCGATGGGCCTGGCCTGGCGGGTGGCGCCGCTGGCCTGGTGCACCGACAACGCGGCGATGATCGCGCGGGCGGCGGTGCAACGGCTGGAGGCCGGCTGCCTTAGTCCAATCGACCTCGGGGTGGCCGCCCGGCTGCCCCTTGAGGAGGCTGATCGCCTCTACGTCAGTCCAGCGAGTTTCTGATCCCGTTAAGCTAATTGCCCTTTCTTCGGCCAATCCCTCCGGCCGACCTTCTCCATGGCTCCGGCTGCCACCCCCAACCCGGCCGACAGCGCCAACGCGAGGCACGAGGGCAGCGGAGAGTCCGCTGAGGGTCCGATCCCCGTGTCGCCCCAGGAGCTGAATGCCTGGCGGCGTGGCATCACCCCTCAGGCCGAGATCTGGAACGGTCGTCTGGCGATGCTGGGTTTGTCGGTGGGGCTGGCCGTGCTGTTGATCGCCCGGTTGGCAGCCACCCACTCCTGATCAGATCCGGCCGCGCAGCTTCTGCGCCAGCTCGGCGGGCTTGAGGCTCTGGGCCATGGCGTCCTCGTCCATCACCAGACCCGACTGCACCAATTTGACCAGCGCCTGGTTGCTGGTCTGCATGCCGTCGAAGCCGCTGCGGCCCATGATGTCTTCAATTTCATCGAGATCGCCGCGCAGGATGTAATCGCGGCAGGCGTCTGTGTTGATGAAAAGATCGTGGTAGGCGCAGCGCTTGCCGTCGGTGCTTTTCACCAGGCCCTGCGAGACGACCGCAAGGAGAGATTCCGCTACGGACCGTCGCACCTGCTCCTGTTCCTCCGGCGGATACATGCCAAGGATGCGCTCGACGGTGCGAACGGCGGAGTTGGTATGGAGGGTGCCGAACACCAAATGGCCTGTCTGGGAGGCTTCGATCGCCGTCGAAAGTGTGTCGCGGTCGCGGATCTCGCCGATCAGAATCACATCGGGATCCTCTCGCAGGGCGGCGCGCAGGGCGGTTTTGAACAGTTTGGTGTGCTGGCGAATCTCGCGCTGGCGGACCAGGCACTCGCGGCTTTCGTGGACAAATTCGATCGGATCCTCAATCGTGAGGATATGCCGCTTCATGGTGCTGTTGATGTAGTCGATCACCGCGGCGAGAGTGGTGCTTTTGCCCGAGCCGGTGGGGCCGGTGACCAACAGCAGGCCCTTGGGGCGCTCGGCCAGTTCCTTGAGCACCTGGGGAAGGTTGAGATCCTCGATCGTGGCGATCTTCTGCGGGATCAGGCGCAGCACCATCGCGGGGCCGCGCAGGGATTCGAGCAGGTTGATGCGGACCCGCACGAACCCGAAGGCGTAGCTGCCGTCGTATTCCTTATCGCGAAGGAAGGAGTCGATTTCGGCGGGACTGAGCATTTCGCGCAGCCAATCGCGGAAGGTGACCCCATCGGTGACTGGCCAGCCGGTGCGCACCATGTCCCCACGGTCGCGGTAGCGGGGCTCCTCGCCCACGCCCAGGTGCACGTCGGAATGGTTGCGCTCGAAGGCCAGCCGCACGATGCCCTCGAGCGTGGAGGGCATGGTCACCCCATCGTCGCTGGCGTGTTGGGGCCTGTGGCGTACCGCGCGATGGAAGAGGTCGGCGGGCGGGGGCGGGGGCGGCGCCGGAGGAAAGGAGGAGGGATTCATCGCAAATGGCAATTCGGCCATGCCGCCCACGTAAACTTTGCTCAGACTAATCCTGACAGAAATTTGGTTGATTTGGTGGCAGCCCTCCGAGCCTGCCCTCAGAATCCGCTAATTCAGCCCGTCACACCTCGCCCGGCCAACCCCAACGGCCAATCCAGATCTCATCTCCTGACGTCAGGCCCAATCGATCGGCTCGAGCCCACAGGCCGCTTGCTGCGTCTGACGATCTCCACCCTGCTCCGTTTGCAGACGCTGGCAGCGATCTCCAGGGCTGATCCAGAGCTCTCCGTAGGATTCATCCGACCGCCTTCCCCCTTTGACGGATCCCGTCCCCCCTCTGTCCAGTGAGCGTGGCTCCGTCTCCGTTGCCTCGGAGGAACGGCCGCTGATCACGATCGTGCTCGGCACCCGCCCGGAGGCGATCAAGCTGGCCCCGGTGATCCGCGCCTTCCAGCAGCACGAAGAATTCCGCACCCGCGTGGTGCTCACCGGCCAGCACCGGGAGATGGTCAGCCAGGTGATGGAGCTCTTCGCTCTGCAGGCCGACCTGGATCTGGCCCTGATGGCCCCGAACCAGACCCTCACCCACGTCACCTGTGCCGCGCTGCAGGGCCTGCAGGAGGAGTTCGGCCGGAACCGGCCCCGGCTCGTGCTCGTGCAAGGCGACACCACCACCGCCTTCGCCAGCGCCCTGGCGGCCTTCTATGAGCAGATCCCCGTTGGGCACGTGGAGGCGGGGCTGCGCACCAACAACCTGTTCGATCCCTTCCCTGAGGAGGCCAACCGCCGTCTGATCTCCCAGCTGGCGGTGTTGCACTTCGCCCCCACCGAGCGCTCGGCGGCCAATCTGCGGGCCTCCGGGGTGGTCGGCGAGACGGTCACCACCGGCAACACCGTGATCGATGCCCTGCTGCTGATGGCGGAGAAGGCCCCTGAGCTGGTCATCGATGGCCTCGACTGGCACCACCAGCGCGTGCTGCTCGCCACCGTGCACCGCCGTGAGAACTGGGGCGAGCGGCTGCAGGAGATTGGTCGCGGCTTCCTGGCGGTGCTGGACCGTTTCCCGGACACCGCCCTGCTGCTGCCGCTGCACCGCAACCCCACGGTGCGGGAGCCGCTGCAGGCCCTGCTGGGTAACCATCCGCGAGCCTTCCTCACCGATCCCCTCGACTACGACCGGCTGGTGGCGGCGATGCGGGGCTGCACCCTGCTGCTCACCGATTCCGGCGGGCTGCAGGAAGAGGCTCCGGCCCTGGGCAAGCCCGTGCTGGTGTTGCGCCGCACCACCGAACGGCCGGAGGCGGTGGATGCGGGCACGGCCCGCCTGATCGGCACCGACAGCGAAACCATTCTCGCCGAGACCGCCAATCTGCTGGAGCACGAAGGGGCGTACGAGGCGATGGCCCGCGCCCACAATCCCTTCGGCGATGGCAATGCCAGCGAGCGAATCCTGACGGCGGTGCGCCGGTTTCTGTCCGCCCCCTGAAGCCCCCTCAACCAGCCGCTGCCGTTCAGCGGCGTTTCTTCGCCCAGGGCGGCAGGTCGATGAACACCCGGGTGCCTGGCTCCAGGCCCCCGAGCACCTGCGTATCGCGGCCGCTGTTGGAGCCGAGCTCCACGGGCTGGAAGCGGGGCTGCCGATCCTTCCCCACCAGCAGCACGCCGGGCTTGCCCTCTTCGGTGACGATCGCCACCGTGGGCACCACCGTTTGCGGGTCCATGCGCCCGGTCTGGAAGTCCACGTCGGCCGTCATGCCGATGCGCAGTTCGGGGGGCGGATCGGTCAGCTCGAGCTTCACCTCGAAGGAGGTGACGTTGTTCACCTTCACCGCCCGGGGCGCGATCTGGCGGATGCGGGCCGCGAAGCGCCGGTCCGGGAAGGCATCGACCCGCACCGAGGCGTCCATGCCAAGCCGCAGGCGGCCCAGGTCGCTCTCCGGCACCTTGGCCACCACCTGCAGGCCGCGGGCCAGCTCCACGATTGAGGAGCTGGTGGCGCCGGCGCTGGCCGAGGCGGCGGTGGTGGGGGTAACGAAGGCGCCGGCATCGGCGAAGCGCTGGCTGATCACGCCGCTGAACGGGGCCCGCACGATCAGCTCCCCCTTCTCAACGCCGCGCTGCTCAAGCCGTTCGCGGGTGGCCGCCAAGGCGGCCTGGTCCACCTGGTAGGTGCTGAGCACGGCGCTGTACTCATCGGCGCTGATCGCACCGTTTTCGTAGAGCTGCCGGCGCCGCTGCCATTCGTTGCGGCTCCGCGTGAGGCGCGCCTCGGCCGCGTATACCTCGGCGCGGAGTTCATCGAGCCGGTTGCTCAGGTCGCCGTCATCCATGCGGGCCAGCGGCTGCCCCTTGCCCACGGCGTCCCCTTCATCCACGAACAGTTCCTGCACCTGCCCCTGGCGCCGCGGGCTGACGTTGACACGCTCGACCGCGTCGAGTTCGCCGGTGGCGGTGACCACCCCCGGCAGGCTGTCGCGGCGGGCCACCACGGTGTAGGGGGTGAGGTCGGCGCGGGCAACGGTGGTCCGCTGGCGCTGCCAGAGGGCCCCGGCGGCGAGCAGGGCACCAGCCACCAGCACGGCGCTCCAGAGGCGGCGGGAGCGCCAGGGGGCGGCTCGGCGACGGCGCGTGGCCGCCCCCGGTGGGGGCTCGCCGGGGGGAGGGGCTGCCTGGGAGGGCGCCGGGGGGACGGGGCGGATGTCGCCGCCGCCGGCGGTGGACGCCACGGGCACCGTGGCGCCGTTGGCGGCCGGGGTGGCTGGAGCAACCGGACGGAGGGGACGCGGAGCTGAAATGGTCTGTTACATCGCTCCCCCAAGTCTCGCCCCTCGGGCCGCTTCCTGGGGGGCTGGGCGGCCAATCGGGGGCCGGGGGCACGGGCTCCTAGATTCCACCCCATGCTCAAAGCCGGAATCGTCGGCCTGCCCAACGTCGGCAAGTCGACCCTGTTCAACGCCCTGGTGGCCAACGCCCAGGCCCAGGCCGCCAATTTCCCCTTCTGCACGATCGAGCCCAACAGCGGGGTGGTGGCGGTGCCGGACGAGCGTCTGCAGCAGCTTGCTTCCCTCTCTTCCTCGCGGGAGATCGTGCCCACCCGAGTCGAATTCGTCGACATTGCCGGACTGGTTAAAGGCGCC
>CANEWU010000098.1 GCA_947442825.1 Synechococcaceae cyanobacterium
AGGCCCTGGGCGCCCAGGGCGTTGATCCCCTCCAGGATCAGCTGGTTGAGGGCGTCGGCGGCCTCCGCTCCCCCCTGGATGTCGCCCCAGGGGATCGCCGCCTGCAGGCCGGGGTCGGCCACCACGGTTTCCACGATGCGATCAAGGCCCGTGCCGGTGGTGGCCAGATCCACCTTCAGGGCCGTGAGCCAGCGGGCCACATCCACGAGCGTGGCGTTGTCAGCACCGTCCTCGTTGGTCAGGCGCGTGCCGTCGGCGCTGAGGGGAAAACCGATGTGATACAGGCTGTCGAGCACCGAATCGATCAGGGCGCTACCGTCGAACGTGCGGGTGCCGCCATCGTTCTGGATGGTGTGATAGCCGGTCTCCACGCCGTTTTCGTCGTTGCCGTGGCCCATGAGGAAGGCCTCCAGCCGCTCCGGAACCGTGGGGTCGCGGAACCAGGCATTGAGGGCCACGATGTCGGCGACGCCGAGCACGGGTTTGTCGAGGGCGCCGATGGCCTGCAGGCCCTCCACCAGGAGTGTGTTGAGCCAGTCGCTCGCCGCGATGCCGGTGGCAATGGAGCTGGCTTCGTTGGCACCGGCCAGGCCGGGATCGCGGGCGATCCAGCCGAGCACCTGATCCAGCCCGGTGCCGGTGCTGCCGGTGGGGGTCTCGAGGTAGGGGGAATAGCTGGTGACAGGGCTCATGGCCGGGGCGGCGCGGAGGGTAGGGGGAATCGGGCCGTATGAGATCAGATTCATGCCGTGATCCCGTATCGGCAATGTATGAATGCCGCCCAGGAACCGAACCTGTCGCGGGGTACTCGCATCAAAATGTGAGAAAGATTTACAGACCCCCGGCCGGCTCCGCCGTTGTTGGCGGCAGCTTCTCCAGGAGTCGGTCCAGCTGGGTGGCCAGGGCCTCGGGCCTTCCCCGGTTGTCGATCCGCTGATCCGCCAGGGCCCGCTTGCGCGCCAGCGGCCACTGGGCGGCCAGCCGCGACCGCGCCTCCGGTTCCGCCAGCCCGTCGCGGCTCATCAGCCGCTGCCGCTGCTGCTCCTCCTCGCACACCACCAGCCACACCTCGCTGCACAGCCCCTCCAGGCCCGCCTCGAACAGCAGCGGGACCATCAACACCACCACCGGCGCCGCCGCCAGTGCCGCCAGCTCCTGCTCGAACCGCTGCCGCACCAGCGGATGCACCAGTGCCTCCAGCCAGCGGCGCTCGGCGGCGTCGGCGAAGACGATCCGCCCCAGGGCGGCGCGATCCAGGCTCGGCGCCGCTGCCTCCAGCTGGTGGGTCTCCCGCACCCGCTCTCCGTAGCGTTCCAGCACCGCCTGGGTGGCGGTGGTGCCAGGGGCCAGGGCCTCGCGGGCGTAGCGGTCGGCGTCGAGCACCGGCAGCCCCCGGGCCGCCAGCAGGGCGCCCACGCTGCTTTTGCCGCTGGCGATGCCGCCGGTGAGGCCGATGCGCCGCTGGGCTCCCTGCCAGCGCGGCCGGGCCAGGCGCTCCAGCATCGCCGGAGGCCCCAGCTGCTCCAGCTGGAAGCTCGCCCCGTAGCTGGGGGTGGGCCGCTCGGAGTAGAAGCGGCTGGCGCGGGGCGGGCGCAGTCGCTGGCCCAGGTTCGCCAGCCGGCTGCGGGTCCGCAGCGCCGTCCGCACCAGCCCCCGCCGCCAGGCGGGCGCCACAGGCCACTGCAGGCTGCCCGCCAGCGGCGGGTCGAGCAGGCCGCGCAGCAGGCCTGCCAGGGCGGGCCGCAGCGGCGCCGGCCAGTCGCTGAGCAGCATGGCGAGGGTGGCCTCGGCGATGTGCCGGTTGCTGGCCGCCGGCCGGAACACCTCCCGCTCCACCCGTTCGTTGAGGGCCAGCAGCTCCTCGAGGCTGGCGGGCAGCTGCTGCAGCCCCATGCGCTCCCCCACCCGCCGCCAGAAGCGGAACAGGGCCCGCTGCTCCGCCGGATCCAGCGGCCGCCAGCCGTAGCGTTCCAGCCAGCGGATCGGCTCGGCCACGAAGGTGGAGAGCACGTAGAGGAAGTCGTCGTTGCTGATCGCGTAGTGGCCGTGGATGCGGTTCATGCGCTCGATCACCGCGAGGCCGGCGGCGCTGTCGGGTCCATGGCGCAGCATCTCGGCCACCATCAGGCCGGTGTCGTCGTAGCGCTTGCGGGGCCGTTGCTCGAATTCGCCGCTGCGCTGCAGCAGGCCGGAGATCGAGGGCACGCAGAAGGTTTTGAGCAGGGCCAGCTCCAGGGAGCGGGTGATGTCCCAGGGGAAGTCGAGGCCGGCAAGCCGTTGGCAGAGGGCCACGGCCTCGGGATCCAGGCCAGCGGCGAGGGCGGGATCCGGGGGGGCGGCCATCGCGGCGGCGGGTGGCGGGGGTGGCCCTTCAGTCTGGGGGCTTGTGGCATCGATCCCCCAGGCTGAGGAACCTGGGGGTCGTTGCCCTCAATCCATGGCCGATGTGTTCCACCGCCGGGCTCCTCAGCCGGCGTTCGCCCTGGATGACAGCCCCTCGGGGAGGGTTGCTGGGTGGGAGTCCGCCTATGGCCTGGGAACGCCTCTTAGTCCCAGTCACCCCCTGGCTGCCGCCCCCCACAGCCTGGGGGGGACGGTGCTGATTCAGGGCGGCACCACATCCGCGGAGGAGATTGCCGAGGTGACCTCCCTCCTCGCCCAGCCGCGATTCGATCGTGATGCCCTGACGGGAGTTCGCGCCTACAGCAATAACAACGTGGCGGCTGAGGTGCCGGCATCTGCGGATGAACTTCTGGCGTTCGACCGCGGTGACTCCCTCGTGAATGCCATCGACATCGGCCGGATTGTCTATCGCGCAGATGCGGCCGTCAGCGGCCATGTGGGCGCTGCTGCTGATGGGCTTGCCGATCGCGATGACTACTACCGCTTTGAGCTTGGCAAGGCGGGCTCCGTGAGCCTTTCGCTGACGGAGCTGACGCAGGATGCAGGGCTTGAACTCTATAGCGGAGCCGGAGCACTGCTGTTTGCCATGGATCGGCCGGGGGTGGTCAGCGAGTCCTTTCAGCTCAACCTCGCTGTTGGGAGTTACGTGACCAGGGTCTATGGTGATATTGGCTCCGGGTTGCTTTCTGGGGGTACGGCATATGCGCTGTCTGTCGCCCGTCAGGCGGATGTTTTGGAGGCTTCATGGCGCAGTATGCTGGTGGATGAGGGGCTGGAAAATGCGGCTCTCAATGCCATCCAAACGGAGGGAGCCCTCAGCCGTGAGGATGTGGTGGGCATCCTCAGGAGCGCTGCTGATCTGGGTGGGGTGACGGCCGTCGAGCTGGCGGATCTTCGCGCTTTCTATACCCGTGCCATCAATACTTCCATTGCGGCTCAGACCACGAAGATTCTCGCTGCGAAGGTGTTGTTCGCCGATGCCAGCAACGCCTGGTACACCGGCATTGACAGCCTGCGCGATGGCCTCGGCAACCTGGCGGCCGGCAGCTCCGCCACCCAATTGCAGCTGCTGATCGGCAAGCATTTCCTGGGCACGGACCGACCGGCGATCCACCGCGATGCATCCGGTCTCCTGGTTGGCGCCTACGCCCTGGCCGGCGGCAGTTTGTTCGTCGCTGGTGCCAGCGCCGACGATGTGCGCCAGGGTACCGCCAGCAACTGTTATTTTCTCGCCCCTCTCGCGGGCACGGCCAGGGATAAGCCATCCCTCATCTCCAACCTGTTCACGGATAACGGTGACGGCACCTGGAGTATCAAGCTTTACACGAAGGGCAAGCTTGATTGCGTGACTGTTGATCGCATGATGCCCGTGGACGCATCCGGCGCCTACATCTATGCCAATTCAGGGTTGTCGGTGTCGGCTGCCAATGAGCTCTGGGTCGCCCTGCTGGAAAAGGCCTACGCCCAGGTGAATGAGTCCGGTCGGATTGGCCAGGATGGCACTAACTTCTATGGAAATGGCAATGATAATGGCATCGGTTGGGGCGTCGGCGAGCAGGCTCTCGCCCACATCACTGGTCTCCGCACCAGCCTCCATCCCGTCTCAGGGCTGACCGCCGCCAGCCTGATCGCCATGGTCAACAGCAGCAGGGTGGTCACCATCGGCACCTTCAACGCCCTGGCCACCGAGACCACCACCGATCCAACGCTGGTGAGCTCTGCCGTGCGCGCTCACCTCTACACGATCACGGCCTACGACGCCCTCACCGCCCGTTTCGCGATTCGCAACCCCTGGGGGAACCGCCACCTGAGCCTCACCGATGCGCAGCTCCGCTCTTTGGGCGGCTGGATCAGCGCCACCACGACCTGAACGATCCCCCCGCCGTCAGGATGGGGGCAGCTGAGTAGGCGGCGTGACCCACCCCTGGCACCCCATCCCCGGCGGCGTCACCGCCCCCACCGGCTTCCTGGCCGCCGGCATCACCGCCGGCCTCAAGGCCTCCGGCCGGCCCGATCTGTCGCTGCTGCTAGCGCCGGAGGGGGCGGTGTGCGCCGGCACCTTCACCACCTCGCGGGTGCGCGCCGCCTGTGTGGACCTGTGCGCCGAGCGCCTGCGGATCAGCGGCGGCCACGCCCGGGCGGTACTCACCAATTCCGGCCAGGCCAACGCCTGCACGGGTGAGCGCGGCCTGGCCGACAGCCTGACCGCCACCAAGGCCCTGGCGCAGCGGCTGGGGCTGGCGGAGGCGGAGGTGTTGCTGTGCTCCACCGGGGTGATCGGCGTGCCGATCCCGATGGACACGTTGCTGGCGGGCCTCGATCCGCTGCTGGCGGCCCTGGGGCCGGATGGCGGCGCCGCCGCCGCCACCGCCATCCTCACCACGGATCTGGTGGATAAGCAGATCGCCCTGGAGGCCGAACTGGGCGGCCGGCGGGTGCGGGTGGGCGGCATGGCCAAGGGATCGGGGATGATCCACCCCGACATGGCCACGATGCTCGGCACCCTGAGCTGCGATGCGGGCCTGCCGCCCGAGGAGTGGCAGGCGCTGGTGGGGCGGGCAGTGGATCGCTCGTTCAATGCGATCACCGTCGATGGCGACACCAGCACCAACGACACCTTCCTGGCCTTCGCCGCCGGTGAGCCGCTGGCCGAGGAGCACTGGCCGGCCCTGGAGGCGGGCGTTACCGCGGTGGCACAACACCTCGCCCGCGCCATCGCCCGCGATGGCGAAGGGGCCACCTGCCTGATCGAGGTGCTGGTGGAGGGCAGCGCCGATGATGCCGGCGCCCGCACCATCGCCCGCACGGTCTGCGGCTCGTCGCTGGTGAAGTGCGCGGTGCACGGCCGCGACCCCAACTGGGGACGCATCGTGGCCGCCGCCGGCCGCGCCGGAGTGGCCTTCGATCCGGAGGCGGTGGCCCTGTGGCTGGGGTCGCACCAGCTGATGGCCGCCGGCCAGCCCCTGCCCTTCGATCGCCCCGCCGCCTCCACCTACCTGCGCGATCGCGCCGCCGGCGCCTACCTGCAGGACGACACGGTGCTCATCCGCCTGCGGGTGGGCGAGGGACCGGGCCATGGCCGCGCCTGGGGCTGCGACCTTTCGGACCAGTATGTGCGGATCAATGCCGACTACACCACGTAGGGCTGGCGCTACCCCTTAGCCCCTGAACCCGGCGACCCCATGCCCATCCTGCGTCGCAGCCGCCAGTCCCCCGCCGATCAGCTCACGGAGGTGCACGTGTTCGCGCTGCTCGGCGCGATCCGGATCGCGATGCTCTGGTTCGGCGGCGCCCTGGAGGTGGTGCGCACCCAGTTGCTTTTCGACCCTGCCACCAGCACCGAGCAGCTTGCCGCTGCTCTGCGGGGGCCGGTGGTGATCATTTACTCCGTGATCGTGCTGGCCCTCTATGGCCAGCTGCTGCGCGGCCGGGCTATCACGCCCTTCGTGCTCGATCTGCTCGGTGTGTGGCTGGTGCTGAACCTGGCCGTCCATTTCGTGATGATCAATCTGCTGCTGTTCAGCGATGTGCGCGCTCCCGCTTTGTTGCTCGGGTAGATCATCTGCTACCTGCTCTTCTTTGTGGTGGCCTGGGGATGGATTTTCTGGCGTCTCGATCGCATCGCCGGCCCCGGGGAGCAGTCGGTCCTGGTCGCCTCGGAGGGCCGCCTCGGCCAGGGCTCTTTTGATTACTATTACCTTTCGCTGATGGCCCTACTGGCCCAAAAAATCACGCTCATTCAAGGGGTCAGCAAGCTAGGTAAAATTATAGTGGCTCTGCACTCCTTCATGTTACTTGATCTCGGTGTGATTGCCCTGGCGCGCGTCTATCAACTCGTGCAGCGTTCCATCTGACGCCACTCGCCGATTTAAGGTTGCCGCCGTGCTTCCGCCGCAAGCCCGCCGCAAGATGGTCACGGCCTCTCCCTCCCCCGACGCACGCCCGGGTCCGCGGCTGCGCCGAGCCCTCCGCCGCCGCCCCCGCTGGGATTGGCGCATGTGGCTGCTCGCCGGCGCCTGCTTCGGGGTCGGCTACGGGGTCACCCAGCGACTGATGCGTGTGAACGTCAGCGGCGCCTGGCAGGGCAACCAGCTGTTCGGGGTCCAGCCGTTCCCCGGCACCGCCCTCTCGGGGCTGCGCGAGCGGTTCGGGGCCGAGAAGATGGAGATCCGCGGCGATCTCGACCTGCTGGAGCTCGAGCGCCAGAAGCAGGAGGAGGAGAAGGAGATCACCCGCCGCGAGGCGGAGATCAAGCGCCGCGAAGCGGAGGACCAGGAGCGCCGCCAGCGTGAGGCGGAGCGCATCCGGCTGGAGGCGATCGAACGGCAGGCCAACCCGCCGCTGCCCGAGCCCGAGTTCCCGGGCGATACCCCGATCGAATCGCCCCTTCTCACGTCACCGGAGCCCCTGCCGGAGCCCCCCTCCCTGCCGCCTCCGGCCGCCAGCCCCTCCCCCTGAGCGGTTCCCTGTTGCGCTCCTCCCGGATCGCCCCCGGGATCTGCCACAGTTCGCCCATCCCGTCGGCTCGACCATGAGTGCGCCGCAGTACCTGCTCCAGGCTGCCCTAAACCGTCTGGGAGCCCGCGTTGGCAGCGGTCTGCTCGATACCGCCGCCGGCCTTGCGGTGCTCGCCCAGGATGCCCCCGGCCTGTTGCGCAACGAGTTCGATCGTTTCCGGCAGGAGGTGGAGCAGGAGGCGGAGCGCCTGGAGCGGGGCGAGCCCCCGGCCCCCGGCACCTCCCCCGCGGCGGCCGCCGCCCCGGGCTCCTGGCCGGATCCGCAGGACCAGATCGACGCCCTGCGCGCCCGTGTGGCCGAGCTCGCCCGGCGCCTGGAGCAGCCCCCCGGCGGTGGTTCCGCCGGTCGCCCCTGATGGAGAGCCCCTCCGGGCCGGGCCGCCTGGCGCGGCTGTCGCGTCCGCTGCGCATCTGGAGCCTGGCCCTGCGCCTGGTGGTGGGTCTCTGGTGGGATCGGCGCCGCTGGAGCTATCCCGGCGGCTTCAACCAGGAGCGCCTGGCGGCCCGCCAGAGGCGCCGCGCCCGCTGGCTCACCGTCCAGTTTCTGGAGCTCGGCTCGGCCTTTATCAAGCTCGGCCAGCTGCTCTCGGCCCGGCCCGATGTGTTGCCCGCCGACGTGGTGGAGGAGCTGGCCCATCTGCAGGACCGGGTGCCCGCTTTCCCCTTCGCCGTCGTTGAGTCGATCCTCGAGCAGGAGCTGGGCGAGCGCCGGGCCGAAATCATCGACCTGGCGGTGGAGCCCCTGGGCTCCGCCAGCCTGGCCCAGGTGCACCGCGCCAGCCTGCGCAGCGGCCGGCAGGTGGTCTTCAAGGTGCAGCGTCCCGGGCTGGAGCGGCTGTTTCGGCTGGATCTGGAGGTGCTGCAGCAGGTGGCCGCGGCGGTGCAGCGCCATCCCCGCTGGGGCCAGGGGCGCGACTGGGTGGCGGTGGCCAAGGAATGCCGCCGCGTGCTCTTGCGCGAGCTCGATTTCCGCCTGGAGGCCGAACACGCCGCCCGCTTCCGCCAGCAATTCCTCGACGATCCGGGCATTCGCATTCCGGCGGTGGTGTGGGAGCTGAGCTCCCGCCGCGTGCTCTGTCTCGACTACGTGCCCGGCATCAAGATCACCGACCGCCCCGCCCTGCTGGCGGCGGGCATCGAGCCGGCGGCGGTGGCGGAGAAGGGGGCCGCCAGCTACCTGCAGCAGCTGGTGCGCTTCGGCTTCTTCCACGCCGATCCCCACCCCGGCAACCTGGCCGTCGCCGCCGATGGCGCCCTCATCTACTACGACTTCGGGATGATGGGGCAGATCTCGGAGCGCCTGCGCAGCCGCCTCGGCCGCATGGTGCGGGCCGCCGCCGGCCGCGATGCCGCCAGCCTGGTGGCCGAGCTGCAGCAGGCCGGCGTGATTGCCGCCGGCATCGATCCGGGCCCGGTGCGGCGCCTCGTGCGCCTGATGCTCAACGAGGCCCTCACGCCCCCCTTCAGCGCCAACGTGCTGCAGAAGCTGTCCGGGGATCTTTACGACCTGGTGTACGACCAGCCCTTCCGATTGCCGCCGGAGCTGATTTTCGTGATGCGGGCCCTTTCCACCTTCGAGGGGGTGGGCCGCAGCCTCGATCCGGCCTTTAGCCTGGTGTCGATTGCTCGCCCCTACCTGCTGCCCCTGATGACTGCCAGCGGAAACGGGCCCAACGACCTGCTCAACGAACTCTCCCGCCAGGCCGCCGAGGTGGGCAGCCGCGCCCTCGGCATTCCCCGCCGCCTCGATGAGAGCCTTTCGCGCATCGAGCAGGGGGATCTGCAGGTGCAGATCCGCGCCGGCGAAACCGATCGGCTGCTGCGTCGCCTGACCCTGGCCCAGCAGAGCGCCGGCCAGTCGTTCCTGCTGGGGGGGCTGGCGGTGGCGGCGGCCCTGCTGGCGGCCAGCACTCGGCCGGCGTTGGTGGCCGTGCCCCTGGTGCTGGGGGTGCCGGTGGGCCTGGGTTGGCTGAAGCTGCAGGCCCGCCTCAAGCGCGACGGCCGCCTCGACCAGCTGCCGGGGCAGTAAGCCCGGCAGCACCTCCAAGGGCTCGGATGAAAAAGACCCCTGACGCCATTTTCGGAGTCAGGGGTCTTGGACTGTGTTCCTCGGTGGCAGGAGGGCGCCCCTTGGCGCACCTCCCGGGCCGGGATCAGGCGATGGGGGGCTGGGCTGTGGGGGGAAGGGCGGCGGGGTTGGCCTCCACCTTGCCGTCGGGGGTGAGCTTGTCGATCAGCACCGGCAGGTTGGTGGCAATGAATTCGGTGGCGGCGGTGGTGTCGATGCCGAGCTTGGTGGCGATCTCTTGGAGCTGGCTGTTGCCA
>CANEWU010000099.1 GCA_947442825.1 Synechococcaceae cyanobacterium
CCGGGCAATCCCCCTGTTCAGAGCGCCCCACTTCGGGCCGCCTTGCCGGCGCCGTCGCCCTTGCAGGCCCTGCCGGCCACCTTGCCGCCGCAGTGCAACGGTTGACCTCCCCTTGCCTGCCCCCTGTCCGAGGCCTCTCTCCTCGTCGCCGGACTCCTCGGGCGGATCACGTCTTTGATGGTGCTGGTGATCGCCGCCAGAACCCCGCCCTGGCTGCCTGGATCGGCCAGCTCTGCCTGCCTTCCCCCTCCTGCGCGAGCCTGGGTTGATGTCCCCTGATCTGCTTCGCGAAATCCTTCAGCGCAGCGGTGAACATCTGCTCCTGGTGGCGCTGGCGGTGGCGCTGGCGTTGGCGATCGCGCTGGGGTTGGGGTTTCTGATCCGCGAGCGGCCGCGGCTGGCGCGGCTGGTGCTCGGCGGCGCCAGCGCGGTGCAGACGATCCCCAGCCTGGCGATCTTCGGGTTGTTGCTCACGGTGCCGCTGCTGGGGGGCATCGGGCCCACGCCGGCGGTGGTGGCGCTCACCCTCTACGCCCTGCTGCCGTTGTTGCGGGGGTTGATCAGTGGTTTGCGGCAGGTGCCGCCGGGGCTGGTGGAGGCCGGCCGCGCCCTGGGGCTGCGGCCCCGCCAGGTGTTGTGGCATCTGCAGTTGCCCCTGGCCCTGCCGAGCCTGATGGCGGGCCTGCGCGTGGCCACGGTCACAGCGGTGGGGGTGGCCACGATTGCGGCGGCCATCGGCGCCGGTGGGCTGGGGGTGTTCATCTTCCGGGGCATCACGACCGTCAACAACACCCTGTTGCTGGCCGGTGCCCTGCCGGCGGCGGCGATTGCACTGACGGCCGATGCCCTGCTCGGGGCCCTCGAGAAGCGCTGGGTGGCGGGGGCTGTGCCGCGGCGCCGTAGCTCCTGGCGCGATGGGCCGCTCGCCTTCGGTCGCTTGGGCGTTGCCGCCGCCCTGTTCGCCGGACTCCTCTCGGCGCTGCTCGTGGGTCTCCATTCCGGTCTTCTTTCCGGTCTCCTTTCCGGTTTCCCGACGGGCCGGCCGCTGCGGCCCACCGCTGCGGACACCGTGGTGATCGGGGCCAAGGGCTTCACCGAGCAGCAGATCCTCGGCGAGCTGCTGGCCCAGGAGATCGAGGCCCACGCGCCGCTGCGGGTGCGGCGCGAATTCAGCCTCGGCAGCACCTCCCTGCTCCACCAGGCCCTGCGCAGCGGCCGCCTCGACGGCTACGTGGAATACACCGGCACCGCCTGGACCGCCATCCTCAGCCAGTCGCCCCTGCCGCCCGAGCGGCGCCAGGAGGTGTGGCGCCGCAGCCAGCAGCTCTACCGCGAGCGCTTCGATCTGCGCCTGTTCCCCTCCCTCGGCTTTGAGAACACCTTCGCCCTGCTCGTGCGCCGCGCCGATGCCGAACGCCTCGGCCTGCGCCGCATCAGCGACCTGGAGCGGGCCCCTCTTCACTGGCGGCCGGCCTTCGGCTACGAATTCCTCAACCGCCCGGACGGCTTCCCGGGCCTCGCCAGCCGCTACGGCCTGCGCTTCACCACCGCGCCGATCGCCATGGATCTGGGCCTCACCTACCGCGCCCTCGCCGATCGCCAGGTGGACCTGATCGCCGGCGACAGCACCAACGGATTGATCGCCGCCCTCCAGCTGCAGCGGCTGGAGGACGACCGCGCCTACTTCCCCCCCTACGACGCCGTGCCGGTGTTCCGCGCCGAAACCCTGCGCCGCCACCCGGAACTGGTGCCCCTGCTCGACGGCCTGGCCGGCCGCCTATCGGTGCCCACCATGCAGCGCCTCAACGCCGCCGTCGACCTGCAGCGCCAGACCCCCGCGGCGGTGGTGCGGCGCTGGCGGGAGGATCGCTCCGTCAGCGCCAGGAGAGCCCCAGGGCTGCCCGCAACGCCTGGTTCAGAGCCTCCAATTCTTCCGTAGTCAGGCGGGTCAGGGGGCCTTCGCTCAGGCGACTGCGGTCAAGGGCGCGCGGTTGTTCCGCCATGGCCCAGCAGTCCTGCAGCAGACGGTCGCGCTGGCGAAGGCCAACGCGTAGGGCTTCGGCTCCACGGCGCTGCTGGGTGGTGAGGGGCACCACCACCACCGTGGCAAGGCCCGCGTCCGTGAGCGCATCGGCCTGAATGACCACCACCGGCCGCACCTTGCCCACCTCTGCGCCCTGATTGGGGTTGAGGCGTGCCACCCACACCTCGCCGCGGCGGATCATCGCCACCACGGCCCGCCTGCCGTCCCGCGGCCAGTGCCATCAGCCCCTTCCAGGGCCTCGTTTTCGGCCGGGAGGAACGCCTCGGCGATGTCCAGGGCCTCGGCGTCGGCCCCCGGATCCGCGGCCAGGGCCCGGGCGGCCTCCCTCAGGGCCGCCTGCGCCCGCTCCTCCCTCCGGCGCAGAAGCAGCGCCTCCAGGGCCTCGCGCATCAGCTGGGAACGCCCCTGCCCACTCAGGCGGGCCTCCTCGCCCAGCTTGTTCTCCAGCTCGTCCGGAAGCCGAAGGCTGACGGCACCCATGCCAGACGCCCGCAAATATGTCCGCGCATCATACGTGTTGTATGACGTTTTGTGGGTCGCGTATCCGGCGGCGGTGCATCACCGCGAGGCGTTGTCGAGCACCGCCACGCAGCGGCCGCACAGGGTGGGGTGGTGGGCATGGGCGCCGATGTCGGTTTCGTAGTGCCAGCAGCGCTCGCACTTCCGGCCCGCCGCCCGCGCCACCCGCACCGTGACGCCGCCCTCGCTGGTCTCCGCCAGCACCCCCTCTGGCGCCGTCCCGCCAAGCGACACGGCGGACACCAGCAGCCAATCGGCCAGGTTGTCGACATCGGCATGGGGGCTGGCCTCGATCACAGCCAGCACGTTCTGCAGGGCCCGTCCGCTGTCCTGGCCTGGGTCGATCAGCAGCTGCGCCTGGGCCTCCAGGGAGGCGCCCAGCTGCCCTTCGCCGCGGCAGCCCTCCAGGAGGCGGTTGAGCTGGGGCCGCAGGCCGTCGCGCACATCCTTGATGGCGCTCTTCTGGTCGAAGGACAGGCCGCTGCTCCACGCTGCCGGCGCCTGCGGCCACCCGCGCTCGAAGACCGAGCTCTCCAGCCCCTGCACCCGGTCGCGGTAGGGCAGGTTTTGCCAGATGTCCTCCGCCAGGTGGCACAGCACCGGCGCGATCAGCCCCGCCAGCTGTTCCACCACCAGCTGCAGCACCGTCTGGCAGCTGCGGCGGCGGAAGTCGCCCTCACCGCTGACGTACAGCCGATCCTTGGCGATGTCGAAATAGAAGCTGGAGAGATCCACCACGCAGAAGTTCTGCAACGCCTGGAAGAAGCGGTAGAACTCATAACGTTCGAAATCTGCGGTTACCGTATCGATCAATTCGGCGGTGCGCGCCAGTAGCCAGCGATCCAGCAGCGGCAGATCTTCCACTGGGATCGCATGGCCGCCTTCGCTTTGGGGCCGCGGATCGAAGTCGTGCAGGTTGCCCAGCAGGTAGCGGGCGGTGTTGCGCACCTTGCGGTACACATCCGCTAGCTGTTTCACAATGCCCGGCCCGAGCGGCACATCGGCGGAGTAATCCACCGAGCTCACCCACAGGCGCAGCACATCGGCGCCGTAGGCCGGTTCCTGCTTTTCGTTTTTGCCCCCCTCCACCAGCACCGCCGGATCCACCACATTGCCCAGCGATTTGCTCATCTTGCGGCCCTTCTCATCCAGTGTGAAGCCGTGGGTGAGCACCGTTTTGTACGGCGCCTTACCGTTCACGGCCACCGAGGTGAGCAGGCTGCTCTGGAACCAGCCCCGGTGTTGATCGCTGCCCTCCAGGTAGAGATCGGCGGGATAGTTCAACGACACATCTGCGCTGCTGCTCCCATCGCCGCCGGCTGCGGCTGCGGCTGCGGCTGCGCCGTCCGGCAGGCCCCCCAACACCCCCGCCCACGACGAGCCGGAGTCGAACCACACATCCATCGTGTCGCTGCCCTTGCGCCACTCGGCCGCTTCGTGGGCGCGGGAGGGGGGCAGCAGCTCGGCCTCGTTGCGCTCCCACCACACATCCGAACCGTGCTCGCGGATGAGGGCCTCCACGTGGGCCAGGCTCTCGCCATCGAGCAGCACCTCGCCCGTTTCGCGGTGATAAAACACCGGGATCGGCACCCCCCAGGTGCGTTGGCGCGAGATGCACCAATCGCCTCGCTCACGCACCATCGCCTCAATGCGGTTGCGGCCGCTTGCCGGCAGCCAGGTCACCTCGGCGATGGCCGCCAGGGCCTGGGCGCGGAAGCCCTCCACCGAGGCGAACCACTGCTCGGTGGCGCGGAAGATGGTGGGCTTTTTGGTGCGCCAGTCGTAGGGATAGCGGTGTTCATAGCGCTGTTCCGCCAACAGGGCACCGGCCTCCTTGAGGGCCTCGATGATCGCCGGGTTGGCATCCTTGAGCACATTGAGGCCCGCGAAGGGTCCCGCTTCCTCGGTGAGGGTGCCGGCCTCATCCACCGGGCACAGCACCGCCAGGCCGTACTTGCGGCCGGTGAGGAAGTCGTCGACGCCGTGGCCCGGGGCGGTATGCACCAGGCCCGTGCCCGATTCGGTGGTGATGTAGTCGCCCCCCAGCACCACCGGCGCCGTGCGAGCGAACAGCGGATGGCGATAGGCAATCCCCTCCAATTCCTCCCCTTTCACGGTGAGCACGGGCTCCAGGGGCAGGTCCAGGGTGGTGCGCAGGCCCTCCACCAGCTCGGCCGCCACCAGCAGATGGCCACCGCCATCGCCGCGGCGGCAGATTGCGTAGTCGAGCTCCCCGTTCACCGACACCGCCAGGTTGGCGGGCAGGGTCCAGGGGGTGGTGGTCCAGATCGCCACCGCCAGCCCCTCGCCGGCGCCGTTGAGCTTGGCCGCCAGGGCCTCCGGCAGCGATTCCACCGGGAAGGCCACGTAGACGCTCGGGGAGGTGTGGCCGTCGGGATACTCCAGCTCCGCTTCCGCGAGCGCGGTGCGCGAACTGGGGCTCCAGTGCACCGGCTTGAGGCCCCGGTAGATGTGCCCCGCCAGCACCATGCGGCCGAACACCTGGATTTGGGCGGCCTCGTAGCTGCGGTTCAAGGTGAGGTACGGGGCGTCCCAGTCACCCCAGATGCCCCAGCGGCGGAAGCCCTCCTTCTGGATCGCCACCTGCTCGAGGGCGTAGGCGTGGGCGCGGCGGCGCAGCTCGATCGGCGTGAGGCTGCGGCGCTCCTCGCTGCCCAGGCTCTGCAACACCTTCAGTTCGATCGGCAGGCCGTGGCAGTCCCAACCCGGCACGAAGCGGGCCTTGCGTCCGTTGAGCAGGGCGTATTTGTTGAGGATGTCCTTGAGGATCTTGTTGAGGGCGTGGCCCACGTGCAGGGCGCCGTTGGCGTAAGGCGGTCCGTCGTGGAGGGTGAACAGCGGGCCGGGGTTGCCCTGGCTCAGGCGCCCGTAGAGATCCATCTCCTGCCAGAGGGCCTGCAGCTCCGGTTCGCGCACCCGTGCGTTGGCCCGCATCGCGAAGGGGGTCTGCAGCAGGTTGAGGGTGTCCTTGTAGGAGACGCCGTCGGCGGGGGGCGTGGACGGAACGCTGGCGGACACGGCGCCTCTTGGCGGGGGGCTGAGCTGGGATTATCCCGCTTCGTCCGGGCCGCTTTCGGCGGGCTCGCTGCTCTCGGCGGGCTTTGCGGCGGCGGTGGGGGCAGCGGCCAGGCGTTCATCGATCTCGTCGAAGCTGCTCACCACGGCCATCTCGCCGGGCTCGGCCCCCTCACCCTCCGCAGGCTCAGCTGCGGGGGCAGGCTCCGCGGGGTCGTTCGGCTGGGCCGGCAGGGCCGGGGCCTCCGGACGCACCCAGCGCTTGCCGCTGCGGCGCGTCCTCCCACTGCCACGGCCGCCCCCCAGGCTGCTCAGGCCGCCGTCCCCCAGGCCGCTGAAGGTGCCGCCCAGCGCACCGAGTCGTGCCCCAGCCACACCCGAGAGCGCCGCCAGGGAAGCCCCCAGCTGGGCCATTCCGTTGCGCCACCGCTCCGGCGAGCCGAGTCGCTGTTGCTCCTCTGGCGTCAGCTGCCGCCAGCGACCCTGGCCCACCTCCACCCCCAACCGGCCGACCAGCAGGCCCCCGCAAAGCACCGCCAGCATCGGCGCTCCGGTGAGACGCTCGGCCCCGGTGACCAGCACCAGGCCAAGCAGCAACACCACCGCCCCCCAGGCGGCATCGCGTGGGCGGCTCAGCTCGCTCACCAGCACCGGGAGCAGCAGCACGGCCACCCCCAGGGCCAGGGCCAGGCAGCCAGCGAGGGTGGCGAGCATCGGAGAGGGCGCGGCTGACACCATTCTGATCGCCGCCGCCGCACTGCCTACAGTGCGGTCGCTGCCCACCTGGCGGAATTGGTAGACGCGCTGGGTTTAGGTTCCAGTGGCTTCGGTCGTGGGGGTTCAAGTCCCCCGGTGGGCATCGAAAAAGGGGGGGAAACCCCGCAAGGGGGCAAGGGCGACCCACCGGCGTTGCCGGCATTAGCTCGAAAGCGGATCGATTTCGTCTTTTCCTTTTTGCATGTTTCGGTGCGATTAGCGGTTGTTCCAGGCGGTGCTTGCCGAATCTTGGATACAATCCCCAACCCCTAACCCTCCCCCGATGGTCAGCCTCGAGGAGCTCGCCGCCCTCGATCTGCAGATCTGGTTGCGCACGGGCC
This sequence comes from Synechococcaceae cyanobacterium, assembly GCA_947442825.1. Taxonomy (GTDB): domain Bacteria; phylum Cyanobacteriota; class Cyanobacteriia; order PCC-6307; family Cyanobiaceae; genus Cyanobium. The sequence continues at coordinate 6,697 of CANEWU010000099.1, forward strand.
CCCAGGCCGCCCGAGCCATCGGCTGCAACCAGAGCACGATCTCGAGGCGCGTGGAGCGCACCTTGGGGGTGTTTCGGCTGAAGCTCCACCGGCGCGGCGGCGAATGGCACCTGCGGGGCCACCTCCAGCTCCTGCGCATGCAGCGCGAGCTGCACCAGTGCGCCCGCTTCCTTGGCCAGGAGCCCCTGCGGCTGGAGATCTCTCCCCTGATGGTTCCCCTGCTGGCGCAGCCACCCCTCCCGGGCTGGCGCCTTGGCCGGGGCGACATGCTCGGTCTCCTCCGCCCGTTGCAGCTCCTGCGCGAGCGCATCCTCGACGCCTGGCTGATCGACAACAGCGTGGATCTGCCAGCACCGGAGGATCCGGAGTTCGTCCGCTTCGACCTGGCCCGCTATCCCCTCTGGCTCGCCGCCGTTGACGGCCTCGGCCTGTCCGGTGTGGCCCTGCGCTCCCGGCACTACGACCCCGCCGACTGGGAGGGGCGTACGGCCGATGGGGTCAGCCTCACCTACGCCACCCCCTTCAACCTGGCGAACCATCTTGAGCTGCGCCCGCTCGACAGCGAGCCCCTGCTCAGCAACGGCGTTTCCCTCGTTGTCCGCCGCGACCAGGCCGACCAGCCAGCGATCCAGGCCCTGCGCGCTGAGGTGCTGCGCCGCTTCCAGCTTCTGCAGCCCCGCCTGCCCACCCTCCAGCGGCTGGCCTGAGGGGTGGCGCCCTTGCCGCAGCCCATGGGTTGGCCTGCGTACATTGGAACGCCCCGGTTCCCCGGCCCCCGCTCCGGTCGATGTCGCTGACGCTGACGCCCTCGCCCGCCGCCGCGCCATCGCGCCGCATCGCTCCCGTGCAGAGCCTGCCGAAGCGGTATCTCGATCGGCCCTCCCCCTGGAACCCCACCGTGGTGCTGTTCCTCGGGGGCTATTTCCTGGCGGCCCTGACGATCTACGGCTGGTTTGTCGCCGGCTGGCCCCTGCCGGCCCTTCTGGCCCTTGGCTTCCTCTCCCTCCACCTGGAGGGCACGGTGATTCACGACGCCTGTCACAACGCCGCCCACCCCAACCGCGTCTGCAATGCGGTGATGGGCCATGGGGCGGCACTGCTGCTGGGCTTCAGCTTTCCCGTGTTCACCCGTGTGCATCTGCAGCACCACGCCCATGTGAACGATCCGCGCCACGATCCCGACCACATCGTCAGCACCTTCGGGCCGCTGTGGCTGATCGCCCCGCGTTTTTTCTACCACGAGGTTTTCTTCTTCCGCCGTCGCCTCTGGCGGCGTTGGGAGCTGCTCGAGTGGGGCATCGCCCGACTTATCTTTATCTCCATCGTGGTTGTCGCCGCTCAAACCGGCAATCTGCCCTTCATCTTTAATTGTTGGTTTGCGCCGGCGCTGATGGTGGGGGTCACCCTGGGCCTGTTCTTTGATTACTTGCCCCACCGCCCCTTCCAGTCACGCAACCGCTGGCACAACGCCCGCGTGTATCCCGGTCGGCTGATGAATTGGCTGATCATGGGCCAGAACTATCACCTGGTGCACCATCTCTGGCCTTCGATTCCCTGGTTCCACTATCGGGATGCCTATCACGCCACCCGCCACATCCTCGACGCCAAAGGATCACCGCAGCGGCTCGGCATGTTTGAGAGCCGCCATGATTTGCTGAACTTCCTCTACGACATCTTCCTAGGAGTGCGCAGCCACAAGCGGCGTCGCAGCCGCCTGCGGCCCCTGGCGGCGCTGATGCCCAGCCGGCACGCCCGCCGCCGCGTGCTCGAACTGCTGCACCGCACCGCCGTCTCCCCGACCCGTTGAGGGCCCGTTGAGGGTCGGGCGTTGGTCTGGCTCAGCCTTTGTCGTGTCAGTCGCCGAGAATCTGGGGTACGCGGAAGAAGTCGCCCTCCCGCTGGGGCGCCAGCCCCAACAGCTCCTCCCGCACCGGGGTGGGGGCTACGGAGTCCTCGCGGCAGACATTGACCACCTCCACGGCCCGGGTGGTGGGGGGCACCCCTTCGGTATCCACCTGCTCGAGATGGGCCACATACTCCAGGATCCGCTCCAGCTGGCCGGTGTAGGTGGCGATCTTCGCCTCCGGCAGCTCCAGCCGGGCCAACTGGGCCACCTTTCGCACGTCGTCGGCGGTGATGCGGGTCATGGCCTTCGCGGCGGTGGATAGCCAGAGTAGGTGGCGCTCCCAGGGGCCCGAGCTGCGTGGGGCGCTGGCTCAGTCCTGGAGAAAGCGCTGCAGGTCCTTCGCCAGCGCCCCGGCGGCCAGGTCGAGGAAGCGCTCGCCATGGTGCGCCTCGGCCAGCGATGGATCGGAGCCCATCCGGCCGTCCGGGTGGCGGGCGCGGAAATCCTCCGGTCCATGGATCGGGCCCGCCGGGGCCGGCTCCGGAAGGGGCCGCCGCTTGCTCTCCAGGCTCGGCTCGAGGTGGAGGGTGAG
>CANEWU010000100.1 GCA_947442825.1 Synechococcaceae cyanobacterium
GTCGATCGTGCAGTTCGAGGCCCGGGACGACGGCGCCGAGATCGTGGTGATCACCCATGAGGTGCTGGAAGCCCGCTTCCGCGAAGCCCTGGCGGCAATCGAAGCGCTGACGGATGTGGAGGCCGTGGCGGCCTGCCTGCGCACCCTCTGAGCGGGCGTACACACCCTCTGAACCTGTGGACCCCAACCCCGCCAACGACTGATCGGCCCCATCAGCCATTCCAATCGGCCGGCGATAGCGGGAGGGCAGGGCGACGGGCCACAGTGGAATCGGAAGAGATCCCAAACTCCCCTGCTGCCCGACCCCTCTCGCCTCCGCCCCCGGCTCCCTCCCATGACCCGCAGCACCACCAGGCTTCACCAGGGGGACTGCATCCGCCTCAGCTCCCCGGCCCCCCACGCCGATGCGCAGCAGCTGTATCAGGTGATCAGCATCGATCCCTGCAGCAACCGCTGCTGGCTGCGCCGCTGGCCGCTGGCCCGCCGTGGGTCGCCGGTGTTTGAGATGGGACTGGAACAGCTGCAGGGCTCCGGTCCCACCGTGGTGACCACACCCCGGCCCTCCCTCGCCCCCTGGCCCCACCCCTAAGCCCACCCCCCTTGCCCTTGAATGGGGCGCACCCGCTCGCCCGGGCTTGTCCCCCATCCAGGCCCCATCCCCGCCCCCACGGCCTTTCCGCCAAAACCGGCCCGAGCCAACGCGCCTCCGGCTGGCCTTGCCAAGGCGCCGCTGGCTGTCCTTTCCCTTGTGCCGCTGGCTCCCCTGCCTGCCTTCAGGCGCCCTCCGTCGGACGGCTCTGCTGCTACCCCTGGCGCTGGTCCTGCCCCTGGCCGGCTGCCAGCCGCCCCGCAGCGAGGGCACGGTGATCGTCGCCAGCCGCAGCCGCATCGACAGCCTCGATCCGGCCAAGGCCTCCCGGGTGGGCCAGCTGCAGGTGCTCAGCGCCCTGGGGGATCCCCTTTACGCCATCACCGCCGACGGCCGCCTGGAGCCCCGCCTGGCCACGGCCCTGCCCCGCCTCAGCGCCGACGGCCTGCGGGCCCGCATCCCGCTGCGGCGGGGCGTGCTCTTCCACGACGGCACCCCCTTCGACGCCGAGGCGATGGCCTTCTCGCTGCGGCGCTTCATGGCGATCGGCACCCTGGCCTACCAGGTGAGCGGCCGGGTCGCAGCCGTGCGGGTGCTGGGGTCCCACGAGATCGAGCTGGAGCTCAAACGCCCCTTCAGCCCCCTGCCGAGGCTGCTCAGCGCCATCTTCCTGACCCCCATCTCCCCCACCGCCTACGCCCGCCACCGCGACAAACCCCTCAACGACCGCTTCGTCGGCACGGGCCCCTATCGGCTGGCGTTCTTCAGTGGCCCCAAACAGCGGCTCACCCCCTGGGAGCGCTACTGGGGGCGGCGCCCCCGCAACCGCGGTCTCGAACTGGTGACGCTGAGCAACTCCACCGCCCTGTTCGGAGCCCTGCGCAGCGGCGAGGTAGACGTGCTGCTCTCCAGCAGCCTGGAGATCGACCACCAGCAGGCCTTGCACCGCGATGCCCTGGCCGGTCGGCTGCGGGAGGCGGTGGGTCCGGCCCTCGAGATCGGCTTCCTCTCCCTGCTCACCGATCAGCCGCCGCTGCAGGATCCGCGGCTGCGGCAGGCGGTGGCGCGCAGCCTCGACCGCGCCACGATCACGCAGCGGGTGAGCCTGGGACTGCGCCCCCCCCTGCGGGAGCTGCTGCCCCCCACCCTGCCGGGCTCCTCCCCCCGTGCCTGGCCCGCCTACGACCCTGCGGCCGCACGACGTCTGTACCAGCAGGCGGGCTATTGCGGCGGACGAACGCTGCAGCTGCCGCTCACCTTCCGCTCCGACATCCCCAGCGACCGGCTGTTCGCCCTCACCTGGCAGGCCCAGCTGCGCCGGGACCTGGGCGACTGCGTGCAGCTAGAGATCAACGGCATGGAATCGACCACGGCCTATGCCCAACTCGACAAGGGGGTGTTTCCGATGATCCAGCTGGAATGGGTGGGCGACTACCCCGATGCCGACAACTACCTGGTGCCCCTGCTGGGCTGCGACAAGGCGGAGGGCAACCGCTGCCGCTCCGGCGGCAGCGCCCTGAGCGGCAGCTTCTGGACCGAACCGGGGCTGGAGGAAGACCTGCAGCGCAGCACGCGCATTGGTGGCGAGCCGCGGGCGCGCCTGTTGCAGGACATCCAGCGGCGCACGGCGGCCGCCAGCCCCTACGTGCCGATCTGGCTGGTGGCGCCAGTGGCCTGGAGTCGCCCCCCCCTCAGCCGACCGCGCTTCGACGGTGCGGGGCGGGTGTTGCTGGGTGAACTGAGCGGTGCCCCTGGCGAGCCGGGTCGCGCTGGGGCGGGAGGGGGGCAATGAGCCGCCGAAGCGAACTGCTGCGCTACGTGGGCGCCCGGCTGGCGCTGGCGCCGCTGATGCTCACCTTGATCGCCACCCTGGTGTTCCTGCTGTTGCGGGTGGCCCCGGGGGATCCGATCGATGCCCTGCTCGGACCCCGAGCCCCCGAAGCGGCACGGGCGGCGCTGCGGGCCCAGCTGGGGCTCGACCGGCCGCTGCTGGAGCAGTACGGCCGCTTCCTGGGCCAGCTGCTGCGCGGTGATCTTGGGGTCACCCAGGGCAGCCAGGAGCCGGTGGTCGCGGTGATCCGCGACAGCCTGCCGGCCTCGTTGGAACTGGGGGTGGTGGCCCTGCTGCTGGCGGCGGTGGTGGGTCTGGCGATCGGCTTCAGCGGCATTGCACGGCCCGAGGGCAAGGTGGATCTGGCCGGCCGTCTGTACGGAATCGGCACCTACGCCCTGCCTCCGTTCTGGGCGGCGATGGTGGCCCAGCTGGTGTTTGCGGTGTGGCTGGGCTGGCTTCCGGTGGGCGGCCGCTTCCCGGCCACCATGGTGCCCCCCGTGGGGAGCGGCTTTTATTTGCTCGACAGTCTGCGGGCGGGCGATCTGGCTCAATTTGCCGGCGCCCTGCGGCACCTGGCCCTGCCCGCCGCCACCCTCGGGCTTCTGCTCAGTGGCATCTTCACCAATGCCCTGCGGCTCAACCTGAGGCGGGCCCTCGGTTCGGATTACGTGGAAGCGGCCCGCAGCCGTGGTCTCAGTGAGCGGCGGGTGGTGCTTCACCACGCGCTACCGAATGCCCTGTTGCCCGTTCTCACGATCACCGGGATCACGGTGGCCTCCCTGATCGGCGGGGCCCTGCTGATCGAGGTGACCTTTTCCTGGCCGGGGATCGCCTTCCGCCTGCAGGAGGCGATCGCCCAGCGGGACTATCCCCTGGTTCAGGGCATCGTGGTGGTGGTGGCGGCGCTGGTGGTGCTGATCACCGTGGCGGTGGATCTGCTGGTGGCCCTGCTGGACCCCCGCATCCGGTTCTGAGCGCGCAGGCGGCGGCTCCAGCTCCAGGCGGCGCCAGCGCCGAACAGGGGTAGGGGGCCGGGGACGGCGGGACCATTGTCCTCGTACTGGAGATCAAGGAATACCGAAGGATTCTGGGCGCTGTGCTCGCTTTGACCGTAGACATACACACCAAGCACACCGCCGCCCTCCTCAAGGCTGTTGCGGCCACTGAAGGCGATCTGGCCGCCCAGGGCGGCGTTCACCAGCGCCACACCGGCCGCATCGAAGGTGTAGGTGCTGAATGAATCAGGCGACTCGCTGCCATCGAAGCTGGCGGAGCTGTAGGAGGGACCCTGGCCAAGATTGGCGAAGCTGCTGCTGCCATTCACCAGGTCGTCGATGCTGCCGAGCACTCCATGGATGGACACGGACTGCTCAGAATATTGCGAATTTTCGACCAGGAAGTTAAGGGCGCGCATGGTTGCCCCCTTAAGCGTCCGGCCATCGGGAGCAGCCGGCAGATCAAAGACGAAGAAATCACGGAAAATGACGTCTATTTCCTTGTCGTCTCCGGGCAGGAATAGATCGTAGTAACCGGTGATGTACTCGCTGCTGGACGGATCGGGCGGGTAGAACTCGGAATCGCTGTAATTGCCGGTGTCTGTGGCCTCGATCGTGAAGGTCTTCGCCGCTACCGGCGACGGGGCGGCGAAGCCAACGACACCTGCGAGGGACGTGACGACTGCGGCAAGAACTGCCACAGGAGCCTTGGACAACGGAAGACGTGCAACGGCCATGGGGAAGCGAATTTCGCCAAAGAACCTGGCCAAAACCTAGCCGGGCCGACCATCAAGAAAAGGCCTCAAATAGAGGCGAGTGACTTACGCCTGTGCACGGTCTTTTTTCTCTTTTTCTTGGCAATATTTCGCCCCTTATTGCCGTACCTGCCGGCGACCCCTCCCGAGACTCAAGGCCGCAGCAGGGCCCGCCAGCGCCGCGCCGTCTGCGGATCGAGTACGTACGCCGTCACCCCCTCCTGCACCAGCCGCTGGGAAGGCAGGCGCATCGGCTGATCCAGGCTCTGCAGGAATTCGCTGGTGATCCGCAGCAGCAGCCGCTGCACCGTGCGCGGCTCCACCCCCACCAGCCCGCTGCCCAGGCGGAACAGGGCCTCCTCGGAATCCGCCACCCGCACCGGCGAGAAGTGGCTGCCGCCCTCCACCAGCACCAGCAGGCTGCGCGGATCCCCCGGCGGCAGGAACAGCCCCAGCTGCTCCTCCACCGGTGGGGTGACCAAATCGAGACTGCCCCCGGCCATCAGCACCGGGACCCGCAGCGGCTCGAGCCCCTGCGATGGCCACAACAGACTGCCGAAGCCATTGAGCACCACCACCCCCCGCAGATCGGCTGGTGGGGAGGGCGTCGTCGGCAAACCGGTGCTCGCCAACTGGCACTGCAGCAGGCGCGAGGGGTTGTTGATCGGCAGGCGGGAGAGCGCCTGCCGGCAACGGCTCTCCAGGCCGGGCACCGGCCCCAACCCGGAGGCCAGCAGGGCGGTCAGCCCCCCCAGCGAATGGCCGACCAGCACCACGCCCTTCCCCCCGATCCCCAGGCGGCCCAACCGCTGGGCGTCGAGAACGGCCTGCACATCCGCCAGGCGGGTGGGGAGGGTCTCGGCGCCGGGGGGAAGGCTTTGCCCCTCCAATGCCGCCTTCATCGCCACCGCGTCGCTGCCGGGGTGCTGCACCGCCACCACCGACCAGCCCCGGTCCGCCAGGGCGGAGGCGAGCCAGCGCAGCTGCTCCGCCGTACCCCCCAGGCCCGGCATCAGCAACAGCCAGGGGCGCTGGCCCACCGGGTCGTAGGGGACCGGCCCGGATGGCCAGAGCTCCAGGGGGAGCGCTTCGCGGCGATGGGCCACAGACAGGGCCAGGCGCCGGGGGGGCTCCCGCTCGCCTGGATCAAAAGCCAGCGGGCGCGAGAACCGGGCGTCGAGGGCCAGGCTCTGCAGCCCCACCAGGGCCTGCTGCTGCTGGCGGAGCTGCAGACGCCAACGTTCGGCCATGGACAGCAGACCATCGAGCTGGAGGGTGAGGCGCTCGGGGGGCAGGCGGCGCAGCAGGTCGATCGCCGTCACCTCCTGGCCCTCCGCCAACAGACCCATCAACGTGCTCTTGAGCAGGGGCGTGGTGCTGCGGCCATCGGAGGTGGTGAGCAGGCCCCCCACCTCCGCCAGCATCTGGCTCCCCGCCCAGCTGTCGAGGAGCTGGCGGCCGAAGGTGCGGTCGCGCAGCAGGGGGGTGCGCAGCAGCCGCAGCAGATCCCGCTGGCTCTGGGGACGCAGCAGCCGGAGCCACACGCTGAGCTCCTCACCGCCGGCCCCCGCTGGTGGCCGCTCGCCGCGGCTGAGGGCCTCCAGCTGATCCAACGGGATCGGCAGCGACAGAGCCTCCAGGCGCAGCTCCAGCAGATCGGCGGCAGCGGCCGGAGCTGGGGCGCCGCCAACCGCCGCCAGGCCAGCGGCACCGGACACCAGCAGACTGGCCACCATCGACCCGAGACGGCCCAGGCGACGTGACGGAGGACGGAACCGGCGGGGCGACGGGGGCAAGCGGACGTTCAGCCAGGGGTGGGGCCTGGTGGATCCAGTTTCCCGCGCCTCTGCGCAGTCTTGCGCGGATCCGCCTGATCGCGATGGCGGGCGCCGGGGGGGTTCTCTACCTGACCCCGATCGTCTTCCATCAGCAATCGTTCAGCGCCGCAGGCGTGACCAGCGGCCTTGCGGCAGCGGCCCTGGCCGGCACGGCCGGCCGCTTTCTGAGCGGGGCGCTGCTCGACCGCGGCCTGCCCTGCTCCCTTCCGGTGCAGCTGACGGTGCTGTTCGGCCTCGGGGGCGACGCCCTGCTGCTCGCCGCCCGCGACTTTCCTGGTTACCTCGCCGGCCAACTGCTGCTCGGGATCGCCGCAGGACTCTTCTGGCCGGCGATCGAGCTGGCGGTGCCGCTCACCTGCCCCCCGATTCCCTCGGCCCGGGCCTTCGCCCTGGTCCGCAGCGCCGATGCCCTCGGCGTGGCCTGCGGCGCCCTGCTGGGGGCCGCGCTGGCGGGGATCGGCCGGCTGCGGGGCATCTACCTGGTGGACATGGCCTGCCTGGTAATCCTGGCGCTGCTGCTCAGACGCCAACCGCTGCCGGCGGCCCATCCGCGCCGGGACGGGGGGGCCAGGGGGACGTCCCTCGGCTGGCTGCGCCCCCTGGTGCCCCTGTTGGTGGTGGTGCTGGTGGCCACGGGTCTCCCGGCCCTGATGCAGAGCGCCCTGCCCCTGGACCTGGTGCGCGGGGGACTGCGACGGGCGCCGCTGCCCGAAAGCCTGGGGGCCCTGCTGATGGGCCTGCAGCTGGTGCTGATGGTGGTGTTGCAGTGGCCGGTGGGCCAGGCGATGGCGCGGCGGCCGGTGAACGTTGGCCTGGGGCTGAGCCTGCTGAGCTTCGCCCTGGGCACGCTGCTGCTGGCGCTCTCAGCCCTGATCGAACAGGGGCTGGTGGTGCTGCTGCTGGCGCAACTGCCCCTGGCCCTCGGCGCCACGGCATTCCTGCCCACCGCCACCGAGGCGGTGGTGGAGCTGACACCGGCCGATCACCAGGGGCTGGCGATGGCCCTGTTCTCCCAGTGCTTCGCCCTGAGCGCCTTCGCCGCCCCCCTGCTGGCGGGGCGGCTGCTCGATGGCCAGGGCCATGGCGTGGGGCTGTGGCTCGTGGTCTCCGCCCTCTGCCTGCTCACCCTGCCTGTGCTGGGAAGGATCGGGCGCAACCAGCGGGATGCCCCGCTCAGTCGGCCGGGGGATCGGCAGCCGGGCGCTTGAGCCAGGCTTCGTGGGGGAGGGGTTCGGTGCCGTACTCCCAGTCGTCGTAGTCGGGGTCGTTGCGGATGCGGCGATGCACCTCCTTCTGGGCGTCGAAGTCGTGGGAGGCGGGGTCGTGGGAGCCGGGGTCGGCGGGAAGGCTGCTGCCACCGGTGGGATCGGCAGCGCTGGACGTGGGATCGGCTGCGCCGGGCGTGGGATCGACGGCGCCGGGCGTGGGATCGGAGCTCATCAACGCTCAGCGGACTCGCCCCATTCTCCCCGATCGGATCGATCACCGTCCGCTGCCGAGGGGGGAACCACCCAAATCTCGGAGCCCTGCACGATGGGAACGGGTTCGAGATCGAGGAACGCGGGGGCAGGCTCGGGGGCCAGGGCCGGGCGGGCCGGGCCCGCCCGGAAGGCGGCCCGCAACCGCAGGCCGGTGGAGAGCACCACCGTGGCGCCGCCCGCCAACAACAGGGCCGGCGCGATCGGAGCCAGGAGGGAGCCCACACCGATCGCCCCGAGCCCATAGGCGAGGCCAGCGCCGACACCGCCCCCCAACGCCGCTGCACCCACCTTGGCCCCCGCCGCCCGGGCCGCCTGCTCGGGCGACTTGCGCCCCTGGCGAACGGCGAGGGTTTCCTCGATGACCGCCACCGGTGCCTCCAGCAGGGCGGCCGCCGCCGCACCGCGCCCCACAGCCCGCAGGCCCCCGCCGGCGAGGCGCACACCAGCCTTCAGGGGCAGACGACGGAGGGGAACGGCGGCAAGCCGTCCGGCGGCGGCCAGCTCCAGACCCACCTCCAGGCCATCGAGCAGGCCGTAGCGCCCCGGCCCGGCGGAACCGGGGTCCGCTCCACGGGGCGGGCGGGAGGAGGCGACCATGGCCGGCTCGGAAAGGCAGGTTTCACCACTTTGGGGCGGCGCGAGAGCGGCTGCCAGCCGGGGATCGCCGCTCCTCCTTGCGGATGAGGTCCAGGGGGTGACGCTGCGGACGATTGGCTCAGACGCAGGCGTGTGGCTCAGACGCAGGCGGGTAGCTCAGACGTTGAAGAGAAACTCCATCACGTCGCCCTCGGCCACCACGTACTCCTTGCCCTCACTGCGCAGCCAGCCGCGGTTGCGGGCCTCCGCCAAGGAACCGGCTTCCAGTAGCTGGCGCCAGCCGATCGTCTGGGCGCGGATGAAGCCCCGCTCGAAGTCGGTGTGGATCACGCCAGCCGCCTGGGGAGCGGTCATGCCGCTGCGGATGGTCCAGGCGCGGGTTTCCTTCTCGCCGGTGGTGAAATACGTGCGCAGGCCGAGCAGTGCGTAGGTGGCTCGGATCAGGCTGCGCAGGCCCCCTTCCGACACCCCCAGACCCTCGAGAAACTCCGCTCGCTCCTGCTCCGGCAACTCGATCAGCTCCGCTTCCACCTGGGCGGAGATCGTGACCGTGCCGGCCCCCTCCCGCTCCGCCAAGGCGCGCACCTTATCCACGAAGTCGTTGCCGGTGGCCAGGTCGTCCTCCGCCACGTTGGTGGCGTAGATCACCGGCTTGGCGGTCAGCAGGCCGAGGGGCTTGACCAGGGGGGCCTCCTCGTCGGAAAGCGTCACCGAGCGCGCCGCACCTCCCTGCTCGAGCACCGCCTGGATGCGCACGAGGGCCTCCTCCTCCTGCTGGGCCTCCTTGCTGGTGCGCAGCTGTTTCTTAAGCCGCTCTCGCCTCTTCTCCACCTGGGCCAGATCGGACAGGGCCAGCTCGAGGTTGATCACCTCAGCGTCGAGCAGCGGGTCCACCGAGCCGGAGACATGAATGACGTCGTCGTTCTCGAAGCAGCGCACCACATGCACGATCGCGTCGACCTCGCGGATATTGGCGAGAAATTTGTTGCCGAGACCCTCCCCCTGGCTGGCGCCTTTAACCAGTCCGGCAATGTCGACGAA